>CADBTF010000202.1 GCA_902797485.1 uncultured Ruminococcus sp. | reverse complement strand
TGTGCTGGACGATTTCCCGGAGCTTTCCACCATGAAAAAGACCGAGTTCGTCAAGGACTTTATGAAGAACAGCTATTCCTCCGATATCGCCGATGTATACTCCCGCAAGATGACCCCCTTCATTCTGATCGCTGCGGTGGCAGTTGGGCTGCTTTCGCTGGTATTTGAAAAGAGCACCGCCGGCACCACAGAGCGGATATTCAATATCTTCGGGGTCATATCCGGCACTGTCACTATCTGCTCCTCACTTTCGGTTATGCTCATTGTCAATATACCCATGGGCAGAGCGCAGAACAAGTATCTGAGATACTCCGGTGTTATGCTGGGCTATTCGGCTGTGGACAAGTTTGCTGACACCAACTCGGTGCTGATAGATGCCGAGCAGCTGTTTCCCAGAGGAATGGTGGATATCAAGAACATAAAGCTCATAGGCTCCAACAAGATCGAGGACTGTATTCTCTTTGCCGCAAGCCTGGCCTGTCAGGCAGGGAGCATACTCAGCTCAGCATTCTATAAGATGCTCCGGGGCAAGACAGAAATGCTCTACCCGGTGGAGAGCTACATCTACGAGGACAGTCTTGGGCTTTCCGGCTGGATAGAGAACAAGCGGGTGCTCTTCGGTTCAAGAGAGCTGATGAAGAATCACTCTATAGAGGGCCTGCCCAGCGAAGCTAAGGAGGCAGAGTACGCCAAGGGGAATATGGTGCTCTACCTTTCTATCTCAGGTGTGGTGTCAATGCTCTTTGTGGTGGAGGCCAAGGCAAGCCTTTCTGTCTCACGCTGGCTGAGAGAACTGGGCAAAAACGGCATAGTCTCAATTGTCAGGACCGTTGACGGCTTCATTGACAGAGACTTCATAGCAGAGCTTTTCAGAGCTGACCGTGAAATGATAAAGCTGCTGCCCTTCAGGTTCCATAACGACTACATCAAGGAGACCGACTACACACCGGAGGTATCCTCACCCATGCTCTGCTCCGGGCACTTTCCTTCCTTTGCCATGCTGCTTATTGGCACAAAACGCCTTAAACAGATCTCTGCTCTGGGTGTGGCTATACAGGCAGGCGGCTGCGTGCTGGGCTTGTGCATAGCGCTGGTGATGACCCTTCTGGGGACCTTCGGCCAGCTGACACCGAGCTTTATAATCATCTATAACCTGGCATTCCTGCTGATAACTCTTGCGTCTCAGCGTCAGAAAGTATAACTTTTTACAGATTTATTAATTATAATCTTACAAAAAAATATGTAGAATTTACGGAAAAACTGTTGCATTTTTTTCAGCAGTGTGTTATAATGATATAAAGTTTTTTTGGAAGAGGTGTTTCACAAATGAAGAAGTTCCTACAGGAGTTTAAAGAATTTGCTCTGAAGGTCAATGTAATGGACCTTGCAATAGGTGTTATCATCGGTGCTGCTTTCGGCAACATCGTCACCGCCTTTACTGAGGACATTATCAACCCGTTCATTGCAGGTATCGGCGGCGCTGAGTTCGGCTTCAAGATCAAGATCTACGGCGGCCAGTACATTCTTCTCGGAGATTTCCTGACTGCGGTCATCAATTTCATCATCATGGCTTTCTGCATATTCCTTATGATGAAGGCTGTAAACAAGCTGATGAGCCTTGGCAAGAAGAAGCAGGAAGAAGCTGCTCCCGCTACCAAGACCTGCCCGTTCTGCAAGACAGACATCAACATCGAGGCTACAAGATGCCCCAACTGCACATCTGTACTTGAGGAAAACTGATCTTTACATGAGAGCGTCCTGCGGGGCGCTCTTTTGTTCAGCAGAATAAAAAATCACCCGGCTGTGCCCCTGCGCTTAGGGCAAAATGAATATTGACAACTTAACGCTTTAGATGTATAATAAAACAGTAGGAGAGAGTAGCCGGCGGAGCTTATGCTCTGTTTATGCTTGCGTCAGGACGGTGTGCAAACACCCGCTTCATATCTAAACGGCGAGACTTTTATTGAAATAATTGCCGGCAAGTATGCCACGCCCCAGCAGAGGGTGCAGTTAGTCCAATAATTGTCTTGCCTTTTTTGTGCGAAAGGACAGTGTAGTTTATGGCAGACCATTACCGAAAAACCCCAGCGCAGATCTATGATGAATTCGGTTCGGGCGAAAAGGGCCTGACCTCAGAGCAGGCTAAGGCCAGCGCTGAAAAGTACGGAAAGAACGCCCTTGCAGAGGGCAGGAAAAAGACCCCGCTGATGATATTTCTGGAGCAGTATAAGGATTTTCTTGTCATTATCCTTATCATCGCTGCCATTATCTCTGCCATTACCGGAGATGTGGAAAGCACTGTAGTAATCATCACAGTTATCACCATGAACGCAATCCTCGGAACAGTTCAGACCCTGAAAGCCGAGAAGAGCCTCTCAAACCTCAAAAAGCTCTCATCACCGTCGGCTAAGGTGCTGCGGGGCGGTGAAGCGGCGGTGATCCCCTCTGAGGACGTGTGCATCGGAGATGTAGTCATCATCGAGGCCGGAGATCAGATACCCGCCGACGGACGCCTTATCGAAAGCGCTTCTCTGCAAGTCAATGAGAGCGCCCTGACAGGCGAGAGCCTGAACATAGACAAAAGCATTGATACTATAGATAAAGAGTGCCCCCTTGCGGAGCGCACCAATATGGTCTACTCCGGCTCCTTCGTCACCTACGGACGTGGCAAATTCGTGGCTACCGAGATAGGCATGAATACTGAGGTGGGCAAGATAGCCTCACTGATACAAAACGCCGAGGAGCGCAAAACTCCCCTGCAGCGCACCCTCGACAGCTTCGGCAGGAAGCTCTCTATAGGCATACTTATCATCTGTGCGCTGGTGTTCGGCCTGAGCCTCATCAGAGCCAGTGAGGTCAACTACAACAGCATCATGGACTCCCTTATGTTTGCTATCGCACTGGCAGTGGCAGCTATCCCGGAGGCACTGTCGTCTATCGTTACTATCGTGCTCTCCTTCGGCACACAGAAGATGTCCAGAGAAAATGCTATCATCAGGAAGCTTCAGGCAGTTGAGGGATTGGGTTCCGTGTCTATAATCTGCTCTGACAAGACAGGCACCCTGACACAGAACAAAATGACCGTCCGCAAGATAGTTGTAGGAGGGCATACCATTGCTGCCGACGACGCCAGCATGGACAACGAGACTGAAAAGCTGCTGGTAGTGGCATCTGTGCTCTGCAATGACAGCCAGATAAAGGACGGCACCGAGATAGGCGACCCCACCGAGACTGCCCTCATCAGCTACGCCCGCAACCGTCAGCTCTCTGACGATCAGATAAGGATAGACTGCAAGCGCATAAGCGAGATCCCCTTTGATTCTGACAGAAAGCTCATGTCCACGCTGAATATCGTCAACGGTGAGAATATTATGTTCACCAAGGGCGCTGCCGACGTGCTCACCGAGCGCATGAACATCACCCATGAGCAGAAGGTGCAGATAAAAGCTCAGGTGGAAGAGCTTTCCTCACAGGGGCTCAGAGTGCTCTGCTTTGCCACCAAAAAGCTTAATGCCACCGAGATCGGTCTGGAGGACGAGAACTCTCTGGACTACATGGGCCTTATCGCTATGATGGACCCCCCAAGAGTCGAGAGCAAGCAGGCTGTTGCCGAGTGCAAGGCAGCAGGCATCAAGCCGGTCATGATAACCGGCGACCATGTGGTAACTGCTTCGGCTATCGCCAAGGAGATAGGAATACTGGAAAATATGTCCGAGGCTGTGGAGGGCGCAGAGCTGGATAAGTACACCGACGAGGAGCTTATCACCTACGTCCGGGATAAGAGCGTCTACGCAAGAGTTACTCCGGAGCACAAGATCAGGATAGTCAAGGCATGGCAGCACAACGACAAGATCGTTTCCATGACCGGCGACGGCGTCAATGACGCACCTGCACTGAAACAGGCTGACGTGGGCGTGGCTATGGGCATCACCGGAACTGAGGTCTCCAAGGACGCTGCTGCTATGGTGCTGGCTGACGACAACTTTGCCACCATTGTCAAGGCCGTAAAGAACGGCAGAAACATCTACGACAATATCAAGAAATCCATTCTTTTCCTGCTTTCTGGAAATTTAGCGGGTATCATCACGGTGCTGTTCTGCTCCTTAGGCGGGCTGCCTGTCCCCTTTGCGGCTATACACCTGCTGTTTATAAACCTGCTGACAGATTCCCTGCCGGCTATCGCTCTTGGACTTGAGCCCCATTCTGACGAGGTCATGAAGCGCAAGCCCCGCCCTGCAAATGAATCCATTCTCACCAAGGCTTTCCTGACCAAGATCGGCTGGAGCGGACTGGTGATCTCTGCGGCGACGATCGCAGCCTTCCTGATAGGCAACGCCAACGGCGGTGCTGCGACGGCTTCGACTATGGCCTTTGCTACCCTCTGTCTGGCACGTCTTTTCCACGGGTTCAGCTGCAAGGCCGACGAGCCTGTGATACTCTCAAAGAGAATGTTCGACAACAAGTTCGGACTGCTGGCCTTCGCTGCGGGCTTTGTGCTTATCAGCGGGGTGCTGTTCATCACACCTATACACAGCTTCTTCAAGGTGACTGAGCTCTCAGCCGGGCTGCTCGGCGCTGTTTACGGCCTTGCCTTCGGCTCGATGATCGTTGTGCAGATCATCAAGGGCATCATAAAGGCTGTAAAGAAATAATGCGTCAGGACAAAGGGAGAAAGGCTGATATAAAATGAGCTGGATAGGTTCAATACTGCTGCTGCTCGGCACCGCCGTCTTTGCAATAGGTGCGTGGATAGCATTGGAGCAAAGGCTCTCGCTGCGCACAAGGCTCCGGCACAGGTTTGCAGTGTTTACTGAAAAGCCCTGGCTGGTGATCGGTATATGTGCCGGTGCCATACTTTTGCTGGGAGCCTTCATGCTGATGTTCCGGGTGCCTGTTCAGGTGTTCTATACCGTTTGCGGACTGGCTGTCGGCTCGCTGATGATGCTGGTATCGGTGAATAAAGAGGAATAATTTTACATATAATTTTTTTGAGGTGATAAGCATGATAGAAATCAAGGACTACAGAGGCCATATCCGCAACCACAAGGCTCTTTGTGAGGAGCTGGGCCTGCCTGCGGGTATGCCAAGACGTGAGCGTGAGGAAAAGATACTGACGGCAGCCTACGAAAAATGGGGCCATGATATGGCTGACCACCTCTACGGTATGTTCGCCTTTGCCCTCTATGACAGCAAGGAGGATAAGCTGTTCTGCCTGCGTGACCACTTCGGCACCAAACCCTTTTATTACTATCTGACAGATGAGGGCTCCCTGCTTTACGGCACCAATATCTCAAAGATAATATCCCAGCCGGGCTTCAGGAAAGAGCTGAATGTGGATATGCTCCAGATATATATGTCTTTGACCTACGTTGCCGGAGAGGATACCTTCTTCAAGGGTGTGAAGAAGCTCATGCCCGGTCACTGGCTGGAATTCAAGGGCGGAAAGCTCACTCTGCACCGCTACTGGACGCCGACCTTCAAGCCGGACAACGAAAAATCCCTTGAAGCCTGGGCTGATGAGATACACGACACCGTCAAGCTGATGATGAGTGAGGTCAAGGACGAGGACGAGACTGCCGAGAGCTTCCTCTCCGGAGGCGTGGACAGCAGCTATGTGTTTGCTATGTCCGACGCTGAGATGTCCGACAGCTGCGGCTACGAAGAAGAACGCTTTGACGAATCCCCTCTTGCCCGGAAAACTGCCGAGCTGCTGGGCAGAAAGAACTCAACAGCAGTCATCACACCGGAGCAGTATTTCTCTATCGTCCCATATGTGATGAAGAATATGGAGCAGCCCCTTGGCGACGCTTCGGCAATAGTATTTTCTATCGGCTGTATCGAGACTGCCAAGCACACTAAGCTCTGCTACTCAGGAGAGGGTGCAGACGAGTTCTTCGGCGGATATAATATGTACCGCAACGCTGAGCGCTACGGTGATAATCTGAAAAACTTCTATGTGGGCAACACCAACATCATGAAAGAGGAAGAAAAGCAGCGTCTCCTGAAGCACTATGACCCGTCTGTGCTGCCGATAAACCTTGTAAAGAGCATCTACGAGGAGACCGAAGGCCTTGACCCGCTCTCGAAGATGTCTGATGTGGATATACAGATCTGGCTTGAGGGCGATATCTACCTGAATGTGGATAAGATGAGCGAGGCTGCGGGCCTTGAGATCAGAATGCCCCTCACTGACAGGCGCATATTTGACATTGCCTCCCGCCTGCCGTCAAAGTACAAGGTGACAGAGGAGCAGAACAAGATAGCCTTCCGCACGGCTGCTGCCAAGGTACTCCCGGAGGAGATCGCTTTCCGCAAGAAGCTGGGATTCATAGTGCCTATACGCATCTGGCTGGCTGACGAGCGGTATAACGCCGATGTCCGTGCAAAGCTCACTGCCGACTGGGCGGGAGAGTTCTTTGACCTTGAAGCTGTTGACGAGATATTCAAGGACTACGTTGGGGGCAACTCCGACAACTGGCGCAAGATATGGACTATATACACATTCCTTGTTTGGTATGAGCAGTATTTCAGATAAGCAGGCACGCAAAAAGCCCGGTTCGTTTTGGACCGGGCTTTACTTATGTGTAAATAATTATTTGCAGATCATCAGATCATCGGAGCTTCCCAGCAATCGGGGGCTTCAAGACCCAGAAGCTTGGCAACGGTGGGTGCTACGTTAGCAAGACCGTACTTGGTGCTGTCAGCATCTATGATCTCGTGGCGGGTCTCCTTATCCCAGATAATGAAAGGAACACGGTTGAGGGAGTGAGCGGTGCGGACCTGTATTTCGCCCTTCTTGTTCTTTTCAAGCATCTCGTCAGCGTTGCCGTGATCGGCAGTTACCAGCAGGGTGCAGTTGCACTCGTCGCAAACCTTCAGAAGCCTTGCAAGGCCAAGGTCTACTGCTTCAACGCCGGTAATAGTAGCGTCCATATTTCCGGTGTGGCCTACCATGTCGCCGTTGGGATAGTTGCAGCGGATAAAGTCATACTTTCCGGAGCGGATAGCAATGATAAGATCATCAGTGATCTCTGCAGATTTCATCCAGGGGCGCTCGTCAAAGGAAACACGGTCAGAGGGGATCTCCTTCCAGGTCTCCAGCTCCTCGTCAAAGCGCTCGGAGCGGTTGCCGTTCCAGAAATAGGTAACATGGCCGTACTTCTGAGTCTCGGAAACTGCATAGCTGTAAAGGCCGTTCTTCACCAGCAGCTCGGAGAGGGTGTTCTTGATCTCGGGCGGGTTCACAAGATATTTCTTCGGTATCTTCAGGTCGCCGTCATATTCCAGCATACCGGCATAGATAACGTCCGGGATAACGCCTCTGTCGAAGTGCTTGAACTCCTCGCCGCCGTCAAAGGCCATAGAGATCTCGATAGCACGGTCGCCACGGAAATTAAAGAGGATCATGCTGTCGCCGTCCTCCACCTTGCCCACAGGCTTGCCGTCCTTGGCAATAACGAACTCCGGCAGGTCCTGGTCGATAGCGCCGGTCTCGTTTCTCAGGGTCTCAACAGCCTCCTGAGCGTTGTCAAACTGCCTGCCGGTGCCGTGAACGTGGGTGTTCCAGCCCCGCTCTACCATACCCCAGTCTGCCTGATATCTGTCCATAGTGATCTTCATTCTGCCGCCGCCGGAAGCGATCTGAGCGTCGAAGTCAGCGTCATTCAGAGCAGCAATGCAGTCCTCCAGCTCCTTGATATAGATAGGAGCCGAGGTAGCGGGAACATCTCTGCCGTCCAGCAGGATATGGCACCTTACCTTCTTGACGCCCTGCTCCTTTGCCTTAGCCAGCATCTTTTCAAGGTGATGGATATTTGAGTGAACGTTGCCGTCTGAGAGCAGGCCCAGAAAATGGAGAGTTGAGCCCTTGGACTTAACGTTTTCGATCAGCAGCTTCCAGGTCTCGGAGGTGAACATCTTGCCGCTTCCGATAGACTCGTTCACCAGCTTGGCGCCCTGAGAATAGATCTGTCCGCAGCCGAGAGCGTTGTGGCCTACCTCGGAGTTGCCCATATCCTCGTCAGAGGGCAGGCCGACAGCGTCACCGTGAGCCTTCAAGGAGGTGTTAGGGTAGTTTTTCAGCAGCATATCAAGTGTAGGGGTGTTAGCCTCGGTAACAGCGTCGCCAAGGCCGGTAACGGAAAAGCCCACACCGTCCATAACTACCAGTACAACAGTTTTTTTCTTTGCCATAAATATTTCCTTTCTATTAAGCCGCAGCGGAGCGGCTTTTTTTACAGCATTTACCAATAAATGACACACAGCCCTGTGTCTGGGTTCAGGAGATATGCCGGGCATTGGCGCTGGGCTTCTCCAAAAGAATAGACCTCTGCGCCCTTAACGGTCTCACCGATCTCCTCGCAGTAGACCCGCAGCTTTTTATACACGAAGCTTTCCTGCTCCTGGAGCTCTCCGCCCTTTGAGAGGGCTTCCTCCCGGAGCTGGTCCACACCCTCACCGTCAGTAACAAAATGTATCCTTGCACCGGGAGTTCCCTGTTTGCTGGAGGCAATGAATATCATAAAGTAATTCTCTGAGCTGCCGGGAATGCTTGCAGGCATGAATTCAAGCTCAGAACTGTCAATTCCGTCAGCAAAACAATAGACCGACTTTTTCATGGAATAGAACATTTTCATGCCTCTGTCCATATTGAACACGATGAACACAGTGACCGCAAGCAGCACACAGGCAAATATCCGCAGCCCCATAGAGAGCCGCCTTATGCCGGTGCTTGGCTCACCGCGGTTGATGAGCTTCTGAACGATTATGTATACCAGCCCGAAGCCCGCAGCAATGACAGTCACCTTGAAATAGCTGAACATAGCCCAGAGGGGTGCAGTCATAAGGCACACACCCGCCAGCACATCTATGATACGCCGGAGAGGTCTTGGCAGCTTTCCGGTGTATTCGCCGTCTATGATCTTGATGTCTCGAACAGCCGCCATGTCAATCACCTCTTTCGGGTGCAGTAAAGTTTATTTCTTATTTCAGCCCTCTACAGCAGCCTGAACGATAACGTTGAAATCGTTGGCCTTCAGGGAAGCTCCGCCGATAAGTCCGCCGTCCACATTCTCCTTGGAGAGCAGCTCAGCAGCATTGCCGGCGTTCATAGAGCCGCCGTACTGGATAGTAACAGCCTCTGCGGTGGCCTCGTCATACTTCTTAGCCAGCTGTGCTCTGATGAATGCGCAAACCTCCTCAGCCTGATCAGCGGTAGCGGTCTTGCCGGTGCCGATAGCCCAAACAGGCTCATAGGCGATAACAGTCTTCTTAACGTCCTCAGCGGAAACGTCCCAGAGGTCCAGCTTGATCTGACGTGCGATAACCTCCTCAGTGATGCCGCACTCACGCTCCCAGAGCAGCTCGCCTACGCAAACGATAGGCTTTAAGCCGGCAGCCAGAGCAGCCTTGGTCCTCTTGTTTACAGTCTCGTCGGTCTCGCCGAAATACTGTCTTCTCTCGCTGTGGCCGATGATAACATACTCAACGCCCAGCTCGGTGAGCATATCAGCGCTGATCTCTCCGGTGAAAGCGCCGCTCTTCTCAAAGTGAACGTTCTCAGCGCCTACCTTGACATTGCTGCCGGCAGTCGCATTTATAGCAGTCTCCAGATTGGTAAAGGGCACACAGGTGATGACCTCTACCTTGCCCTCAGCGTTAGCCACCAGCGGCTTAATAGCCTCGATAAGCTCCTTGGCTTCGGGTCTTGTCTTGTTCATTTTCCAGTTGCCGGCAATGATTGCCTTTCTTACGCTCTTTTTCATAATGCGTTTAACTCCTTTATAAAAAAATATCAGTTACTTTGATAAGCCGTCTATGAGTACAAACAGACCCACGGCCATAATGATGAGCCCCACTCCCATAAGGGTGAGCATTACGCTTCTGCTGCCCTCCAGGGCTTCCTCTGCGTCCTTGTCCTCGTTGCCGGAAAGGTCGCCGTTCTCATCGGGTATGCCCTCAAAATCCCCGTCGCCCTCATAGACATGGAATTCCTGCGGGTTAGTGGGATTGTACTTCACCGGTACGGTGTCGGAATACTCGCCGGAATCGTTTATCCACTCCTCAAAGCTCTGCCCCTCAACGGTAAAGCGGATAAGCATTTCCTTAAAAACTATCTTGCCCTCGCCCTTGGCGCTGTAGTCCGGTATCTCGGTGCTTCTGCGCTCGATTATCTCGGCATTGGCCGAGGGCAGTTCGTCCTCGACTATCACAGTCTCGGTCTGCTCCGGCATGAAGCGGTAGCCCTTACCGACCTTGATGCCGAAATAGAGAAGCCCTAACCCGACCACCACCAGCACTGCTCCGACTATCCACATATAGTCAGAGAAGAATCCGGCCTTGGCAACGTCTGTGCCCTCGTCCTCAGCGAGGAGGGTCAAAAATCTTGTCAGCTCCATATTATGTCACCAATAGATAATGCAGATACGGGCGCCCACGCAGGAGCGCCCTATCCGTCAGTCAATTATTTATCAGCGATAACATCAATGCCGGGAAGCACCTTGCCCTCGAGGTATTCAAGGGAAGCTCCGCCGCCGGTGGAGATGTGGCTCATCTTGTCAGCAAAGCCCAGCGAGATAACAGCTGCTGCGCTGTCGCCGCCGCCGATGATAGTGGTAGCATCGGTATCGGCAAGGCTCTGAGCAACTGCGATAGTGCCCTTTGCAAGAACAGGGTTCTCGAACACGCCCATAGGTCCGTTCCAAACAACGGTCTTGGCGCTCTTTACAGCCTCGGCAT
>CADBTF010000201.1 GCA_902797485.1 uncultured Ruminococcus sp. | reverse complement strand
CCCGTAGGCATAAGGCCCCGGCTGGCCCTCCGAATCAGCCTTTACAAGAAATCCCCCCAGCTGAGGCACCGCAGAATACAGCTCCTTTGCCTTGCTCTGCCACCAGCAGGCCACATTAACGTCCAATGGGTCCGCACTGCGCATTTTCCCGACTGAGATCGGCGCCGAGAAATCCACGCACAGATAAAGTGCTATGCCCCATTTTGCCAGCAGAGCCCCCAGCTCCTTCAGCTTGGGATAGTGCTTCTCTGTGATGAGCCGCACTGCCTCTCCGCGCACATTCACATTGTTTATGGCAGCAGCATTTATCCCCACCGACGCCAGCAGCCTGGCATACATCTCTGTCCGCTCATTGACTGTGAGTGCGCCATCCTCAAAGAAGAATGAGCCCCCGGAATAGCCCCGCTCTATAGTGCCGTCGGAGTTGTCCCAGTGGTCGAGCATTCTAAGGGGCACAGCAGGGCAGACCCTTTTGCTTATCCTCACAAAGCCCCCCTGTGACCTTATCTCTCTTAAATATGCGAACACGCCGTAAAGCAGCCCCCGTTCAGAGCCGCCGATTATTGAGCCGCCCCGCTCGTCGCCGCTGATTATGTATTCCTCCTCGGATATGAAATCCGCTATGTCAGTCTCAAATATCAGCGCTGCGCTGTCTGCCCCGAAGGTCAGCTCTGCGTTTGGCAGCATAGCCGAAAGCGCAGTTATCAGCTCACCTACAGCCGCTCCCTGCCTGTTCACCCTTGACGAGCAGCGTATAGCCGCCCGCCCGGTGAAGGAGGGGTCAAGGGGCTTGTAGTCAAGCCATAGTTTAGAAAAAGCCCTGTTCATTATACATCACCTGTCAGAATTATAATGCAAAATATACAATGTGTACTAACCAGAAATTGCGCACAGTAAAGCCATTTTTGCGGAACATTTGCCTGCACTTGATTTTTATTATCCAATGTGATAAAATACCCTTTGGGTGATCGAATTGGTTGTTATGCTTATGGTGGTAGCGTGCTATACGCTTTGCTCCCTGAATGATAAATATGCAGTAAGCCGGGCCTGCTATGACCGCCATGAGCTTATGTTCCTTATGGCAGCAGGCACAGTTGTGTTTTTAGGCTTCACTCTGCCCTTTTCGGAGCTGAGCTTTGAGTGGTCTCCGAAAATACTTATCCCCATAGCCCTTGCCGCAGCCTGCAAGTATACAGAGTTTGCAGTGCTGCCTACTATCCTGCGGGAGATGACACCCTTCCAGCTCAAATCCTGGGTGGGGCTGACGCTGTTCATGTCCTATTTCACAGATGTCCTGTTCTATGACAGCTCTCTGTCTGTGCTCTGCCTTCTCTTTATCACAGTGACCCTTGCCGGGCTGTTCACTGCTTCGCAGGCAGATAAGAAAAGCACCCGCTACGGAAAGATATGGCTGCACCTGATAGTCTATGTGTTTACAAAATACGGTTACGGCCTTATCATGCGCTCCACCAAAAGCATACTGCCCAATACCCTGACGCTTTTTATCGCCCTGACTCTGCTGGCAGTGATCTCCCTGTCACAGATCAGCGTCAGGAAAATGCTTGCAAAGCCGGAGGGCAAAAAAGGAGCTTTTATAGTACTGATCGCCAAGCTGCCCAATACAGCCGGACTGCTGGGAGAAAACTATACCGCAGCCAAAAGCCTTTCAAACTATTCGTTTATCCAGCCGCTCATACTCATAGCTCTGTTTATCACAGCCCTTGCCGACCGCCGCAGCAGGCTCTCACGCCAGAGCATCGTCGGCGGGCTGCTGACCGTTGCAGGGATAATCGGCTTCCAGCTTGTGAAATAGCAGGGGAGCGCTGCTGTAATTATACCATATCGGGGCGGCTTTTTCAACAAGTATAAGATTAATAATCTCAAAATTCTGCAAGGCGCTCCCGGATATTTTCTGTGCTGAAAAAATATTGACAATCAAAAAAAGATGTGTTATAATAATACTGTTGAGCAGCTGTGGCGGAACAGGCAGACGCAAGGGACTTAAAATCCCTCGGTGGCAACATCGTACGGGTTCGATTCCCGTCAGCTGCACCATATAAAGCCCTCGCCATTAACTTGGTGAGGGCTCTGTTCTTGTCAGGCTTTGCTGAAGAACTGCTTGACGACATCAGATCAGAGCTGGCAAAGCATCCGGCGCAGTACGAAAACCAGCAGCCGCAGTAATAATCTTGACAAAACCGGGTTTTTGTGATAAAGTATAAAGGTATTATTATACTGGGAGGGAGGGCGCTTATGAATAACGAGCTGGCAGCCTTGCTGATAAAGCTTGTCATCGGCAGTGCGGTGATAATGGCCTTTATAGCATTAGCCTGCATTGTGACCCCCAGGCTTGCCCGCCTGATCTCCAAACGGCACCCCGAATGGAACAGTCCCGCAAGGGTGGAGGATAATGACGAGACTGGAGCAGCCCCCTCGGTCAAGGGTGCTTACGATGCCCAGCATGAGGAATACGACCTGAATTACAAGATCTATAATAAAGATATATATGGAGTTGATTTTAAACATGGCAAAAAAAAATGATAAAAAAGTTGAGGCTATAACCTCAATGGACGAGGATTTCGCAAAGTGGTATACTGACATCTGCAAGAAAGCAGAGCTGGTGGAGTACACCAGCGTAAAGGGCTGCATGGTCATCAGGCCCTACGGCTATGCTATCTGGGAGAATATCCAGCGCATACTTGATACCAGCTTCAAGGAGCTGGGCCACGAAAATGTGTGTATGCCTATGTTCATTCCCGAAAGCCTTCTGAACAAGGAGAAGGACCACGTCGAGGGCTTTGCTCCGGAGGTCGCATGGGTAACACACGGCGGCAGCGAAAAGCTTGAGGAGCGCCTTTGTGTACGCCCCACCTCTGAGACACTTTTCTGCGAGCACTATGCAAATATCGTCCACTCCTACCGTGACCTGCCCAAGCTCTACAATCAGTGGGTGTCTGTAGTCCGCTGGGAAAAGACCACACGTCCTTTCCTGCGCTCCCGTGAGTTCCTCTGGCAGGAGGGCCACACCATTCACGCCACTGCAGAGGAGGCCATAGAGGAGACCGAGCGTATGCTGAACTGCTATGCCGATTTCAGCGAGAAGAGCCTGTGTATCCCTGTGGTAAGAGGTCAGAAGACTGAGTCGGACAAGTTTGCCGGCGCTGTCTCCACCTATGCAATAGAAGCCATGATGCACGACGGCAAGGCGCTCCAGGCCGGCACCTCCCACTATTTTGGCGACGGCTTTGCCAAGGCCTTCGGTATACAGTTCACCAGCAAGGATAACAAGCTTGAATACCCCCACCAGACCTCCTGGGGCATGACCACCCGTTTGATCGGTGCGATCATTATGACCCACGGCGATAATAACGGCCTTGTGCTGCCTCCGGCAGTTGCCCCTGTTCAGGTAGTTATCGTTCCTATCGCTCAGTTCAAGGAGGGCGTGCTTGATAAGGCAAATGAGATCTGTCAGAAGCTCAAGGCTTCCGGCATCAGAGTCAAGGTAGATGACAGCGACAATTCTCCCGGCTGGAAGTTCTCTGAGCATGAAATGCGGGGCGTGCCTGTCAGGATAGAGATCGGCCCCAAGGATATCGAGGCAGGCCAGTGCATAGCTGCCACCCGCTATAACGGCGAGAAGCAGACGGTTTCGCTGGAAAACGAGCTTGAAACACTGGCAGCTAAGGTCAGGGACCTGCTTGAAAACGAGATACCCAAGGGTATGTTCGATAAGGCCCTTGAAAACCGCAAGAACCGCACCTACCAGTGCCGCAGCACCGATGAGATCATCAAGGCGCTTGAAGAAAAGGGCGACGGCTTTGTT
>CADBTF010000200.1 GCA_902797485.1 uncultured Ruminococcus sp. | reverse complement strand
TATCCATATCACTACCTCGCAATATATTATTATAACAGAAAACAGGAGATAAGTCAATCGCCTGTAAACAAAAAGTCTGCAAATGCTGTTAAACATTTGCAGAGCTTATATTATTCGGCAGTGTCCATCATCTGAATGGCTTTCATCATGATAGCACATTCAAGGCGCTTTTTCTGTATCTCGCAGGCCAGCTTATAAGAATTATGGATATCCCCGGCATAGAGGTAGTTGTTGGCGTTGCAGCCGCCGCTGCAATAGAACTTAGCCCAGCACTTTACGCACTCCGGCTTGGTGTAGACATGGGCCTTGGCAAAATCTGCCTTGATGTCGTAGTTGAAGCTGCCGTCGTTGACGTTGCCCATTTTGAACTGCTCCAATCCTACAAACTGGTGGCAGGGATAAATGTCTCCGTCAGGGGAAACTGCAATATACTCATTGCCGCAGCCGCAGCCCTTCAAGCGCTTTATAGCACACGGGCCCTGGTCAAGATCAAGCATAAAGTGGAAGAAATTGATAAACTTGCCCTCGCTTCTGATCTTCATGATCTTCTCTGAAAGTATCTCGTACTCCTTGAAGATCTTGGGAAGATCGCCGTCGCTGATAGCATAGGGCATTTTAGGGTCAGCCATGACCGGTTCAACAGAGATCTGATCAAAGCCCTGCTCATAGAGGTGGATAACGTCGTTGGAAAAATCAAGATTATACTTGGTATATGTTCCACGGACGTAATAATCCTTATCCCCTCTCATAGGAACGAATTTTTTGAAATTTTCAAGTATCCTGTCATAGCTGCCGGTGCCGTCAACACGCTTTCTCATACGGTCGTTTACTTCCTTGCGGCCGTCAATGGAGAGCACCACGTTGGACATTTCATTATTGATGAAATCCATTTTATCCTCAGTGAGCAGCATACCGTTGGTTGTGATGGTGAAGCGGATAGTCTTATTGTATTTCTTTTCTTCCTCACGGGCATAGGCGACGATCTGCTTGACCACGTCGAAGTTCATGAGGGGCTCGCCGCCGAAGAAATCAAGCTCTAATGTCTGCCTGTTGGCGGACATTTTCATGAGGAAATCTATAGCCTTTTTGCCAGTCTCCAGGCTCATCAACATTCTGCCGCCGCCGAAATCTCCGGTGGAGGCGAAGCAGTATTCGCATCTCAGATTGCAGTCATGGGAGACATGCAGGCACATAGACTTGATCGGTGAGGCCACAGAGGTCAGGGCGTACTTTTCGTAATCGTCCTCACTGAAAAGTATCTTGTCATTATAGAGCTCGATTATTTCAGCGTAGCACTCTTCTATCTCGCCGGCGGGGTAGGTCTTGGAAAGCTTTTCCACTACTCTTGCGGGGCACTTTTCTTCAAAGGGGGGCTCAACGTTATCAAGCAGGTCATAGGTCAGGTCGTCGATAATGTGAACTCCGCCGCTGTTGACATCAAGCAGGATATTCAGGCCGGCAAGCTTAAACTTATGTATCATGTTAATCACCTTTATTTTTAAAATCTCAGGTCCAAAGCAGAAAAATAGTTGATATAAAAATTAAAGGGACACCGTGATGTCCCTTTATATCAGTTCAGCTAAAGAAACCGATCAAGCGTCCTTCTCGCACTTCTGGTTTGCAACTGTGCAAGAGGTCTTGCAAGCAGACTGGCAGGAAGCCTGGCACTTGCCGCAGCCGCCCTTGGCAGCAGAAGCCTTCAGATTAGCCTTATTAATAGTCTTGATATGCTTCATGATAAAATTCCTCCTAATGATTATTTTTTACATTATAACACATATTGCGGCAGTAATTATTAAATTTCCGTTAAATAGCAATAAATATTTATCTTAACATTTTGTGTTTTTACTGTTGACGCCTACGATACCGCCCACAGCTCCGCACAGCAGCACTAAAAACAGTTTAGCTCCGCCGGAAAGGCCCTCTGTTGATTTTGCAAAGATGATGCTTAGCAGAAACAGTATCATAAATATGAAGGCACCGCACAAAACGCCCAGCAGCAGGCCGTTTCTGCGGTTGCGTTTAGCCCCGACATAGCCGCCGACGTAAGCACCGATACACAGAGCAGCAGCAGTCACCACTGAGATAACCGATTCGGGAACGTCGATCTTTGTAAGTACAAAGGCAAAAGCCAGCACTATAAGCAGAACTATCAAGATCGCCCACCCGGCAGAGAGCAGCGCTCTGGTGGCTATAGTTTGCTTGAGCCTGTTAAATCGCTTGTGCTTAGTCATAGAACTCCCCTCCTATTAATACATATGAAGCAGAGGGGGCATATATGACAAAAGGCTCCGCAATTATGCAGAGCCTCAGATCTTATTCGTCATGAACAGTCAGGTTCTTAGCGATCGCCCATTTCATAACTCTGATCTTAGCACGGTCGCTTCCGGTCTCGATAACAACGGTGTCGTCCTTAACAGAGAACACGATACCGACGATACCTCCGTTGGTAACGACTTCGTCACCGATCTCAAGCTCGTTTCTCATCTGAGCGTCTTTCTTATCCTGTTTTCTCTGGGGACGGATAATGAAGAAATAGAAGAAAACGATGATAAGCACCAGAGGGATAAAGGTGATGACCATATCCATACCGGAAGGGCTCTGAGACGCAGCCATAACAGCAGATAAATTCATTTTACAATCCTCCAAAAATAATCTTTGTTTATTATAGCACAGAAACCGGATAAAATCAAGGGGGTTGGGAAATATTTTTCATATTGACGGTTTATTTGTTCTCAAATGATAAATAATTGTAAAATTTATAAAAGCTATAGCTTTTTTCAAAAGTATGTGATATAATAATATTGTACAATTTTTTATTAGGGAGGAATTGCGTTTTATGAACATTGACAAGATCTTATCTGAGCTGACTCTTGAGGAGAAGGCTTCACTTTGCTCCGGCAGCGATTTCTGGCATACTAAAATAGTAGAGCGGCTGGACATTCCGGCTATTATGGTTTCTGACGGGCCTCACGGACTTCGCAAAAATGTTGACCTGGCGGAGAACCCCAATCAGGCTATTGAAGCGGTTTGCTTCCCGACGGCATGTGCTTCTGCATGCTCCTTTGACAGAAAGGTCATGGAGACCATAGGCAAGGCGATAGGAAACGAGTGCAAGCATGAGGAGCTGGCGGTCATTCTCGGGCCGGGCTGCAACATAAAAAGGTCGCCTTTGTGCGGAAGAAACTTTGAATATTTCTCCGAGGACCCGTACCTTGCTGGACAGATGGCTGCTGCACATATCAAGGGAGTTCAGAGCAAGGGCGTGGGTTCCTGTGTTAAACATTTTGCGGCTAACAATCAGGAGACCAGGAGGTTTTCTGTATCTGCGGAAATAGACGAAAGATCATTAAAAGAGATATACTTAGCTCCGTTCGAGGCAGTCATCAAAGAGGCCAAGCCATGGACGGTAATGTGTTCATACAATAAGATCAACGGTGTTCATTCCTCGCAGAACAAGTGGCTGCTGACTGACGTGCTAAGAGATGAGTGGGGATTTGACGGCCTTGTAATGAGTGACTGGGGCGCTGTTGATGACAGAGTTGAAGGCGTCAAGGCGGGGCTTGACCTTGAAATGCCTTCCAGCTACGGTAAGAATGATAAGCTGATAGTTGAAGCAGTCGAAAAGGGTGAGCTTTCAATGGCTGACCTTGATAAATGTGTAAGACGTCTGCTGGAGCTTATCGACAAGGCCAGCGAGGGCGCTGACCCCTCTGCTGAATGGGACAAGCTCAAGGACCATGAGCTGGCAAGAAAGCTTGCAGGCGAGTGCATTGTTTTGCTTAAAAATGATAATAATATACTGCCGCTGGACAACAGCAAGAAAACTGCTTTCATAGGCCTGTTTGCCAAGGAGCCGAGATACCAGGGCGGCGGCAGCTCACACATCAATGCGCTGAGAGTTGATGCTGCTATAGACTGCGTTAAGGAATATGCAGAGGTAAGCTACGCACAGGGGTATGTCACCAACGAGGACAGGACCGACGAGGCACTTTTGAAGGAAGCTGTTGAAACAGCAAAGGCCGCTGACACTGTTGTTGTATTTGTCGGGCTGCCTGATTCCTTTGAGTCAGAGGGCTATGACAGGACACATATGCGTATGCCGGAGTGCCAGATCAAGCTGATAGATGAGCTTTGCAAGGTGAATAAGAATATTGTTGTTGTGCTGCATAACGGCTCACCGATCGAGATACCCTTTGCTGATAAGGTCAGCGGAATAGTTGAGGCGTATCTTTGCGGTGAGGGCTCCGGCGGAGCTGTCTGCGATGTGCTCTATGGCAAAGTGAACCCCAGCGGCAAGCTTGCTGAGACCTTTCCGAAGAAGCTTTCTGACAATCCCTCATACCTCAATTTTCCGGGAGAGGGCGATGTGGCCAAATATCAGGAGGGGCTGTTTGTAGGCTACAGATACTACGACAAGAAGGAGCTTGAGCCCCTTTACCCCTTTGGGTACGGCCTGAGCTACACAACCTTTGAGTACAGTGACCTGCGGCTCTCACACAATGAGATCGACGACAAACACACCTTAAAGGTCGAAGTAACAGTCACCAATACAGGTAAGGCCGATGGCAAGGAGATAGTTCAGCTTTATGTTTCTGACAGAGAGAG
>CADBTF010000199.1 GCA_902797485.1 uncultured Ruminococcus sp. | reverse complement strand
GGAGCCTCTCTGCCAACACCGGCGACAACCCCTCAACAGGCGCAGCCGCTGCAAGCTTAGGCTTAGGCAGCATTGCAGCAGCACTGTTAGCTATCTTCTCAAGGCACAAAAAGTAAGGAATATCATACCCCCGCAGCGAAGGGCCGGTTTCTGCAATTGCAGGCCGGCCCTTTGGCTTGTTTACAGATCTCCGGGCCAGCTGATAATGCCCCGGAGATATTTTTTTGATCAGGCTGATAAAGCTATTGAAAAATCTGACAGATTATTGTATAATGTATCCTATACGGTCAAAACATTCCGGAGCCCGCATTTCTATAACCAGAAAGGAAACCCGCTATGACTGAAACAGAGCTTGAAAAAATACAGAACGAGCTTAAAGGCAAGATCTCTTTGGAGGACAGCTTTTCAGACGCAGAGCTCAAAACCGTTGCAGGAGTTGACCTGGCCTACTGGAAGGAGCAGAGCACCGAGCAGGCAGTCTGCTGCATTGTGGTGATAGACAGGGCCACCCGCCGGGTGGTGGAAAAGAAGCACTTTGCCGGCAGGATAGACGTGCCTTATATCCCCGGCTTTCTTGCCTTCCGGGAGCTGCCGCTGGTGCAGAGGGCTGTTGAGCTGCTTGAGACCGAGCCCGATCTTTTTGTGTTCGACGGGAACGGCTACCTTCACCCCAGACACATGGGCATTGCCACCCACGCCTCATTTTATCTGAACAAGCCCACGATAGGCATTGCTAAGACATATTTCCGGGCAGACAAAAAGACTGACTATACAGAGCCGGAAAATCAAGCCGGAAGCTATACGGATATAGTTATCGGCAGTGAGGTCTACGGCAGAGCCCTCCGTACACACAAGGACGTCAAACCGGTGTTTGTGTCTGTGGGGAATAATATTTCTCTTGAAACCGCCTGCCGCCTTGCAATGGAACTGACCGGCAAAGAGAGCCATATACCTATCCCCACGAGGCTTGCTGATCTTGAAACACATATAATGCGTGAGGCGCTGCGCAAAGACAAGGAGGAGCACCAATGATACAGGATATTTCTCCCAGCCGGCTGGACAACAGCTACAGGCCCTCAGAGCCCGGCAGCACCGGCTGCCTGCTGTGCTTTGACAGCGAGGGCCGCCTGCTTGCTGACACCCGGGGCAGTGTTCTCCGATTCCCCACTCCCAAGGAGGTCACTGCCCAAAAGACTGTCTACGCCTTTTCGCTGGACGGCACCGGATTATTCATCGCCCTCTCAGAGCACAGCTGCACCTCAGAGAGCTTCGGCTATCACAGCATTCGTGAGCTAAGAGACAGCTTCGGCGGCAAGGAGATATTTGCGGCCTTTACTGCATACCACCTATGGAAATGGTATGCCGACAACCGCTTCTGCGGGCGCTGCGGAGAAAGCCTTTCCCTCCATGACACCGAGCGGGCGCTCAGATGCCCCGCTTGCGGGAATGTGATCTACCCAAGGATAAACCCCGCAGTCATAGTAGGCGTCACCAAGGGTGACAGCATACTTATCACCCGCTACGCAAGGGGCTATGCCCATAACGCACTGGTCGCCGGCTTCACAGAGATCGGCGAGACCCTTGAACAGACCGTTGCAAGAGAGGTCATGGAGGAAACTGGGGTCAGGGTCAGGAACATACGCTACTACAAGTCTCAGCCCTGGGGCATGGCGCAGGACCTGCTGGTGGGCTTCTTCTGCGACGCAGAGGGCGATGGAGAGATACGAATGGACTCAAATGAGCTGAAATACGCCCGGTGGGTCCCCCGGAGCGAGATAGTTTTGCAGCCGAACAATCTGAGCCTGACCAATGAAATGATGCAGGTATTCAGAGACGGCTGCCTTTGACGATGAACATTTTAAAAAGCATTCTATATAAAAGCGAGGTAATGAACTATGAAAACACCACTTGCACAAACACCGCCCATGGGCTGGAATTCCTGGAACAGCTTCGGCTGGAATATCAGCGACAAGCTCATTCGCTCCACCGCCGACCTTTTTGTGGAAAGCGGCTTGAAGGAGGCAGGCTATGAGTATATAATCATTGACGACTGCTGGAGCGAAAAGCAGCGTGACGAAAAGGGCAGGCTCGTTCCCGACAGAGAAAAGTTCCCGGAGGGCATGAAGGCTGTTGCTGACTATGTACACTCCAAGGGGCTGAAATTCGGTATGTATTCCTGCGCCGGCACCCACACCTGTGCAGGTCACCCCGGAAGCTTCGAGCACGAATTCGTTGATGCGGAGACCTTTGCAGACTGGGGCGTTGACTACCTGAAATATGACTACTGCTACAAGCCTGCTGCCGCCGACGGCGCTAATCTCTACAGAAGAATGGCTATGGCACTGCGCAGCTGCGGCAGGGATATTCTGTTTTCTGCCTGCAACTGGGGCGCTGATGATGTCTACAGCTGGATTCGCTCCTCCGGCGCACAGATGTTCCGCTCCACCGGCGATATACAGGATAACTGGTTCAATGTGAACGGCATCATCTGCTCCCAGCTGGACAAATCCCCCTACAGCGGAAGCTTCTGCCACAACGACATGGATATGCTTGTGGTGGGTATGCACGGCAATTCGGATAACTCCGAGGTGCTGGGCGGTGTGGTCGGCGGCTGCACCGATATTGAATACAAGACACATTTTGCTTTCTGGGCAATGATGAATTCGCCCCTTATCATCGGCTGCGACGTCAGGAAGATGACAGATATTACCAAGCTTATCCTTATGAACCGGGATATCATCTCGATCAATCAGGATATAGAGTGCAGAGCGCCTTATGTTATCAGGCAGTGGAACAACCCTGAAAAGGTCTTTGCTCTGATACGCCCCCTGAGCACCGGCGAATATGCTGTCGGGCTTTTCAATCTCAGCGACAAGAAAGCAGAGATGTCACTGCAGTTTTATGATATCGGCCTGCCGGTATCCTCCGGCAGAGGGCTTGAAATGTATGACTGCTACACTCATTCTATCGCCGGAGTATTCACTGAAAGATATGTGACCCAGCTTGGATCACACGACTGCGCAGTGTTCAAGGCAAGGGCGGTAAAGCTGTAATGGGCAATTACAAGACCTGCTTCTGCTGCGGGGCAGAGCTGCCGGCAGACGACATAGCTATTTTCCGCAAGCTGGTAAACCGGGGTGCAGAGGAATTTCTGTGCATCGGCTGCCTCAGTCAGAGGCTCGGCTGCACAAGGGCTGATATTGAGCGGTTGATAGAATACTACCGCAGCACCGGGAAATGCACACTGTTTGTTTAGCTGACAAAATATATAACTGCACAGATCATATAAGCGCCTGCTCGGTCCGCTGAGCGGGCGCTTCATTTATCATACGGCGAAAGGCCCGGAAGAAATGTTTTAAAAGCTCTTTTCATTTATGCCAAGATGTGATATAATAAACAAAGCAGAAAGTACCGCACAGGAGGGGCTCACTATGGAAACCGCACTTATTGTCAAAATGGACTGCAAGGCGCAGCTGAATCTGGCTATGCAGCAAAACTATATCCCGCTGATAAGAAGCATCGCTATAACCGATCAGGGCGAGGAGGCCGCTAAGGATATACATATCAGGATATCTTTTTCTCCTGAATTTGCCACGCCCTTTGAAGCAGATATCCCGCTGATACCTCCCAAGGAAACTGTGGAGATCTCTCCGGTCAGAACAGTCATTTCTCCCGATGTGCTCTCCGGCCTGACTGAGCGTCTGGAGGGAGTAGTCACCATTGAAGTGAGCTGTGAAGGGCAGCTTGCTGTCTCTGACTCTGCGGCTGTTTCTCTGCTGGCTGCCGACCAGTGGCTGGGTACAGGCATTATGCCGGAGCTGACCGCTGCATACATCACCCCTAACCACCCGGCTGTCATGCAGGTGGTAAACATGGCCGCCCACCACCTTATGAAATGGACCGGCGACCCCTCCTTCACCGGCTACCAGACTCAGGACCCGAATACAGTCAGGCTGCAAATGGCTGCCCTCTATGCTGCCCTGCAGGAGGAAAACCTTGCCTACACCGTGCCTCCTGCCAGCTATGAGCTCACAGGGCAGAGGGTGCGTATGCCCCATAGGGTTATGGAGCAGCGCTGCGGCACCTGCCTTGATCTGGCACTGCTCTTTTCAGCCTGCGCCGAGGCGGTGGGGCTGAACCCGCTGCTGGTGTTCACAAAGGGCCATGCCTTCTCCGGCTGCTGGCTGGAAAACGAGACCTTTGCCGACTGCGTCACCGACGATATATCTGACCTGACCAAGCGCACCGCCGAGGGCATCAGCTCTATCTGCCTGGTGGAGTGTACCGGCTTTGCGGCCGGGCGGTCAGTGGATTTTGAAAAAGCAGTCAAGCTGGCTGACGATGACCTGCTCGACCGGAACGGCTTCTCATTAGCCATAGATATCCACAGGTGCCGGGGCAACGGCATACGCCCGCTGCCTGTGCAGGCGGACGGGAAATATTACTTTGCTGATTTCGGCAAGCGTGAGGCCGAGGCTGTCACCTCAGCTCCGAGCCTGATCGACCCAAACAGCCTGAGATCAATAAGCGGCGGCGTCAAGGATGTTACCAAGCAGGATATATGGGAACGAAAGCTGCTGGACCTATCCTTGAGAAACAGCCTTATCAATTTCAGGCCGGGGGCCGCAAGTGTTCAGCTGGCAGCCGCTGACCTCGGACGGCTTGAGGACGAGCTTGCCAAAGGCGAGGCCTTTAAGCTCATGCCCGCTCCGCAGGAGCTCAGCCTTGCTGTGTCTGAAAGCAGGATCTTCGAGACGGAAAACAGTAAGGACATGATAAAGACTATTGCAGAGGCTGAGTTCAAGGTTCGCAGGCTAAGGACCTTCCTGAGCGAGACCGAGCTGGAAGCATCACTCAAAAAGCTCCACCGCAAGGCCAGGCTCTCATTGGAGGAAAACGGCGCCAACACCCTCTACCTTGCACTGGGGTTTCTATGCTGGTACGAGACGGATAAAAGCGTCAGGAAAAGATACGCCCCGCTGGTGCTGGTGCCGGTGGATATTATCAGAAAGATCTCTGACAAAGCATATTCGGTAAGGGCCCGCAGTGAGGACACTCAAATAAACATCACCCTGCTGGAAATGCTCCGGCAGGATCACGGCATAAACATCACCGGCCTTGACCCTATCCCCCGGGACGAAAGCGGAGTTGACCTGCAGCTGGTCTTCAACACCGTTCGCAGAGCCGTTCTTCCGCAGAAGCGCTGGGACGTAGAAGAAATCGCTTTTCTGGGGCAGTTCTCCTTCGGACGGTTCATCATGTGGAACGACATTCACAGCCGGAGCGACGAGCTGCGGGAGAACAAGGTGGTACGCTCACTGATAAGCGGGAAAATGGAGTGGGAGCCTATAGGCACAGACCTCTCCCCGAGAGAGCTGGACGAAAGCCTCTCCCCGGCGGAGCTGGCTGTCCCCGCCAGCATAGATTCCTCACAGCTTGCGGCAGTATACGCCGCCGGCAAGGGGGAAAGCTTTGTGCTGCACGGCCCTCCGGGGACCGGTAAATCACAGACTATCACCAACATGATCGCCAACGCCCTTTATAACGGCAAGTCGGTCTTGTTCGTGGCAGAGAAAATGGCAGCTCTTTCGGTGGTGCAGAACAGGCTAAGAGGTCTTGGTCTTGACCCGTTCTGCCTGGAGCTCCATTCAAACAAGGCTCAGAAGCGGGCAGTGCTCAATCAGCTGGAAAGCACCCTATCTATCGCCCATGTCAAAAGCCCGGAGGAGCACGCTTCCGCTGCGGGAGAGCTTATGGAAAAGCGCCGTCTGCTCAGCGGAACTATGGCAGCTCTGCACCAAAAGCTGCCCATAGGAATGTCACTCTATAATGCCATTATCAAGTACGACACCTACCAAAGCTACAGCGGGCTCATCACCCTGCCGGAGAGCTTTAACAGCAGCATTTCCGAGGAAAAGTACAGCCGGGCTATCGAGCTTATCAGGCGGGCAGCTGCGGCAGGCAGGGAGCTGGGAGGGCTTGCCTCCACACCCTTGAAGCACTGCCGCCTGACAGAATATTCATTTGAGACCAAAGAAGCCTTTTCAAGCGGGCTCACAAGGCTGAATGAGCTTTTGGCTAAAGCAGAGAGCTCCTACCTTGAGCTGGCAGCAAAGGGCGGCTTTGAGGCCAAAAGAAGCTGCCACGGCTATGCCGCCGCTTCGGAGCTTTTCTCCCTTGCGCTTTCAGGGAATTACCTGCCGGAGGCTGTGTTTGCTGACACGCCCGTTTCCGAATCAGCTCCGGAGCTTGACCGGCTTGCAGCACAGGTGAGGGAAATGCGTGAGCTGAGGGGCTCATTATCGGCAGGCTTTGATGAGGCTCTGCTGACATCAGATGCCGGCAGCCTGAAGCTTGCCTGGAAAACGAACGAGCAGAAATGGTTCCTGCCCAGAGCCTTTGGCAGAAGCAAGCTTTTGAAGACCCTGCGGGCCTACGCCAAATCTGCTGACAGCGTCACCAAGGAGAATTTTACCGACATTTGTGACATAGCGGAACGATACCAAGGCCTGAAAGCTGCATCAGATGAGACCGCCGCTAAGTTCATTCCATACTTAGGGGCCCGCTGGCAGGGCGAGGATACCGACCTTGAACTGCTGGCTCTGCTGAGAGAGAACACCCAGAAAATGCGCAGCCTTATCGCTTCCCTTTCAGACCCTGAGATGACCGCCGCCGCAGGCAGGATCGCTGAGCTTGCCCCCGCTGCCCAAGCCGCCGTCAGCGGCTATACCGCTCTGAGTGATGCCATCAGGCAAACAAGCGCAGATCTCAGCCTTGAACTATCACACCTTGAAGAAGCCGGCGACTGGTTTGATGAAACCGGCAGAGAGATCAGAGGGCTTATCAGCTGCAAGGACAAGCTCCGGGAGCGGGCTGTGCTGGAGGGCCTGCTGCAGGAGCTGAACGGCCTTGAGCTTGGAAAATTGACAGAATGTTATCTGAACGGCGCCATAGCAGAGGAAGCCTTAGAGGGTGCCTTTGTCTGCGCTGCTTCCAAAGCAGCACTTTCCGCCGCCATATCCGCAGACCCAAGGCTCTCTGCCTTTCAGGGAACACAGTTCGATATTACCGTCAGCCAATACCGCAGCTTTACTGAGCAGTTCAGGCAGCTCACCGTTCAGGAGCTTATATCAAGGCTCAGCGCTAAGATACCGGCCCCGGCGGAGGGTCTGCGGCAGGGCAGCTCCGAGCTTTCTGTTTTGCAGCGGGCTGTCAAAAGCGGCGGGCGAATGATGTCTATCCGGTCTCTGTTTGACAGCATACCCACACTGCTGAGACGCATCTGCCCCTGTATGCTTATGAGCCCCATATCAGTGGCGCAGTATATTGACCCCAAATTCCCGAAATTTGATCTTGTGATATTTGACGAGGCCTCTCAGATGCCCACCAGTGAGGCAGTCGGCGCCATTGCCCGGGGCGAGAATGTTGTAGTCGTCGGCGACCCTAAACAGCTGCCGCCCACCTCATTCTTTGCTGCTCAGAACACAGATGACGACAATTTCGACAAGGAAGATCTGGAAAGTGTTCTCGACGACTGCCTGGCGCTCTCCATGCCGCAGAAGCATCTGCTCTGGCATTACCGTTCCCGCCATGAAAGCCTTATCGCTTTCAGCAACGCAAGGTTCTATGAGAACAAGCTGCTCACCTTCCCCTCCCCCGATGACAGACAGAGAAAGGTCACAAGAGTTCAGGTGGAGGGCTTCTATGATAAAAGCCAGAGCAGACAGAACTTAGCTGAGGCTCAGGCTGTCACCGAAGAGATCGTCCGCAGGCTCACTGATGAGAGCCTGAGAAAATACTCCATAGGCGTGGTGACATTCAGCTCCTCCCAGCAGAACCTGATCGACGACCTGCTCTCGGAACAGTTCGTGAAGGACCCTCACCTTGAGGAGCTTGCAGACAATATGTATGAGCCGCTGTTTATCAAGAATCTTGAAAACGTTCAGGGCGACGAGCGTGATGTTATACTGTTCAGTATCGGCTACGGGCCGGATAAGAACGGAAAGGTCTCAATGAACTTCGGGCCTCTCAATCAGGAAGGCGGCTGGCGCCGGCTGAATGTGGCGGTCTCCCGGGCAAGGCAGGAAATGATCGTCTATTCCGTCCTCCGTCCCGAACAGATAGACCTCTCCCGCACCAGAGCCGCAGGCGTGGCAGAGCTCAAAAGCTTTCTTGAATATGCCGAGCACGGCACCGGCGCTTTAGCAAGGAATTCCAGCGACATTGCCTATGAGCCCGACCAGCTTGCAGAGATCATTGCCGGTGAACTGTCAGAGCGTGGATATGACGCTAAGTGCCAGGTGGGGTGCTCCGGCTTCAAGGTGGATATTGCAGTTGCAGACGAAAGCGGAGAGTTTATCCTCGGCATACTGCTGGACAGCTTCCATAGCTTTGCCACCTCCTCCACTGACGACCTTAGAATAACCCAGCCCGGCGTTTTGAAGGGCCTTGGCTGGCGGGTGATGAATGTGCATATACTTGACTGGCTGGACAGCCCGGAGGCTGTGCTTGCCAAGATCGAGGAGCAGATAAAGCGTGCCGGGAGTGACCGCTCCAATGGAGCGGAGCCCGCCCCTGCCTCAAAGCCCGGCTTTGACACTGCCTCCTTTGAGACCGAGAGCGCCGCTTCAATAGCCATGTTCACCCCATGTATCCTGCCGCTGTACGGCGGGCCGGAGAGCTTTACAAGCCCTGACAGCTTTGGCACTGTGCTTGAAGCCGCAGAGCGGGTGATAAACGCAGAGGCCCCTCTCAGCCGTGCAGCACTGATGAAGAAGGTGCTTTCTGCCTGGGGCATCTCCCGCAGGAGCAAGGCTGTGCTCTCAGTGTTCGATACTGCTCTTGAAGCGATACCTCACAAGACCACAGAAGCCGGCAGCTTTATATGGGCTGAAAGCCAGTCGCCGGAAAGCTACAGCACCTTCCGGGGCGGCTCCGGCGAAAACAGGCGAAAGATCGAGGACATCTGCCTGGAGGAGATCTGTGCAGCAGTTGTCTATGTTCTGAATGCACAGATCAGCCTTCCTCTGGGAGACCTGCTGCTGGCAGTGGGGCGCATATTCGGCTACACCCGCTCCGCCGCAGTTGAGGAAAGAGTCATGCAGGCAGCTGGATCAGCCCGGCAGCGGGGCCTTGCTGTCATCAAAGACGGCGTGATCTCCATAGTGTCATGAGCAGTATTTTGAGCTGCTCCGGCATAAGCCTTTAAGGCAACACCGCACAACCCACGGCTAACGCCTCTGCACGTCATCTGCTTGCCAGCTTTCCGTCATCTTACCCAAATTCTCCTTGACTTGCGCCAGCAAGCCT
>CADBTF010000198.1 GCA_902797485.1 uncultured Ruminococcus sp. | reverse complement strand
TTATCCTCTCAAGAGAAGCCCTTATCTGCTCATCGGAATCGTGGCGGCGGTCCATCATCCATTCGATGAAGATGCCGAAAAGCGCCTTGCGGTAAAATGTGCAGATTATCTCAAGGTCAAGGCCGGGGATACTGAAATTCGGCTCAATGCGGTTCACAGCCAGCTTTATCAGCTCCTCCAGCTTGCTGGCGGTAATGCGCTCCAGCTCCTCATGGCCCAGGGTCTTGTACAGATTCTGCCAAAGCCTTTTGTGGCGCAGAAGCATTTCTATCAGGTCAAAGAAGATGCCCTCCACATTGCCGCCATAGGGCCTGTCGATAAGCTCCTGAATGTGGCTGTCTATATAATAGGTGAACACATCAAAGATGTCATGGAAATAATAGTAAAAGGCATTTCTCGTAACGCCGCTCTCCTGAGCTATCTCCTTGACGGTGATCTTGGTCAGCGGCTTTTTCTCTGCCAGCTCAATAGTTTTTGTTACAATATGCTCCTTTGTGTATTGGCTCACATTTTCTCCTCCTATCCCTTGAATTCCTCTGCTATCTTTTCATTCAGGCCGTTGGCTGCCAAGCTGTAGGACGCACGGATTATACTGCACACTGTCTCACTGTTGGCGGAGCCGTGCCCCTTTACTATCGGCAGACCGGTGCCCAGCAGAACTGCTCCCCCCTGAGTGTTGTGGTCGTACTTTTTGTATACCTTGTCCAAAGCCTCACCTCTGAGGCCCAGCGCCCGGAGCTCAGCTATCACTGCCTTGCCTGCGCCCTCAATGGTCTTCAGCAGAACATTTCCGGAAAACCCGTCGCAGACTATCACATCAGCTGCCCCTGTCAGCACATTGTTCCCCTCAGTATTCCCGATAAAATCCGGGCAGCTCTCCCGCAGCAGAGCATTTGCCTTCCTGACAAGCTCATTGCCCTTTGAATCCTCCGCCCCGTTTGAAAGCAGACTTACCCTCGGAGCCTTCACACCGACAGCCCGCATATAGGCCCGGCCCATTTTAGCAAAGTCAAGGAGCTTCTCTGCCCGGCACTCCACATTGGCACCGCAGTCCACCACACATATGGGGCTGCCGTCCGGCCTTTTGAGCTCCACTGCCAGCATGGGGCTCACCCTTGCTATCCTGCCCAGCAGCCTTATGGCAGAAACAAATATGGCACCGGTGGGCCCGCAGGAGGCCAGCCCGGATATGCTGCCGCTGCTTCTGCATAGCTCCATGGCCTTTATCAGCGAAGAATCCTGCTTCTCCTTAAAAGCAAGGGCAGGGTCGTCACTGTTGGTGATGACCTGCGGAGAATCAACTATCTCTATCCGCTCTCTGCCTCCAAGCACCGGCTCAAGCTCCCCGGCGCTCCCGAAGGCGTAAACATACAGCTCATCAAGCTCCTCAACAGCTTTGATAACTCCCTCTGCAAGCTCCGCCTGAGAGCGGTCGGCACCGCCCAGGTCTGCTGCTATCTTTATCATTTGCTCACCTCGTCCTTTTCGTCATGCCAGAATTTCTCCATAAGCACACGGTAGGTCTTTTGTGAAAGTATCGGATTTGAAAGGGTCTGCACCAGCTCCGGAGCTATTTTGCCTGAGCTGATAAACTGTGCTCCCGCTTCCCTTGCAAGAGCCTGCAGCTTTTCCAGCCTCTGGCCGGAGCCCGCCTGAGCCAGCGCTTTCAGCTGCGGCACGCACAGATAGGAATATTTACCCTTTCCGAAGACCAGATCATACTGCTTCATGACAGGCTCGAACACATCACCGGATTCCGAGAACCCGCAGGAGGTTATCAGTGCCAGCCGCTGGCCCTCTTTGGGGCTTCTGAGGGCGTGGCGCTCGGTTTTTATCGGGTCGATCTCCTGCCCGGAGAAGGTACACATTATCCCCAGCAGCCGGTCTGTCATGACCTTCAGCGTGCCGGGCATTCCGAAGAAATAGATCGGGAAGCTCTCGATCACATAGTCTGAGGATAAGATGCTGTCTCTTATCTCCGGGATATCGTCACCGGTGATGACGCACTCGCCCTCGGTCCTCCCCCAGCAGGAAAGGCAGCCGGTGCAGGGCTTTATCTTCTTTTCAGACACATTTATATACTGCACTGTGCAGTCCCTGACACTGAGCATTCCCTCAATGAAGGCATCTGTCAGTTTAAGGGTCAGGCTGCCACGGCACTTCGGGCTGCCGTTTATCACAAGTATTTTTTCGGGGGCCTTTGCACTCATCAGCTCTCCCCCTTTAGCGCTCATACACCGAAGAACGGTCTATCGCCGTAAACATCAGGCTGCCCTTGGCGTGTACCCTGCCGTCCGCCTTCACCTCTGCGTCAAAGCTGAACACACCTGCACCCCCACGGGTCTTTTTAACAGATATCTCCAGCCTGTCACCGGGAATGACCGGCTTAAGGAACTTGAAGCCGTCCACCTTTAAAAGCACATAGAGCTTATCCGGCTCATTGCTCCCCTCAATGACCAGCGAGCAAAGCTGGGCACAGCTTTCGATAATCAGCACTCCCGGCATTATGGGACTCTCCGGAAAATGCCCCAGAAAATGCGGCTCGTTGACAGACACGCATTTCAGCCCCACAGCGCTCTCATTCGGCACCAGCTCCGTCACCCTGTCTATCATCTGAAAGGGCGGGCGCTGCTTGATCTTTTCGTTTATCTCATTTATGTTCATCAAAGCGCTATACCTCCGTCAAGGGTGATGACCTGCCCGGTCATGTAGGCAAAGCCATCGCCTGCCAGTGCCGCCACGACCTCTGCCACCTCCTCTGCTCTGCCGAAGCGGTGCAGGGGTATTGTGTCAAGATATTCCTTTTTCTTATCGTCAGAAAGGGCGTTTATCATTTCAGTCTCGATAAACCCCGGAGCCACTGCATTCACTCTTATTCCCTTGGCACCCAGCTCCTTGGCGAGCACCCTTGTCAGGGAATTCACAGCGCCCTTGGTGGCACTGTATACGCTCTGCCCCGCCAGAGCCAGCTCCCCGCTGACTGAGGACATATTTATGATAACTCCCTGCTTGCGCCTGAACATTTTCAGAGCCGCCTGCTGTGCGCAGTAGAAATAGCCCTTAACATTCAGATCAAGGCAGCTGTCCAGATCGTTCATATTGAGCGCCAGCAGAAAGCTGTCCCTGACTATGCCTGCGTTGTTCACAAGCAGGTCTATCTGCCCGAACTGCTTATCCACATCTCTCATCATCTGCTTGACCTGAGCCAGATCAGAAACGTCCGCTTTATAGATGATGCCATCGCCGCCGGCGCTCCTGATCTCATCAAGAGCAGACTGTGCCTCTGCTTCACTGCGGCTGTAGTTCACCACGACCGTATAGCCCTCTTTGCCAAGTCTGATGGCGCAGGCACGTCCTATCCCACGGGACGCACCGGTAACAACTGCTACTTTCATATTTGCCCCCTTATCTGCTGATGACAACAGCGCTGTAGCTTCCGCCGGAGCCGTAGGAGATCACAAGGATCCTTTCCAGCTTGCGGCTGTCGGTGTTGTATACAAACATTTTATCGTCGTCTCCGAAGAAATACGCTTCCTCGCAGGTAATATCCCCGTTCAGGAGCAGCGCTGCATGAGCAGCCCCCAGAGCGGCGCTGGCTGCTCTGGCCTCCCCCAGCCTGTTCTTTACCGAAATGACCGGCAGGCCAAGCACTGCCTCTTTGAACACTCTTTTCAGGGAGCTCTTTTCAATGGCATCAACAGCTGAGTGGCCATTGGCAAAGCCCACTACTGCGCTGATGTCCTCCGGGCGCAGGGCGGCATCTTCAAGAGCTGCCCGTATAGCCTTGTCAAGCGCTTCGCCGGAGCCGGAAAGGGTACCGAATTTAACTCCGCAGCTGGCGGCGCCGCTGCCTACGGCATAGGCGTAGATCTTAGCACCTCTCTCCTTTGCTGCATTCTCCTCCTCCAGAAGCAGAGACACGCTGCCGTCTGAAAGGCTGAACTGCTCTCTGCCGGAATAGGGCTCCACCGGCTCATCTGCTGCCAGCCCCAGCCCGGAATAGAGCTCCCGGATAATCTCATTGTTCTCATCGGTGCCGGTGGCAAGCATAGCCTTCTGCTTTCCTGCACGGATAACGTCCATAGCATAGGCCACCGAGAAAAGCCCCGACTGCGCACCGTTGGTGGCGGTCACATTATAGCCCTTGATGCCGGAGCATATGGACAGATAGCCGCCGGCTGCGTTATATACAGTATTCGGGAACTTGAAGGCGCTGCCGTTGGCGTTGCCCTTTTCGGCAATGAGCATCTCAAAATCGCACACCGGCGAAAGTGAGCCCTCGGAGCTGCCCACGATTATTCCCGTCTGAGCGGCATTTTCAGGGGTTATCTCATAGCTGCCGTCCTTCAGCGCATACATACCGGAGACACACTGCAATTGGCTGAAATGATCCAGCTTGCGGTAGAAGGCCATTTTGAGCCCCAGCTTGTCATACTCCTCCTTGCCCACGTTCGAGCGCATATCCGCTTCTAACCTGATGCTGTTCCTGCGGCACTGCTCTATGTATTTCTCTGTGCCGTTGCCGGCGGGTGTAACGATCCCAAGCCCGGTTATGGCCACACGTTTCTTCTCTCCGGCGGCCTTTACATTGCCCTGCTGCTTGCTGAACACTATGCTGGCGTTGTTCCCGCCGAAGGCAAAGGAGTTGCTCATTACAGTATTGAGCTCCTTTTTGCGGGGGGTGTTGGGGCAGAAATCCAGCTTGCCGGCCCGTTCTTTAAGGGTAACAAGATCAGCCTCGTCAAAGCCAAGGGTGGGCGGAACGGTATTCTCTGTCAGGGCCTTTACTGCAAACACAGCCTCTACTGCACCGGCCGCACCAAGGCAGTGGCCTGTCATGGCCTTGGTGGAGCTGACGGACAGATCATCATTCTTTCCGTCGAAGATAGTGTGCAGAGACAAAAATTCAGCCTCGTCATTTTTGGCAGTTCCTGTGCCGTGAGCGTTGACATAGCCGATATCCGCTTCTGTCAGGCCTGAGCTCTCTATAGCTGTTCTGATAGCATTCATCTGGCACTCGCCGTCAGGGCGGGGGGCGGTGATATGGTGGGCATCACTGGTAACTCCTGAGCCCAGCACCTCGCAGTAGATCTTAGCGCCTCTCCTGACTGCGTGTTCATAGCTCTCAACTATCAAAGCGCCGGCTCCCTCACCGAGAGTGATCCCGCTGAGATGATTAAAGGGCGAGCAGGGATTTGCGTCCAGAGCGTGCAGAGAGGTAAATCCTGCAAAGGGCACAGATGCAAAGGCATCGGCGCCGCCTGCAACCACAATATCCGCCTTGCCGGCACGGATAAGATCAGCCGCATAGGCAATGCTGATAGTTCCGGCAGCGCAGGCATTGGCTACGTTTGTAACAGCTCCTCCAGCATGACACCATGCCGCCGCCTGAGATGCGATCGCCGAAATGGGCATCTGCGGGATAAGAGCCGGGTCTTTTTTGACGGTGTAATATTTCTCTGCACTGACAACTCCGCCGACACAGCTTCCCATTATAACGCTCACCCGGCTGTCTCCCTTGAAATCCTCAAGAGAGCTGTCCTCCATAGCCTCTGCCACTGCCTTTATGCAAAGCTTGGAGACTCTGTCCATGCCCTCGGTCTCCGGCATACTGTCCCAGCCCTTGGAGCGGACCTCTGCGGCATAGTCTGAGTAGCAGTCCTTTGTGTCTACTGTAGTGGTGTGGTCTATGCCCGAAACAGAGCCCAGCACACTTTCCCAGCACTGAGCCACATTATCACCTATAGCCGAGATCATTCCCAGGCCGGTTATTACGCAGCGTGTTTTATTATCAGTCATTTTCTTTCCTTCCTTTCTTCAAAGATATTATAATAGAATAAAGCCCTTGCCGGTTTCCGGAAGGGCTATGGGCTTACTTGTTTGCTTCTATGTAAGCTGCAATGGTGTCAATGCTCTGGAAATGTTCCTTGCCGACACCGGTCATATCAACGCCGTACTCTCCGTCAACATATGAAATGATCTCCAGAGAGTCAACTGAATCAAGACCTATAGGGCTGTCACCGAACAGCGCTGTATCATATTCAAGCACATCAGCCTCTACACCGAGAGTGCTGCAAATAAACTCCTTTAACTTTGCTTTAAGCTCCATTGTCAAAACTCCTTTTTTTAAGTGGATTTGTAATAATTTTTTACAACAGCCTAATTATACACCCTTTGTGCACAGAAAGCTATATACAATAACTTTATATTGCACATTTTTGTGACATGGTTATAACAATGTACAAATTGTTCATTTTGCTTAACCTAATCGTTTTCGTGTCACATTGTACTGCTGCGGGCAGGCTTTAAAAATGATCTCCCCGATGATTGCTTTTTCGCCTGCTCCGTGGTATACTATATTCAAGGAGGTGCATCGCTATGAAAAAACGAAGCTTCAAGGAGATCATCAAACGCCCCCTCGTTACCGTGCCTGCCGTCACTATTGCCTCATTTATAATGGCAGTCAACTACAAGACCTTTGTTGCCACCGGCGGCCTTTACCCCGGCGGAGTTTCCGGGCTTTCGATATTGGTGATCCGGCTGTTTGAAAGCTCCTTCGGGATCAGCCTTCCCTTCTCGCTGGTGAATATGCTGCTGAATGCCGGCCCCGTCTATATCGGGTTTCGGTTCATCGGAAAAAAGTTCACCCTCTATTCTGTGCTGATGATAGTGCTCAACAGCATTTTCACCGATCTTATCCCCGCATATATCATCACCGAGGACATACTGCTCATAGCCATCTTCGGCGGGATAATAAACGGCGCTGCTATCTGCATCTGTCTGAATGCCGGCGCCACCTCCGGCGGAACAGATTTCATCTCTGTATTTCTCTCCGAGCGCCGGGGGATAGATTCATTTAATATCATTCTCGGCTTTAACGCCTTTATCCTCTGCATAGCCGGCTTTGTGTTCGGCTGGGACAAGGCACTCTATTCCATTATATTCCAGTATGCCGGCACTGCTGTTCTGAAAGGGCTCTACAAGAAATACCAGCAGAGCACGCTGTTCATCGTCACCGAACGCCCCAACGACGTTTGCAGTGCGATCTACAAAGTAAGCGCCCACGGCGCCACTATCCTTGAGGGTGAGGGCTCCTTTGAACACTGCGAGAGGAACGTGGTCTACTCTGTGGTTTCCGCAGCTCAGGAAAAGAAGGTCATAAATGCGGTCAAAGCCGTTGACCCCTCCGCCTTCATCAACGAGGTCAAGACCCAGCGGCTGACAGGCAACTTCTACCAGCCGAAGCAGGACTGACTCTGCATGACTTTATTATGTGCTGCTTCATTGCGGAGAAGATAAATATTTATCTTGACAGAATACGATATATAGTGCTATAATATAAGATGATATATTGTATAGGTCGTCAGCTTTCAGGAAAGGTCGGAGGCACAATGGTCAAAAGAATACTGTGCGCCCTTTGCGGCCTTTTTATTGCTCTTTCTGCCTGCGGCTGCTCCGGCAGCAGCGAGCCCTCATCCGGTCAGCCCGCCGAAAGTCAGGCTTCAGACACAGCTTCTCAGGAAAGCTCCGCCTCAGCGGACGAAAGCTCTCAGGCTTTCCAGACACCGCATTTTACCCCCACCAGATCAGTCGGGGAAAAGCTCAAAGCAGTTTACGATATTTATCAGTCCGGCAAATACACCCTCGAGTGCAGGCTCACCGGCACCAACATCAAGGACGAGATACAGGTCATCAGAGTGGTGGACGGCGAGGACGTTTATCAGCTGCAAAACGAACCCCTCGGCAGCCACGGCAGCATAACCCTCTCCGGCAAGAGCTATGACTTTGACTACGTCTGCGGTATGTATCGGGAAAGCACAGACGAGCCTGAGCTCAACATAATCGAAAGCATTATCGAGAACGGTGTGCCCAGGACCGAAAGCCCCTCTGCTCCCAACGCAGAGTATGACACCGAGCAGTATACCTACACCGGCGACACCTACATCACTGTCATGGATTTCTATTTTGACAAGCAGGACGGGCATCTGGTAAAATACACCATGACCTACTCCGTCGAGGGCCGTGATGATGTGGTGGAGGAAAGAGTTATCACAAGGCTGGATAATGAGATCGACGATTCGGTTTTCAACGCCTATTTCACTGACACGCTGGTGAACTTTGATTCCATGAGCGAGGAGCAGCGGCTGGGCTTCTGTCAGGGGCTATGCGCCACCTACGGCATCACCGCCGATGATATGTCAGAGCTGGGAGTAAGCACCGAGAACCTGGGCACCATTGATTTCGATACCCTCTTTACCCTCGTACACACCTACGGAAAGAACCGCAGCCATCCGGACGTCAGCAGCGAAAGCAGCAGCAATGACAGCTCAGAAGCTTCATCAGAAGCAGAAGAAGCTATTTCCTCCGACCAAAGCTCAGAGCCGGAGAGCAGCACCGAGACAGACACCTCCGCTGAAAGCGAAGAAGAATAATAACTAACGAAAGCAGGAGCTGCCGCTATCCGGCAGCGTAAGGATAGATATGAACATACTAAAGCTTTTAAAACCCAAGGCAGTTATAGATTATGTCTATGACGACGCCACTGTGAGACAAGCCATTGAAAAAATGCGCAACCACGGCTTCACCTCCATTCCGGTGATAAACCGCAGCGGAGAATATGTAAAGGCTCTGGCAGAGGGCGACTTTATGTATTTCATGCTGGATAATAACATCTTCGATGTCCGTGGGCTGGAGCATTACCGTATCTCGGAGATACCAAGGCGTGTCAGGAGCACACCTGTCTCTGTGGCTGCCACCGTAGATGAGCTGGTGCTGCTGGCTATGAATCAGAACTTTGTACCGGTCATCGACGACAGAAAGGTGTTTATCGGCATTGTCACCAGGCGGGATATCCTGCAATACTGCCACACATTCCTGAAAGAAAACGGCGAGGCTGCCGAATAATAAAGAAAGGGAGATAACTACCATGAAAAGAAACCAAAGGGGCGGTGCAGCACTTGTTGCAGTGCTGATAATGCTGATACTCGTTGCTGCCGGCACCGCAGTGATGATCGTCACCGGCAAGGGAAGGATCAAGGAGGCCGACACGATCCCCTCGATCACCAAGGACGAAAGCAGCTCTGCTGCGGAGGATGATTCATCAGCTGCATCACAGGCGGAATCTAAGGCGGAGCCTGTCGCCTCCGAGCCTGACAAGACCTTCCCTGAGCCGGAGAAATCCGCTGACTATAAAGATGTAGATTTCAAAAAGCTGGGGCTCTCCACAAAGTACAGTATGCTCCTTGATGTGGAAGCCAATGAGATAGTTGCCGGCTCTAACTACGAAAAGAAGATCTACCCTGCTTCGCTGACAAAGCTCATGACTATTATCGTAGCCATGGAAAATGTTAAGGACCCCAAGGCTAAGTACAAGTTCACCGACGCTGTGCTGGATCCGCTCTATGAAGAAAATGCTTCTATGGCCGGCTTTGTTTCCGGCGAGACCGTCACCTTCAACGACCTGCTTTATTCCTCCATTCTGGTAAGCGGTGCTGACGGCACATCAGGTCTGGCAAATATGGTCGCCGGCTCTGAAAAGGCATTTGTAGAGCTCATGAACAAAAAGGCTGCGGAAATGGGCCTGACCGGAACACATTTCACCAACGCCAGCGGCCTGCATGACGACAACCACTACTCCACCTGCAAGGATATGTGCATACTTTTCTCCTACGCAATGCAGGACAAGACCCTGAAAAAGGTGCTCACCACCGACACCTACACCACCTCCAAGACCACCCAGCACGAAGAAGGCATCACCCTCTACAGCATAGTTCAGAGCAGATTTTTAGGCTGGTATGTTGACCTCAACGACGACGGTCTGGCTGACGGAAATATCCTCGGCGGAAAGACAGGCTTCACCGATGAAGCAAGTTTCTGCTTAGAGGTGCTTTACGAATACGAGGGCAAGAATTATATCGGCATCACCTGCAAATCCACCTACCAGCTGAATTCCATTCAGGATACGATCACACTCCTTGAATACTACACACCGGGCTCCACAAGAGAGGTACCGGCAGCCTCCGCAGAGGAGGAGAGCAAGGCAGATGAAGCTTCGAGCTCAGCAGCCGAAACAGAATCCAAGGAAGCAGCTGATTCTCAGGCAGAAACAGACTCCAGCTCCGAGGAAGCAGCAGCATAAAGCAAAACACCGTATAAAAAAACAGCGCCATAGCATATCCGGCAAGACCGGAAATGCTATGGCATTTTTTCGCAGTGATATAAAAAGTCCGGAGTGTTCCTCCGGACAAACAGTCTTATATCAGTCGATCTCAACTCGTATCTTCTGACCGATGCGTGAGCAGCCGGCTCTCATAACAGTGCGTATCGCCTTGGCAATACGGCCCTGCTTGCCTATAACTCTGCCCATATCGTCAGGAGCAACGTGAAGATGATATACTATCTCGCCTTCCTCGTTGGGCTCATCGACCAGTATCTCAACAGCCGAGGGTTCCTCAACAAGCTCGGTCACGATAGCTCTTAAAAGCTGTTCCATAAAACTACCTCCTTAGTCCTCCCACTTGAACCGGGGCAATGCCCCTCTTGCCGGCAGGAAATCGGGTGGGTCTGCTCCTGCCGACAGAGCGCCGGCATCAGATAGTGCCGTTCTTCTTGAAAAGAGCCTTAACGGTATCGGTGGGCTGTGCGCCCTTAGCGATCCAGCTCTTTGCCTTCTCGTCGTCGATCTTCAGAACAGTCGGCTCCTTGGTAGGATCGTAATAACCGATCTCCTCGATGAAGCGGCCGTCTCTGGGGTATCTTGAGTCAGCAACTACTACTCTGTAGAAGGGAGCCTTCTTTGCACCCATTCTTCTCAGTCTGATCTTAACTGCCATTTTACTTTCACCTCACTTGTCCGTATCAAACGCTGCACAGAGCGTCATCATCATATATCATCAAGGCTTTCGCCATTGACAGCTTATTCCTGCGGGGGCATTCCTCCGCCGAGACCTCTCAGCAGCGCCGCACGGTTCCTCCTGGATTTTTTTCCGTGGAGATTTCCGCCCAGACCGTACTGCTTCATCATCTTCTGCATCTGGTCGAACTGCTTCAGCAGATTGTTTACATCGCTCACCTGCGTTCCGCTGCCGGCAGCGATCCTGCGCTTGCGCTTTGGGTCGATGATCTGCGGCTTTTCACGTTCGATCTTTGTCATCGAATTGATGATAGCCTCTGTCTTTTTGAGCTGGATCTCTCCCTGCTCAAGCTGCTCATCGGTTATCTTGTTGGCTCCGGGTATCAGCTTCATAATGGAGCGCATGGAGCCCATTTTGTGTATCTGCTTCATCTGGTCGAGAAGGTCATTCAGGTCGAAGCCCTTTTCCTTGACCTTTTTAGCCAGCTTTTCAGCTTCCTTTTCATCAACTGTCTGCTGGGCCTTTTCTATCAGGGTGAGCATATCGCCCATGCCTAAAATTCTTGAGGCCATTCTCTCAGGGTGGAAGGGCTCGAATTCGTCAAGCTTTTCACCCATACCCACAAACTTGATAGGCTTACCGGTAACTGAAAGCACCGAGAGCGCCGCACCGCCTCTGGTATCGGAATCCAGCTTTGTGAGTATGACGCTGTCAATGCCGAGAGCCTCGTCAAAGCTCGAAGCCACCTTGACTGCGTCCTGACCGATCATAGCGTCAACTACCAGCATGATCTCGTTGGGCTCAGCGATCTTCTTGATGTCCTTGAGCTCGTTCATCAGAGCCTCGTCAATATGCAGACGGCCCGCCGTATCAAGTATCACAAGGTCAAAGCCGTAATCCTTAGCGTGCTTTAAGCCCTCCTTGACGATCTTTCTCGGGTCGATCTGGCCCATTTCAAAGACCTCGACCTCAGCCCTTGCTCCTACTACCTTCAGCTGTTCGATAGCCGCCGGCCTGTAGACGTCACAGGCTACCAGCAGCGGCCTCTTGCCCTGAGCCTTAAAATGCTTGGCCAGCTTTGCTGCATGTGTGGTCTTACCGGAGCCCTGCAAGCCGCACATCATAATGATGCAGGGGGGCTTGTTGGGGAAATTGATCTTGGAGTTTGCCTCGCCCATGAGCTTTATCAGCTCGTCGTTTACTATTTTAATGACCTGCTGGCCGGGAGTCAGGCTCTTTAAAACCTCCTCACCGACTGCACGCTCGGAGACATTCGCAACAAATTCCTTAACTACCTTATAGCTGACATCAGCCTCCAGCAGCGCCATTTTGACTTCACGCATTGCCTCCTTAACATCGCTTTCGGAGAGCTTGCCTCGGGATTTCAGCTTTTTGAATACTGCGCCGAGCTTTTCGGAAAGTCCTTCAAATGCCATAATCTATTCCACCTTATCGGATCATTTCAATCGGAGACAGGCTCCGGGCTTATTCGAGATACTTTGTATTATCAAAAGCCTCAAGCTTTTCATCAAGAGTTTCCAGCAGGGTGATAGTTTTTTCAGCAATATTGCGGGCAAAGCTGGTCTTCTTGCATTCCTCAAAGACCTCAAGCGCCAGCTCCTTATAGTGCATGAGTTCCTGCTTGTAATTATCCTGCTGTGCTCTCAGGCCCAGCACTCTTTCATATTCATTCAGTGATTCCTCACCGCGTTTGATCGAATCGTGAACGCCCTGACGGGAGATCGCGTAATGCTCAGCGATCTCTGCGAGGGAGAGGTCGTCATTATAATAGAGCTCCAGCATATCACGCTGCTTTTCCGTCAGAAGTTCGCCGTAAATATCGAGCAGATCGCTCATTGCAAGGTTCTTATCCATAGCCTTCCCTCCGTACTGTCTGATTTTTTGTACACCTGTAAAGCATGCGCACTTTACGCACCTTTATTATTATATATCAAGTCAGCAGGCTTGTCAAGCACTTTTTTAAAAATATATAAAAATTTATAAAAACCCCTTGAAAAGGGTAATATGTTTGTGCTAATATTAATATAATGAAGAATATGAAATTTGATAGTCTGAGGTGATACTGTTGTTTAAATATACACTCAAAAATAAGCGCCACGCTCTCGAACTGCCCTGCCTCACCTACGGCACCGCCAACTTTGAGTCTCAGGACAACGACGAGCTTTATTTTTCCCTGCTTGATAAATACGTTGAGCTGGGAGGCACCTGCATCGACACCGCCCGTGTCTACTGCGACTGGCTTGAAAACGGCAAGGACGCCAGCGAATCTGTTATCGGCCGCTGGATGCAGGCCAGAGGCAACCGTGGAAAAATAATAATCGCCACCAAGGGCGGCCACCCTGACCACAACGATATGTCCGTCTCCAGGCTGGACAGAGCCTCGCTGGAATCCGATCTGGCAAGGAGCCTTGAATGCCTGCAAACAGATTATATCGACATCTACTTCCTCCACCGGGACGATGAGCAGATACCGGTGGGCGAGATCATGCCGATACTCAACGATTTTGTAGAGAGCGGCAAGGTGCGCTTTATCGGCGCCTCCAACTGGACCACTGCCCGCATTGAGCAGGCCAACGACTGGGCAGCCAAGCACGGCACAGAGCCCTTTACTGTGAGCCAGATCTACTACAGCCTGGCCCACTCCTCTACCGACACCTTCGGAGACCCGACCCTCGTCTGCATGAATATGTGGGAGTACAACTGGTACCGCAAGCACGATATTCCTGTAATGGCATTCTCGCCGCAGGCCAAGGGCTTCTTTGCCCGCTTTGCCAAGGGCGACGCCACTATCCCGGTGGACGGGCAGTTCACCTCCACCGCCAATCTTGCCCGCCTTGCAAGGGTAAAAAAAGTCAGCGAAGAGACCGGCGTTCCGCCGGCAGTAGTTCCGCTGGGCTATCTTAACAGCCAGCAGTTCTTTGTGTCCTCAGTATTCGCCGCCAGCAAGGTCTGGCAGCTGGAGGAGGACATGGCCGCTCAGGACCTCCGCTACGACCCCAAGACCGCAGCTTTCCTGGAAAACATTCTGTAATAACAGCAGGCTCCTCTGTTCAGGACAAAACAGAGGGGCTGTTTAGCGCAGGCGCAATAAAGAAGTTTTTATTCCGACACTTCTGCTGTATCACGGCAGAAGTGTCTTTGCGTTTACTTAGTGCAGCG
>CADBTF010000197.1 GCA_902797485.1 uncultured Ruminococcus sp. | reverse complement strand
GGCGCGAACTGCGATCAGGCGGTCACATTCACACGTTACCATTCTTCATTTTATGGGTGAAGAAAACATGACGGCAAACCATGAAGAAGTCGAAATGGCGCAGCTCGAAGGAGTGGAATTTATCCACTATGCACAGGCTGTCCGTATAAAAGAGGACTCCGTCGTATGCGTTCGTGTAAAACGTATCGAAAATGAGGACGGCAGCATCAGCTTTGAAGAAGATTATTCAGACGTTTTTGAAGTGCCGGCTGATTCCGTTATAATCGCTATCGGTCAGGGGCCCGGTGCGGATATGAAAGCTGCCGGTGTCAAGCTGACACAGAGAGGGCTTCTTGATGTAAATGAATACGGAGAAACAACACGTCCCGGAGTATTTGCCGCAGGAGACATTGTATCCGGTCCGAAAACAGTTATTGAAGCTGTCGCATTCACAAAAAAAGTATTCAGCAAAATGGATGAATACATGAAAAGCGAAATTCGTTAGGGTACAGGACCCACTAAACTGAATTTCCGGTGATGCTCTTATTCAAAAAAGTTCAGAAATGATATGATTTAGCTGGGTTGGAATAAGCACACACTATGACACAAACAAATAAACGCCGGAACGATCATCTGTCGTTTCGGCGTTAGTTTTTATTCGGCTTTTTTCATGGCGTCGGCGGTCTTGCGGGCGTAGTTTTTGCCGGTCTTGTTCCAGCCCTCGTATGCGGGTTCGCTGCGGCGGTCTGTGAACATTCCAAGGCTGTTCAGGTATTTGCCCAGATATTCCGTGACCTTTATCGCTCCGTAGTGGTTCAGGTGGTCGCCGTAATCTCTGGTGTCCTTGCTCCAGTCCATTTTGACCTCAGGCAGGGTATTGATGTCTATATAATCAATATCCAGCTCTTTTGAAAGCTTGGTTATTGAATCGTGCCTTGCCTTATTCCAGTGCTTGGTGGTGGGGCAGCTGAACAGCACCAGCTTTGCGCCGTGCTCCTCACAGTATTCTTTTATTTCTTTGAGATAGGACTTGTTTCGTGAGGGCAGGGTTTCAACGCTGAGCTTCTGCTTCATATAGGTCAGGTTAGTGGAGGGCTTGATGACTAATGAGAACTTATAGCCCTTGTATTCGTTGGTCGATGTGACTTCGCTGCGATCGCCGAAGGTGTTTTCTGCAAAGACCTTCCAGCGGTCGTGGTATTGCAGCACCGGAAAAACGCCCTCTGCCTTGTGCATGAGAGAATCGTCAAAGTTGAACTTTGAAAACAGCGCATCAGTCTCCATCATGACAAGCTTTGGAGACTGGTTCACAAATGCCTTACGGAGCATATCCTCTGAATACCAGAGCTTCTGCGCAGAGGTGCTGCAGCAGTAGGTGGGGATACCGTATTCGTTCCAGATCTGCAGGGGCGAAACACCGGCATAGACAATGCTGTCTCCAAGGAAGATGGCGTCGATAGAATTTTTGTCCTCTCCGTAGATGCCGTTGGAATTAAGTGTGTTGACGCCGTCATCTAAGGTGCCCTCGGCGGGAATGAACACCTTTGAGAGCAGGAACAGCATAAGCGCCAGCCCAAGGACGAAGATCACGCCGCGAAAAATGTTTTTTAATACAGTCGGCATAATGCACCTCCTTAGTACTGGGCGTACATTGGGTCGATAGGCCGATAGCCGAGGCCGTATGCGCCAAAGATTATGATATACAGCAGCAGGGCATAGAGCAGCACCCACCGGAGAACGATGTTCTTCTTTGCAAGGCTTTCTCTGATGCAGATGCCCTTTTCATTGAGTATGCTGACTGTCAGTATAATAAGCAGGGTGATGCCCACGATGATAAAATCGTATCTGTCAACGACGATGGATTTAAGCAGCTTGTCATCAAAGGTCGAGAATGAGAAGTTGGTGACCATTCTGGTGAACAGGTCCATTCCTGCTTTGAGGCCTCTTGCTCTGAAAAACAGCTCACCGATAACTACCAGCACTCCGGTGCGGAGTATTTGCAGCAGCCTGTAGACGAACCATTTCGGGTCGATGTGCAGCTTTTTGTTTATGGCCTGCACAGGGGGTTCAAGCATATTGCCTATCAGTATCAGAACAAAGTGATACATTCCGAAGAAGATAAAGCTCCAGGCAGAGCCGTGCCAAAGCCCGTTGCAGAACCACACGCAGAACAGAGCGATGCTTCCGGCGATAAGGGGGCCGTAGTGGTTGCCGAGTTTTTTTCTGGCGCTGGAGGTCAGCTTCTTCATTTTCTTGGCGGAGGTCACCGGGTAGAAGATATAATCCCTGAACCATGCGCCGAGGCTGATATGCCAGCGCTTCCAGAATTCGGAAATAGTCTTTGAAAAGAAGGGGCGCTGGAAATTTTCCGGCATGGTGATGCCGAAGATCTGCGCAGTACCCATAACTGCGTCCATAGAGCCGGAAAAATCCATGTAGAGCTGGACGGTGTAGCACACTGCTCCTATGGCGATAACTCCGCCCTCGTAATCGTTTTTGACGTCAAAGACGGCATTAACAAACAGGGTGAGCCTGTCTGCGATCACGATTTTTTTGAGCATACCGTAGAGTATGCGCTGGATACCGAAGGTGAGGTTTTTGTACTCAATGGGCTTAACATTCCAGAGCTGCTCGGCGGTCTCGCTGTAGCGGCAGATAGGGCCCTCGATGATCTGCGGGAAAAAGCTCATAAAAAGCGCCAGCCGGAAGATATTGTCATCAGCCTTGATGACGCCTCTGTAAACGTCCACAATGTAGGAGACTGCCTGAAGGGTAAAGAACGAGATGCCGATAGGCATAAGGTATGAGGGGACAGTCAGCTTGACTGACAGCCCCAGCTTGCTGAGCAGCAGGTTTACATTTGTGGTGAAGAAGGGTGAATATTTCAGCACCAGCAGCAGGCCTATATGCAGCACAACAGCAAGTGTGATAACAGCACGCTGCTTTTTTACAAAGCCGGCCTTAGCCTCCTTGCGCTGCTCCTTGGGCAGCTCTGAGAGCTGTGCCTTCATTTTCTGGCTGATGCGGTCTATCCATATTCCGAAATAATGCACCGAGAAGGTGGAGAGTATGAGATAGATCACCAGCTCGCCGCTTATGAGCCAGAAGAAGCCATAGCTTGCAAGCAGCAGAAAATACCGCTTCCACTTTTTTGGGGTGACAGTGTAGCCGATAATGCAGGCAGGGAGGAACAGCAGCAGATACAGCAGAGAAAAGAGTGATGTCAGCGATTTACCCTGGCCCGCAAGCAGCAGAGAAGAAAGCTGCATATCAATACTCCTCTTGCAGTCTTTCTATCATTTTCATGATTCGCTCTGCGGAGTTGAAATTATCGGGAACGATCTCCACCGCAGGGATAGTGATGTCGTATTCCTCCTCCAGCTCGGCAATAAGAGAAATGATCGACAGTGAGCTGAGATAGTGGCCGTCGATAAGATCGGTGCAGTTAGCGTAGTCAACGTCAGGCTGAATGTCCTCAAGTATTTCGATAAGTCTTTCCATTTTGTTACATCCTTTCATATTTCGGGGAATTTATCCCTTTTGTTTCATAGCTTTGGCGGACCCGGTAAAGATCGCCGTTCTCCTTGATTATATAAACTGCCGGGAGGTCCCGGCTGAGCAGCAGGGAAATGCCCTCCGTCATGCAGTAGGCGCCGGTGTTTTCAAAGCAGATAACATCACCGGTTTCGATCTCCGGCAGTGGGAGCTGCTTAACCACGATATCATTCATTGAGCAGAGGGCTCCGCAGACGGTCCAGAGCTTATCCGGCGCTGCATCAGCCTTACCTACCACATGGAGGCTTGGCTGCTTCATTGCCATCTGCTGGCCGAAATAAACCATGTGGTGCATACCGCCGTCGATAAGGGCATAGTAGATGCCCTTGTTGGTCTTTATATCCACGATATGTGTGTAGTATTTTCCGCAGGAGGCGGCAATGCTCCGGCCTATCTCCAGAATAATGCGCCCTTTAAAGGCAAGGCCATTTATCAGCTCGCTGAAGCCCTCCAGCAGCGCTTCCTCGTCAAGGGTATCGCCCTTGAAATATGAGACCGGGAACCCGGTGCCGTATTCCAGCTCTGCGGCTTCATAGGAGTATTCCTCTTTGAGCCTGTTAAGGAAGCTGTCGAGCATTTCCAGCTCACGGCGGTATTTTTTCAGAGAGGTCTTTTGAGTGCCGGAGAAAAACTGCACCCCGATGATCTCTATTCCGGGGAAATCATTCCGCTTGCTGACGATAGCTTCGATATCCTCCTGATCCATTCCGAACTGGCTGTCATTTGTGAGCCTTAGCAGCACCCTGAGCCTGCGGCTGTATTTTTCCGAAAGGCTGCACAGCAGCTGATACTGCCGCAGGGATTCGGCGGTGAACACACCTGCAAAGGACCGGTCAGCTGCGAGCATTTCTATTGCCTCCGGGGTCTTATACACTCCGGAGATGACCATTTTGCTGCTCTCAATATCCAGATCCCGGCAGATATCCGCTTCTCCGGGGGAGCAGATCTCAAAGCGCTCCACGTCCTTTTCGATCTCGCCGGTGATAAAAGGGTTGGCCTTTACAGCATAGCACAGCTCTGCCTTTGCCGGCAGGTGGGCTCTGAGATAAGCGATCCTGCTTTTCAGAACAGCTGTATCAAAAACATAGAATGCGGTTTTCTGTTCATTCAGCATAAGCTCTGTATTACGATCCACTGCCTTTACCTCCCAGCTGTTCAATGGTTTTTTTGCGGTCTATCTTGCCGTTCTTGTTAAGAATTATATTATCAAGCTTCCTGATAAATCCGGGTATCATAAACTCCGGCAGGGAAGCCTTCATCTGAGCGTGAAGGTCGTTTTTATCTATGGTGCCAAGGTAGTAGCCCTTTAGCCTCTGCTTTTTCTCGTCAAAGTCGCAGAAGCAGCGCTCGACGCCCTCTATGGCGGCCATAGCCCGCTCGATCTCTTCAAGCTCGATGCGGTGGCCCATGTATTTCACCTGAAAGTCGGCTCTGCCGCAGAATATAAGCTCGCTGCTTTCGTTATAGTATCCCAGGTCTCCGGTCAGGTAGACGGTTTCGGGGTATCTGCTGTTGAGAGGGTTCTGGATAAAGCACTCGCTGTTCTTTTCGGGCAGATCATAATAGCCTAAAGCCAGAGCGGTGCCCCGGACGGTTATGATGCCCGTCCTGCCCTGCTCAGTAACAAGGTCCTTGCCGTCAGCCAGCAGAAAAACATCTTCATTTGGGAAGGGCACCCCGACGGGTATACCTGCGGAATAGTCTCTGTCCTTTTCGAGGATATGGTATGTGCAGTTGCAGGTGATCTCCGTAGGGCCGTACAGGTTCACATACATTGCGTCCAGGAGGTGCTTCTGCCATTGCAGCAGATGCTTGTGGGGCATGACCTCTCCGCTGAAAAGTATCTTATTGACCGTTTCGGGAGTTTTATAATCAAGGCCGTGGAAAGTGCTGATAAGGCAAAGGGCGGATACTGCCCAGATCATTGTGGTGATCTTATTATCGCAGAGGTAGTCGATAAGCTTTGCGGGGGCTGAGAAAAGCTCTCTGGGAACTATTACCAGCTCTGCACCGACGGCTATGGCTGAATAAATATCCTTGACCGAAACATCAAAATCAAAGGGTGCCTGATTAGCGATAACATCATTTTCAGTGATGCTGAAAAGCTCTGTAAAGCAGCTTATAAAATCAATAACGCTTCTGTGACAGACGGCGATACCCTTTGGAGTTCCCGTTGAGCCGGAGGTAAAATTGACATATAAGGGGTCAGTGTCGATCATGCGGCTTCTGATGTTTGCCAGCTCAGCTTCCTTGAGCTCATGCTTTTCAAGGGAGGAGACTGTCAGTATAACGGCGTTCGGAAAAAGCTCTGCGGCCTTTTGGCGGAGGTCGTCTGAGGTGATGACTGTTTTGGCTTTAAGCACCTCACAGATCATCGAAAGCCTTTGGCCCGGAAGCTCCACATTGAGCATAGTATAAAACCCACCTGCATAGACTGTTCCGAAAAAAGCAGAGAGTGCGTCGATGCCCTTTTCCATATAGATGCCCACAGGCTCCCTGGGGGTGATATACTCCGTCAGAGCTGAACCTATACGGCGGCTCTTTTCTTTGAGCTCTTTATATGTCAGGTGTTTTTCGTTTTCGTTCACGGCAGTCTTATCCGGGTGCCTTGCTGCGCTTTCTTCAAGAAAACTGAGGATATTTGTGATCATATATTTAACACGTCCCGATCTTTCTTTTATTATTTTTACACACATTAAAATTATACATCTTGGATTGTTAAAAGTCAAGCTTTACCTAACAAAAGTCAATAAAATATATCAACGTATATGTATACCGCCGGGTTTACGGTCATTTAATAGATAAAATGCACAAAGCGCCTAAAATGCGCCCTTTGACCCCGCCGCAAAAAACACCCTTCTGAACACAGTGCTGTGCCCGGAGGGGTGTGTTGTTATCAGTGCGGCTTACGGCAGGTCGAACTCTCTGTCTATGCTCTGGCGGACTATTTCAAGGACCTGCTCGTTATAGGGAAGCTCGCCGTTATCGAACATGAGCGAGGCCCCGTAGATAAGTGAGCGGACTATATAGAGCTTTCTCAGGCGGGTGGCGTCGTCCATGCCCACCTCGGAGCAGTATTTTGAAACAAGGTCAAGGGTGAGCTGGGTGGTCTTGCCTCGGGCCTCAAAGGTGCTGTCAAGGCTTTCGTCCTTTAGCATGAGGATAGATCGGAAATGGGGCTTTTCCACCAAAAACTTGATATACCCGATGCTGAAGCAGACCAGCTGCTCCCTTGTTGATGAGGGGCAGTTTGACAGTATCTTCACCTGCTCATCGTGCCACTGGGAATTAACATATTCGATGATCGCAGCGATGAAGCCCTGCTTTCCGCCGAAATGCCTTGCTGGTGCAGCGCAGGACACTCCGGCCATTTCAGCGGCACGCCGCATAGAGAATCCGGCTATCCCGCTGCGGCTGATCTCATTTATGCCTGCGATGATAAGTGCCTCACGCTTGTTGTGACGCTTGATCTCTCTTGAACTTGGCATAGAGCACCTCTTTCAGCCTTGGCGCTGCTCTGCCTTGCGGACCTTCCCGCTGAAGGTCTTGGGCATTTCGTCAACGAATTCTATAAGCCTTACCCACTTGTAATCAGAGAGGCGGGAGTTGGCAAAATCCTTTATCTGCTTTTCGAGGGCACGGCTGGCCTCGGTGCCTGCTTTGAGCACGATATAGGCCTTTATTGCCTGGCCTCTGAGCTTGTCGGGGACACCTATAACACTGCATTCCAGCACGTCCGGGTGCTCCATGAGCACGTTTTCTATCTCATAGGGGCCTACACGGTAGCCGCCGGTCTTTATAATATCGTCAAAGCGCCCGTTGAACCAGAAGAGGCCGTTTTCGTCACGTCTGGCAGAGTCGCCGGTGTGGTATACGCCCCCTCGCCATACCTCCTTGAAGCGCTCCGGGTCATTGAGATAGGCAGTGAACAAGCCGTCGGGGTGGCGGCCCTCGTGCTTCGGCTTAACACAGACCTCGCCGATCTCATTCACCTGAGCCTCCTGACCGTCCTCGCGGATAATGCGTATGTCATACTGAGGTGAGGGAACGCCCATTGAGCCTGCCACCGAGCTTTCGGCAAAGAAATTGCCTGTCAGCAGGGCAGTCTCGGTCTGGCCGTAGCCCTCGCAGAGAGAGAGGCCGGTCTTTTCCTTGAACAGCCGGAAGACCTCCGGATTCAGCAGCTCACCTGCGGTGGTGGCGTAGGTGAGGCTGGGCAGCTCGGGGATACCGGAGCGTACCAGATAGCGGTAGACCGTTGGGGGTGCGCAGAAGGTAGTCACCTGATATTTGTTCAGGACGTGCATCATCATTTTTGGGTCAAAGTTATCGAAATCAAAAACCATGACGGCAGAGCCAGCCAGCCATTGGCCGTAGATCTTGCCCCAGGAGGATTTGGCCCAGCCGGTCTCGGCAACGGTCAGGTGCAGTCCGTTATCCTTGACATGGTGCCAGTATCTGGCAGTTACGATGTGCGAAAGGGGATAGCTGAAATCGTGGATAACACCCTTTGGCAGTCCGGTGGTACCGGAGGTGAAATAGATGAGCATAGGGTCACGGACATTGGTGGAGATACGCTCAAGCAGCGGTGAGGCAGACTGCATCTCACTGGTCAGGTTCCGGAAGCCCTCTCTGTCCTGACGTATGGTCCAGAGGCAGCAGTCAAGGTCGGTTGCCCTGACAGCCTCCAAAACCCTCTCACAGACATCTCCCTGGTGGGTAATGACAAAGCCCTTGATGCCGGCACATTCTATTCTGTAGATATAATCCTTGGCAGTCAGCATATGGGTAACAGGGATAATGACGGCGCCGATCTTATGCAGTGCCAAAACGGTTATCCAG
>CADBTF010000196.1 GCA_902797485.1 uncultured Ruminococcus sp. | reverse complement strand
CTCAGCCTTATCTCCCGGCATTACCTGCATCAGGCTCACAGGCTTCTCAACATAGGTATCCAGCGGGAACAATGTCAATATGGCGTCAAGCAGCTCCGGCACTCCGTGGCCGTCCGCTCTGATGACCTTGCAGTTCTTTCCCATGCTTTCTGCCGGGAAGTTACCGTCTGCGATAACTATTCTGTCCGAGTGACCCATTTCGCAGAGGGTCTTTAACAGCTCCGGCGATATTATTGCAGGAATATTCTTTAGCATATTATTCCTCCTTTTTATTTGTGATGACTGAAAAATATTTCTCTTTTGCTTCATTCCAAAGGCGGCCGTCCTCCGGGAAGAATTCGGTGATGTTCTCTGAACCAGCAATTAGTCTTCTGGCGGAATCAATATCAGCAATATCTCCTGATGCGATAAGCTGCACAGCGATATTTCCCAAAGCAGTGGCTTCTACAGGGCCGGTGCAGACCCTGATACCGCAGGCGTTGGCAGTCAGCTGTGCCAGCAGCTTGTCTCTTGCACCGCCGCCGATCATATAAAGCTTTTCGTAGTGCTTGCCTGTGCAGGCCTGCAATTCAGAGATCGCGGAGGCATACTTGAAGGAAAGGCTGTCATATATGCAGCGAATGACCTCTGCGTCGCTCTGCGGCATATACTGCCCGGTCTCGCTGCAATAGGCTTTTATTCTTTCGGGGATATTCCCGGCAGGAGTAAACACAGGTGCGTCGGGGTCTATAAAGCAGGCGAAGGGCTTTTCTTCTCTTGCCATAGCCTCCATTTCAGCGAAGGAATAGTTCTTCCCTTCCCGCTGCCACTGCCTGCGGCTTTCCTGTAACAGCCAAAGGCCGATTATGTTTTTCAGGAATGAGACCTTTCCGCCGTAGCCTATCTCATTTGAGAGCCCAAGCTTCAAGGCATCACGCCCGAGAACAGGCTCATCAAGCTCTGTTCCGAGAAGGCTCCATGTGCCGCAGCTCAGGAACAGATAATCCTTCTCAGCTGCCGGCACAGCAGCCATTGCCGACTGGGTATCATGGCTGCAAACAGAGACTACATTTATCTCCGGAAGCGAAAGTTCTTTTCTGATCTCAGGTGAAAGTGTTCCCCGGTTGGAGCCGGAGGGAACGATATTCGTAAAGAGACTGGGCTTTACACCGAGCTTCTCGGCGATAGTATATGCCCAGCCGCCTTTCTTCTGGTCGTAAAGCTGGGTGGTGGAGGCAATAGACTGCTCCGTTGCCTTCTCCCCTGTCAGGAAGAAGGTGAACAGATCGGGCATCAGGAGCAGCTTGTCCGCACGCTCAAGAAGATCAGGCCTGTTTCGTGAGAGAGAAAGCAGCTGGAAGGCTGTGTTGATCTCCATGAACTGATTTCCTGTGACCATGTAGAGCTCCTCGGCAGGGATCATAGTCAGTGTTTCGCTGAGCATTCCCTCTGTGCGGCTGTCACGGTAATGGACAGGGTTGTCGATAAGCTTTCCCTGAGCGTCGATCAGCCCGAAATCAACTCCCCAGGTGTCAATGCCGATACTTGAGATCCCGCCGAAGCTTTTAGCTTTTATCAGACTTTGCTTGATCTCGTGGAACAGCCTGAGGAAATCCCAGTACATAGTCCCGCCCAGAATGACAGGGTCATTCGGAAAGCGGTGGACCTCCTCAAGCGTTATTTTTTCTCCGTCAAAGCTCCCTATTATTGCCCTTCCGGAAGATGCGCCGAAATCAAGCGCAAGTACCCTTTTGGTTTCCATAGGCAGACCTCCAAACAAGAAATAGTGATATAAGGATATTATCTCATGCCACGGTACATAGGCCCGTAGTTAGCGCAGGCTCTGAAATCAGCGCCCTCCTTGTCCATGCCGAAGGCATTCCAGGCAGCCGGGCGGAAAATATCCTCCTCCGGAACATTGTGCATAGCCACAGGTATACGCAGGATAGAAGCCAGTGTGATAAGATCTGCGCCGATGTGCCCGTAGCTGATAGCGCCGTGATTAGCGCCCCAGTTGTTCATAACATCATAAGCGGACTTAAATGCGCCCTTTCCTGTAACACGGGGAGTGAACCAGGTGCAGGGCCAGGTGTAGTCGGTTCGCTTCCAGAGGATATCATTCACTCTCTCCGGAAGCTTGACGGTCCAGCCCTCTGCGATCTGAAGCATTGGCCCAAGGCCCTTTACAAGATTGAGCCTTATCATTGTAACAGGCATCTCTGCATCGGTAACATATCTTGAGGAGAAGCCGCCGCCCCTGAAATATCCGCAGTCTGCATAGTTCCAGGTGGTTGCTTCAAGTATTCTCTTCTGGTCGTCCTCAGTGACGTCCCACCACTGCTTCATTTCGGGCTCGCCCTTGTCGTTTACCGCAAGGCCGCAGGCATCAAGGCAGGCAGCGCCGGAATTGATAAGGTGCAGGAATCCGCCGGCCTCCTTAGCATGGCCCTCCGGCTCATAGTCAGCGGCACGCTTCAGGGCGTCCTCGCTCCAGAAGGTCCTGACATCTGCAAAGATCTGCGCACGGCCGGTAAGCAGCTTCATAAACATCATGCCAAGGCCGTTGAGCACGTCATTTTCAGTGGCTAAGATATAAGGCTCCCTTGCACCGTTCCAGTCAAAGGTGGTGTTGAGCAGCGCCTCCGGGAAATCGCAGTTGGGGTAAAAATCAGTCCACTGGCGCTGGCCCTGGAAGCCCGCAGCAATGGCATTATGGCCTACAGCTTCTTCCTCCCGGCCCTTGGGGAGCTTGTCGTTGCCGTTCATCAGGTCCTTGATAATGCACATCATCTTAACAACGAATTCCCAATCCTGCTCCTTCTGCTCGGGAGTTTTCTGCAGAAACTCAGGGTTCTTGTCGAAGCCCTCCTTGCAGTTGGCTTTGGTCCATGCGAGGGCCTTCTTGTATTCTTCCTTGTCGTAGATCTCTTCTGTCATTCGGCGGATTATCTCCACCTCGTCCACAGATTCAACTCTCATTCCAAGGTATTCCTCAATAAAAGCAGGGTCGATGATAGAACCGCCGATACCCATACAGATAGAGCCTATTTGCAGATAGCTCTTTCCTCGCATGGTAGCCGCCGCTACAGCAGCACGTCCGAAGCGAAGCAGCTTCTCACGGACATCAGCGGGGATCTCTGTATCGTCCGCCTCGCAGACATCATGGCCGTATATGCCGAAGGCAGGCAGGCCCTTTTGTGCATGAGTAGCCAGAACAGATGCCAGATAAACCGCACCGGGGCGCTCTGTACCGTTAAATCCCCAAACAGCCTTTATAGTGTTCTTATCCATGTCCATAGTCTCGGCACCGTAGCACCAGCAGGGAGTAACAGTCAGAGTAATATCAACGCCTGCCTTTTTGAATTTAGCTTCACAGGCGGCTGCTTCAGCCACACGCCCGATAGTAGTATCAGCGATAACTACCTTAACAGGCTCGCCGTTGGAATATCTCAGGTTTTCCTCAAAAAGCTTAGCTGCGCTTTTAGCCATGTTCATAGTCTGGTCCTCCAAGGATTCACGCACCCCGAGAGCCCCACGTCTGCCGTCGATAGTCGGGCGGATACCTATTACCGGATAGTCACCTACAAATCTGTTTTCTGCCATAATAATACCTCCTAATCAATGTTTACAGCCGGGACTGCATAACTATACATATATATTATAGCACAATATTATGAATATTCATACAGTTTTTACTATTTAATAAGTAGAAAATACAGCATATATTTTAGATAATATTACCAAATCATGGTGACGGCCGATTTAATATTTATATACATTGTAATAAAACTATATAACAGCAAAGACATCACTCTGATCTCAACTATGAAAAGACGAAGAAATTATATAAATATTTTAACTTGCTCTTGAACTGGGAAGGATAATATGCTACAATATGGTTAGGCAAAGCTAACTAAAAGGAGCGATATTATGAAAGATTATATAATAGGAATACTTATCCCCTTTGCCGGCACAACTCTCGGAGCTGCCTGTGTGTTCCTGCTGAGAAAACAGTTAGGCATAGGCATACAGCGGCTGCTTACGGGCTTTGCTGCCGGAGTTATGACCGCCGCCAGCGTCTGGAGCCTGCTTATCCCCGCCCTTGAGCAATCAGAGGAAACCATGGGGCGGCTGGCATTTATACCCGCAGCAGCCGGATTTCTGGCAGGCATATTCTTCCTGCTGCTGCTTGACCGGCTGATACCTCACCTGCACATGAACGCTCAGAAGGCAGAGGGGCTTCACTCAAATATTACAAAGAACACCATGCTGCTGCTGGCGGTGACTTTGCATAATATCCCGGAGGGCATGGCTGTGGGTGTAGTTTACGCCGGGCTTAAAACCGGGGGCATTTCCGCTGCTGCTGCGCTGGCGCTTGCAATCGGTATAGCGATACAGAATTTCCCGGAGGGGGCGATAATCTCAATGCCCCTTCGGGCTAACGGCATGAACAAGGGCAAGGCCTTTACAATGGGTATGCTTTCGGGAGCTGTGGAGCCGGCAGGAGCCCTGCTTACTTTAGCCGCAGCAAGCTTTGTGGTGCCGGTCATGCCATACCTGCTGAGCTTCGCCGCTGGTGCTATGATCTATGTGGTAGTTGAGGAGCTGATACCGGAAATGTCCGAGGGAGAACATTCAAATGTGGGAGTAGTCTCATTCTCAATAGGCTTTACTGTGATGATGATACTTGATGTGGCTTTGGGATAAGAAAATCAGCAGCGCCGGTCAGACCGCACTGCTGATTTGAATTTTTATAAAGCAATAAATTCAGGCTTGCGCTTTTTGAAAACCGCCGTATACTTAAAGCCTGCTTCCTTTGCAAGCTCTGCCCCCTCTGATAAACCGGCGCCGATATCCGAAAGCCTGTGAGCGTCGGAGCCAAGGGTAATTATCTCACCGCCCAGCTGACGGTACAGCTTGACATATTTCAGTTCCGGGAAAGTCCTGCCGTATTTCTGCCTGAGCCCGGAGGTGTTTATCTCGATACCTATACCACGGTCAATAAGGTTAGAGAACACAGCTCTGACTGTCTCATCAAGATCATCACAGCGCACCTCTATACCGCACTCACCCACGATATATCTCAATGGGTAAGTCAGGTGCCCCAGCACATCAAAATCAGCGCAGATGCTCATTTCAAGCAGCTCCATGCAGTCGTCCTCCAAAAGCCTCCTGAT
>CADBTF010000195.1 GCA_902797485.1 uncultured Ruminococcus sp. | reverse complement strand
GCCCTTGTAGCCCTTGCTTCTTGCATAGTCAACGGCAAGTCTCATAAGTCTTGCCATATTGTCCAGCTCCAGACCCATATTGGTATTCAGGAGAGTCTCATAGCCTTCACGTCCGCCCCAGAAAACATAGCCCATACCGCCCAGCTTGATGGTGGAGTCGATAGCCTTCTTGATCTGTGCAGCAGCATAAGCGAACACATCAGCAGAGGGAGATGTGCCTGCGCCGTGCATATATCTCGGGTGGTCAAAGCACTTGGCAGTGCCCCAGAGCAGCTTCTTGGAGGGGTCAGCCTTCATCTTCTCGGCAACGTAGTCAACGACCTCGTCGAACTTGGCATTGGTCTCAGCCAGAGTGCCGTACTCAGGGGAGAGGTCACGGTCATGGTAGCAGAAATAGTCGATAGAGAGCTTGTCCATGATCTCGAAAGCAGCATCTACCTTTGCCTTTGCTCTTGCTTCGGGAGCAGTCTCGCCCCAGGTCTTGTCAGCAGTGCCGACGCCGAACATATCGGTGCCGTCGCCGCCCATAGTGTGCCACCATGAGAGAGCGAATTTAAGCTGCTCACGCATGGTCTTGCCGCCTACTGCCTCATCAGGGTTGTAGTATTTGAAAGCAAGGGGGTTAGTGGAATCCGGGCCCTCGTAGGGGATCTTGGGAATGTTTGCAAAAAATTCAGCCATAAAAATACCTCCAAATAATCTGTATTTACGCACAAAATCCGTCCGCATAAAAACGTTTACACTATAATAATACACCAAAACAGTGCGGTTTGTCAATATAATATTATACCACTCTATAATAATTTTACCTGAGGCAGCACCGCAGACTAAAAAACGGATACCTCCCCGGCAGGGAAAATATCCGTGATATAGCTTATTTCAGGGAATTCAGCAGCCCGTTGGAGTTGATAATGTTTATCAGGAACTCCGGGAAGGACTGGCCCTGATAGGTCTCGTTCCTGGTCAGGTCGGTGATAACGCCGGTGTCAAAATCTATCTCCACCTCATCGCCGGCCTCAATGCGCTCGGCGGCCTCGTCACACTCGATTATCGGCAGGCCGATATTGATAGCGTTGCGGTAAAATATCCTTGCAAAGCTCTTGGCGATAACACAGCTGATGCCGCTGGCCTTGATAGATGCCGGGGCGTGCTCTCTTGAGGAGCCGCAGCCAAAATTAGCCTTTGCCACCATTATATCGCCGGCCTTGACTCTGCCGGCGAACTCTGTGTCTATATCCTCCATGCAGTGCTTTGCCAGCTCCTGCATATCGGCGGTGTTCAGGTATCTTGCGGGAATGATAACGTCGGTATCAACGTTGTCGCCATACTTGTGGACGGTGCCATGTGCTTTCATATTCAGTGTTCCTTTCGTTACTTATTGATATAATCCGACGATCCGAAAACATTCTCTCCGTTTGCCTGACGGTTGAGCTCGTCGTAGATCTTTTCAAGGTAGGGGCCGTCGATAGAATCCTTGTTACGGGTGATAAAATAGCATATCTTGGCCTTGCCGAACAAGCCTGTTTTGGCAAGCTTGAATACAGACTGCCCGTTTACGCTGGCGTTTTCAAAATAGTTCAGACCCTTTTTGTCGATTATAGACTGGGTCATGTCAATGGTGAAGCCGTACTGCCCCTTGAGGTCGGCAATAATATCCTCCGCCTTGGCCTCACGCTGGGAATCGCTCAGACTGCTGCCGAATTTTCTTGTAATGATACTGAGAAGCGTATCCCATAAAACATCTTTTAAAAAGTCTTTCATAGGTACATTCTCCTTTCAACGTATGCTTATTATGCTATGGTATATATTTCACAGTCAGTGCAGCTGCTCAAAGCAGCTCAGAGGGCTGCGATATTTTTCCGGTGACTGCCGAAGCCGCAGCCACATAGGGCGAGGCCAGATAGACCTCTGATTCCGGGTGCCCCATTCTTCCGACAAAATTCCTGTTTGTGGTGGCAACTGCTCTCTCGCCCTTGGCAAGAATGCCCATATGCCCGCCCAGACAGGGGCCGCAGGTAGGTGTGGATACGGCGCAGCCGGCATTGATGAATATTTCCAGCAGGCCCTCCTTCATGGCGGTAAGATATACCTTCTGGGTGGCCGGAATGATTATGCAGCGCACATGGTCGGCAATGTGCCTGCCTTTAAGTATCTCCGCAGCGGCTCTTAGGTCCTCAATGCGGCCGTTGGTGCAGGAGCCTATGACTACCTGATCTATCTTTACGTCGCCGATCTCATCAAAGGTCTTTGCGTTCTCCGGCAGGTGGGGGAAAGCGACTGTCGGCTTGATCTGTGAAAGGTCAATGTCATAGACTGCGTCGTACTCAGCGTCGGGGTCTGCCTCGAAGATCCTGTATTCCTTGGTGACCTTATCCTTGATATAGTCAAGGGTAATTTCATCAACAGCGAAGATGCCGTTCTTGGCGCCGGCCTCGATAGCCATGTTAGTCATGCAGAGCCTATCCTCCATAGTAAGGTTTTTCAGCCCCTCGCCGGAGAACTCCATGCTCTTGTAGAGAGCACCGTCAACGCCTATCATTCCGATTATGTGAAGGATAACGTCCTTGGCAGCGGAGTATTTCGGCAGCTTGCCTGTGATGTTGAATTTTATTGCAGAGGGAACTCTGAACCAGTCCTTGCCCTTAGCCATGCCTGCGCACATATCCGTTGAGCCAACGCCTGTGGAGAAGGCTCCCAGAGCACCGTAGGTGCAGGTGTGGCTGTCAGCTCCGATAACACAGTCGCCGGGGGCTACAAGGCCTTTTTCCGGCAGCAGTGCGTGCTCTATGCCCATATCGCCCACATCAAAGTAATTCTTTATGCCGTACTGCGAAGCGAAATCACGGCACTGCTTGCACTGTGCAGCAGCCTTGATGTCCTTATTGGGGGTGAAATGGTCCATGACCATAGTGATCTTATCCTGACTGAAAATTGAATCAAAGCCTGCCTTGTTGAACTCGTTGATCGCCACCGGGGAGGTAACGTCATTTCCGAGGACCAGGTCGAGGTCTGCCATGATAAGCTGGCCTGCCTTGACCTCCTCCAGCCCTGCATGAGCGGCAAGGATCTTTTGAGTCATTGTCATTCCCATAGTAAAAACTCCTTAAAAATATTAGATTGCACCATTCCTATTATAACACATTGCACAAGATTTGTAAAGAGTAAAGTGATAATTAGAAATGAACAAATTGTTAAAAAGACGAATGAAGCGGCAAAATTAACAATTGACAGATGTTAAGCATTGACAAGCGGCGGGGAAATGATGTATAATAGTCAATGCACAATGCAGGTGCCGCCGCAGAAAGTGCGGGAGGACAGCTTTTGTGTCCTTGGTTTGCGTTTGATGTTATAAGTGTTCTGTTATAGCTGCTGCGGGCGTCATCATTTTGGTGTTCTTTCCCGTTAATGTGTCCTTAAAAAACCTTTCGACACATACCCGGTGAGAAGCAGAAAATGAGCACATCGCAGGCACCCGGACAGAACGTCAGAAAAATGTGCAATGAAACTATAAAGGGCGCAGTATTGAATAAGCTTTCGCCCCGCTGTCATGGGCGGAATAATTGTGCATTGTGCGGCCACTCGGTACGAGGGGCTGTGCATTTGTGCATTGAAAAAAAGGGGTGTGACTAAAACCAGATGACTGTACATACACCAAGCTCCCTGACGGAGCTGCCAATGCTCGTGGCTTCAATAGATGCCGCCGCAGGTGAGACCTGCGCTGAGCTGCTGAAAGCCGGCAGACTGGAAAGCCCGCTCTGCTTTGTGGCAGAGGAGGATAAGCCGGTGGGCGCCCTTGTGCTCGTCAGAGCCCGCTCTGAAAGCGTTCAGCTGGCCTTTGCTGCCTGCACTGCTTATTCTGACCCGCACGTTCTGGGGCAGCTCTATGCACAGGCGGCTGCCGCTCTGCGGGAGCAGGGGATAGGCTTTATCGCCGCCCGCTTTAAGGATAATGAGCGGGAGCTCTATTTTCAGACCTTCCGCTGGAAATGGATACTGGCAGCCGGCTTTGTGCCGCCTACCCTCGACGAAGCTTCTCTGAATTACGCCGTCAAGCCCCTGCTTGATAACGTCCGCCCCAGCTGCCAGCCGCTGCAGCTGCCTCCTGAGCTGGGGATACCCGAGCCGGAGTGCCTGTTCTACGGCACACATAAGGTCACTGAGGAGCAGCTTGGCGAGGAAATATATTTGACCCGCCAAAGGCGCCGGCTTGCTGAACGCACTGCGATAATACTGTTTATCATCGGCGTCGTAACAGTCGGCTGCATCAAGGGCGGGCGGACAGTTTTTATAAATATTATCCCCATGCTGGGGATAGGTATGTATCTGCTGTGGAGGAATATTTTTATCCCACGGCGAGTGACCCGGAGCGTTCTCGAAAGCCGCCGCAGCAAGGGACTGAACGGAATGGAGGACTGCTTGTTTTTCGGGCGGGAGCGCTTTATCTGCTTTGCTCACGGCAGCGCTTCGGCTATTTACAGCTACGATAATATAACCGCCGTCTACGACAAGGGCTCATATATGTTCCTGATGAGCAGCGCCGGCCGGGACAGCGCCAGCGGCTGGTATGTGAAAGAGCTTGAGCCGGCGGATAAGTTTGCCTTTATGGAGCATATCCGCAGCCGCTCGCCCCAGGTCAGGTTCAAGCGTTAGCAGCGTCAAGCCTGCTCAGAAAGCGGGAGTATTTCCCGCAGGCGGGCTTTTCGGTGTCTATGCCAAGGGCTTTGATGCTCTCTATCAGAGCCGCCGGGTATTCGCCGGTGTATTCAGCCTCCAGCTCATAGTCCTTGACGCCTAAGTAGTCGTTCTCGTCAAGAGCCAGCTCGATGCCCTCGTAGTCATAGCAGAGCTTGCGCACTGTTGCCAGTGACCCGACCAGCACAGCCTCGGCCTCAACGCCGCAGATCTCTTTCAGCAGCCCGCTGCCTATGGTCTCAGGTACACAGTCCAGCTCACGCTCTATCTCCTCCCTGACAGCTAAAGAGCCTTTGTCGCTGACAGGCAGCTTGACTTGCAGCAGGCATTTTCCGGAGACCTCCCGCACCCTTACAGAGATGCGCCTTTCGGCACACTCCTCACTGCGGTAGTAGTTGTTCACCTGCTTTATCTCTGAATGAAAATCAAAAGCCTTTTCCAGCTTATCATGCTCCTCCTTGGTGAGGAGTATTTTTATTTCCTTTTCAAGCATACTCTTGCCTCCCTGCTTCTGGTTCAGGCGCACTTCAATGTGCAGACTGCTATGTGGAAGGAATCTAAGAATCTCAGGGTGTAGCCGCTGTTGCCCACGCCCCTGCTGACTATCATGGTGCTGTCGCCGCTGTTGTATCGCCCGGCGGAATACTTGGGGAAGAAGCCCTGCCCCGGAGCATAGAGCCCCCCGATAAAGGGCAGGCGGATAAGCCCTCCGTGGGCGTGGCCGGAGAACACAAGGTCAGCCTTGGAGCTCTTTGCCGCAGACTGGTTAAGTATCTCCTCAAAATCCTCAGGATAGTGGTGCAGCCAGATAACGAATTTCTGATTGGGCAGGAGAGTGTCAAAGGTGTGCTGCCAGCGGGCGGAATCCGGCGAGGTGTCGGTGCCGCAGAGCATCAGCTTGCTGCCGTTTCTTTCAAGGGTGGTGTAGGTGTCCTCAAGGACGGTGATGCCGTTCTGCTTGCAGCATTCCCTCATGCTTTTCAGGTCATCAGAGGGAATGTCAAAATCGTGGTTGCCCCACACAAGGTAGCAGGGAGCGATCTTTGAGACCTTTTCCAGAAAGGCATTTGCCGCCGGGATATCCGTTCTGACAGAATCAGCAATATCGCCGGTCAGGAAGATATAATCGGGCTTCTGCTCGCTGACCTTATCCAGCAGCTTTTCATCATAGCTCCCGCCGTGGTTGTGGTAGTCGGAGATCTGGACGATCTTAGCGTCGTTGAAGCCCTTTGGTATATCCTTGCTCATGTACTCAAATTCTTCCACCTGGATATACATATTTGACCTGAGAAGCTCCGCTCCTATCAATGCCAGCAGCACAACGATCGTAATAAATATCCTTCGGCGGCGGTTATTTCCTTTCTGGCTGCTGAGGCCGCCGGGGTTGAATTCATTTCCGTGCATTATTTTTCCTGTACTCAAGGTACGCCTCCAAGATCACAGTCGCAGCAACGGTGTCCACCACAGCCTTGCGCTTTTTTCCTCTGACGTTTGTTTCGTTTAGGATATTGTGAGCCGACACGGTGGTGGACCGTTCGTCCCACATATTGACAGGCACCTCTGTGAGCTGTGAGAGCAGCTGGGCGAAGGCCTCGCATTTTTCAGCTCTCGGCCCCTTGGAGCCGTTCATATTCAGCGGCAGGCCTACTATTATCTCCCCAACCTCATACTGCTCCGCCATATGCGCTACCTTCATAGCCAGCAGCTGGGCATTGCGTTCCTCGATGGTGCCTATAGGGGAGGCCAGGAATTCTGTTCTATCGCAGACAGCCAGCCCGGTGCGGGCGTCGCCGTAATCGACAGCCATTATCTTCATGCAGTGATACTCCTTATAATTATACTTATATATAATCTATTATATCACAGTATCAAAATATTGTCAATGAAAATTCCTGCTCTTTTCGTGGGGATCTTGTCTGCTGCCCTGCACCCGATCATGCCTTCCGGGGGTATTACTGTAGGAAAGAAAGAAT
>CADBTF010000194.1 GCA_902797485.1 uncultured Ruminococcus sp. | reverse complement strand
CATGATGCAGCTATCGTATTCTCACCGGCCTGCGACTATATTTTAGTGCTCATGTGCGAGCAGCCGGAAACAAGCTTCCAGCTGAAACACTGCTTTATTCAGGTATCTAAGCTGGTATACCAATACTTTAATCCCACTGTGGATTATTGATATATGAGGAGGAATTATTATGAAAAAGAAGATCGTATCAGCAGTGCTTGCGCTTTGCATGACGCTTTCACTTGCAGCCTGCGGTGACAGCGACAGCAGCAGCAAGGCAGATGAAAGCAAGGCTGAGACAACTGCCTCGGCAGCTGCAAGCGAAGCTGAGGAAAGCAAGGCAGAGGAGGCTTCCAGCGCTGCGGAGAGCAAGGCAGAGGAAAGCAAGGCCGACGAGAGCAAGGCTGAGGAGCCTGAGGCCGAGGCTGTAAAGCTGGAATACTGGGCTGAGGATTCAAAGGTAAAGCAGTCCATTGAAGAATGGGTCAGGGAGGTCACAGACCCAAGCTCTGATAAGTTTATCCCTGTTGAGGACAGGATCGTTGTTTCAGACGTTGACGGCACGCTTATCGGTGAGCTTTATCCCTGCTACTTTGATTTCTGTATGTTCGTACACAGAGCACTTTATGATGACACCTACAATGCTCCTGATGATATGAAGGAGTTTGCTCACCAGCTTGAGGAATATTTCAAGACCCGCTCGCTCCCCGGCGACGCAATGCTCAAGCACGCTCACTATGCTGCACTTGCTTATAAGGGAATGACACCTGACGAGCTTATCGCTTACACCAAGGAATTCATGAACAGCCCCGCAGAGGGCTTCAACAACCTCACCAGAGGTGACGCTTATTACAAGCCTATGCAGTCACTGGTAAAATATTTGCAGGCTAACGATTTCACCGTTTACGCTTGCAGCGGAACCGACAGAACGCTGGTAAGAGGAGTAATGGAGGAGAATTTCGGTATCCCTGCAAACCTCTGCATCGGCACTGATGTTACCTTCACTGCCACCGGCATGGGCGACACTGATGGCATGGACTACACCTACAAGCCTGACGATCAGCTGGTATTCGGCGGAGAGTACATCACAAAGAACCTGAAATTCAACAAGGTATGGTTTATCGCCCGTGAGATCGGCAAGGTGCCTGTGCTTGCACTGGGCAACAGCTCCGGAGACCTGGCAATGGGCCAGTACACTGTAAACAACAGCAAGTATGACGCAAGAGCATATATGCTGCTCTGCGACGATACCGAGAGAGAGTACGGCAAGCTTGATGTTGCCGAGAAATTCAAAAAGAGCTGTGAGGACCTTGGCTTTACCACAGTTTCTATGAAGAACGATTTTGCTACTATCTACGGCGACGATGTTACACTTGCTGCTGCAAGTGATGGCACAGATTCTGCTGCTGAGAGCAGTGCTGAAAGCACCGCTGAAAGCAGTGCAGAAAGCAAAGAAGAGAAGGCTTCCTGAGCACAATTAAATACTGAATATACACAAAAACTCCTGCGGCTAAACACGGGCCGCAGGAGTTATTTTACTGTTTAATATACTTGAAGCGCAAGGGTCAGGTTGTTCAGGCCGAGGGAGTTGACGTAGTTTGCATTCTTGACAAGCTTCATTACCATTCTCAGGCCGATATGCGCTGCCGGGTCATCGGCGTTATGAAGTTCCATATACTTGACCGGGTCAAAGGAAGTGCAGTTATCTCTTATACGAATAACAGGAGAGCCGTTCTTTATCATCACACGCACATCAATGCTGTTATCCTGGCCTTCCTTAAAGCCATAGTGAGCAATATTGTTTGCCATTTCCTCAATGCAGAGGGCTATCAGCTGGCTCACTCTGTTTCCTACTCCCCTTTCGAGGCAAAAATCAGTAGCCTCCTGAGAAGCGTGAACTATCTGTTCAGAGCTGGTAATTGAGAATTCAAAGCAGTTCTTATCCTCAACTCCGAAATCCTCCGGCAGCAGTGAAAAGCTCTCAGCGGAGAAGGACAGCTTCTTGTTTTTATGTGCTACATAAGCGGTGATAGCGATAAGGGTCAGCGCCTCGCCGAACAGGTAGCCCAGCCAGATGCCGGTCACTCCCATAAAGCGGCTGAGGATAAATGCGCCGAGGGCTGTGAGAGCGAAATTCTGGAAGACTGAGATAGTCAGGGTAATAGGGACCTTTTCTATGCCCTGATAGTAATTCTTGAAGCTGGTATTGAGCACACAGGGCACAAGCGAGAGGACGAACAGCCGCACGCCCTTAATAGCGATCTTAGTTGTCTTGGCAATAGTGTCCTTGTCGCCGTCGCTGGTGATGAACAGATTTACAAGAGGTGATGCAGCGATCAGTATCACTACTGTTACTGCAAGGCAGATAACTATTCCGTAGATGGTCATTGTTTTAACGACCTGCTTCAAAGAGGACTTGTCCGCATCGGCATAAAAGATAGAGGATAGCGTCAATGCAACAGAGGCAACGCCCGAGCTGAAAGCATAGCAGATATTCCCGACTGTTGAAATTACCATATATGAGGCAACGGCAAGATTACCTCCGATACCCTGTAAGAGCTTATTGATAACGAAGGTCAGGAGAACCAAGCTCACCTGATTGATAAGCGTAGGCACACCGTCTGCGAAAAGCCGTTTGCAGACCTTGCCATTAAAGAGCTTGGGCCTGAATTTGAAGATGCAGCTTTTCTTGAAGAAATAGATAACACCGATCACAAAGGCAACATAGTAGCTGAGTGAGGAAGCAAGGCCCATTCCGAAGGTGCCTTTTTTGAATACGAAAACATTCAGGATGTCGAAGAGCACGTCACCGACAGTCATGGCAACGACTGCCACCACAAGCCTTACTCTGCTGCCGGAGATCTGCATATATGGCACCATTATCTGAGCGGACATAAAGGCGGGAGCGCCTATGATAAAGCCTCGGAGATAATCCTTGGTGAGCTGGAACACTTCATTATCAGGGGTTGGTTCTCCGGCACCGAGGAGAGTGCAGATAGGGTCAGAAAAGATTATTACCGCCAACACACCGACTACTGAAATGACAGCAGTTAAAAGCACTGATGCTGTAAAGCAGGCGTTGGTGCCTTCTTTGTCTCCGGAGCCCATGGTCTTGCCGCACATGACCTGCACACCGGCAGAGATCATACTGCCGACTGCCGCAAAGACCAGAAGCACAGGTGAGGCATACTGATATGCGCTCATTGACGGCACGCCTAAAAAGCGTCCTATCATGATGCTGTCAATAAGCATACACAGTGTTACTGTCATTGCGGAGAGGATCTGCGTCAGGAGCATTTGCCGGAAAAGTTTGTTTATCATTATATCACCTTAATACTAAAACTGAAAGAAAATCAAATTATACAAGCGCTTTTATGAGTGTAAGTCTGTTCTGACCGTCACGGTATTCGTAGAGGACATCGTCCATGCTCTTTTTGACCATAAAGATGCCGAGACCGCCGATCTTTCGCTTCTCAGCAGAAAGAGTAACGTCAGGGTCCTCCTTGGCGAGGGGGTTATAGGGCACGCCGCTGTCAACAAAGGTGATCCTTGCAGCAGCAGGCTCCCCTGTTATTTCCACGATAATATCCGCCATGCCCACATTCGGAGTATAGGCATAGTGTGCGATATTTACGAATATTTCCTCAACAGCCACATCTATTTTCATTTGTGTTTTCATGGAGCAGTCAGCTGCTTCAAGCTCAGCGTCCACAAAAGCAATGACCTCATCAAGCTTCTCGATAAGAGCTTCAACAGAAAGCTTATTTATAGAAAAGACCTCCCTTCGGGCATGGATAACCTTAACAGAATATTTTAAATTTACAGCTGTCAAAATTAAACAAATTGCCCTATAATTGTATTATACAAATACACACTTTATAAGAACATTATAACATATCAGGTCATTAATGTCAAGAATTGATAAGAATTAATGGCAGATTAATTCTGCAGGCTTAAGTAGTTTCTATTAACGATTTGATTATTTTTATTTGATAGAAATTTAAGTATAAAAATTATACAATTATCCATTTCTTTTCTTGACATTTAAGATAAATAGTGCTATAATTATGTTTAGGCAGAAATCGCTGTTGGCGTATATATAAATTTCAGCCATATATCATTATATTGAACATTCATTCAGGATATAGGAGGAAGAAATTATGGCTTTCATGCTTTATAGTATTGACGAGGCAATTGACCGAAAGTATGTTGTCACCAAGCCTCTTAACGGACAAGCTAAGGTTGGTTCGCTTATCCATATTATGGACGCAAAGGAATCTTCCAACGGTATAACTGTTGATTACCGTGTTTCGCAGTCCAATCAGAGCTTTGTTGCAAAGTTTGAAACTGTAAAGGATTTTTGCAAGTGGTGCAGGCCGGATACTTTCATTGCACGTCACTATGAAAGCCTAACCAAGAAGGAGATCAGGCAGTATCTCACTATTACCGGCAGGACCTTCACTTCGTTCTGCCTGCCGATCATTCTTGTTGCGCTTGTTGTCATCTGGGTTTTGGGGCTTGTTATTATCAAGGGCGCCGCCGGGATCATACTGAGTGTTATTCTTTCGCTGGTTGCTGTTCTGGCTGTACTGTTCGTGTTCAAATCCCAGAAGGAAAAGATCAAGCTCAAGCTTTACAGCAAGGTCAACGTGGGAGTCAGCTTTAAATAGTAATACATACAAAAGGAGCTTCGGCTCCTTTTTTTGTGCCTTAAAAATTTTTCTTTGGATATAAAAACACCCATCCTAAAGCGCGGTGGCGATAAAGAAGTATTTGACAATTACAGCTTTGTATGTGCCACCGCTAAAAGAATAAATAATATCCTGACTAAAGT
>CADBTF010000193.1 GCA_902797485.1 uncultured Ruminococcus sp. | reverse complement strand
AGCTTCCGTGTGGACGCATTCATCGGGGGCAGAGGACGGTTACGGTTCTGTGACGTGAACTTAGGCTGATCGGCCTTTCCGGCTGCGCTGCCTGCGCCCTTTGCAGCACCGGCACTGCCTGTGCCTTGTTTATTCGCAGAAGCGCCTGTGCCCTTTCCTGCACCTGCTCCGGCGCCGGCATTGCTGACGTTCCGGCTGTTTTTAGCGGCACCTGAACCGGCTGCGCTGCCATTTCCGGCCTGACCGCTCTTGTTGAGGAGATTGCCGTTGGCGTCCATGCCGAACATTCTCTGTGAAGCCTGATTCTGCGGATACTGAGGTGCCTTCCGGCCCTGCCCGTCATTGCCGCCCTTGCCGGCGTTGTTCATGCCAAACAGGGACTGCATATGTGGATCTGGATCATTATCGCCTGAGTTCTGTGAGCCCTGCTGCTGTCCTCCTTCACCGGCTTCATCAAGTGCGCCTAAGCCGCCAAGGTTGACTCCCTCATTCTCCGGCAAAGCTCCGTCATCTCCGCCCGAACCGCTTCCGGGGCCTGGCCCGCCGTTTCCGGGGCCTGGGCCTTTACCCGGGCCGGGGCCTTTTCCGTCGTCATCTTTATCGTTATTGCCTTTGCCGTTATTGTTTTCGCCAAGACCGCCCTGATTATCAGGAGGCGGCGGGTTGCTGCCCTCGCCCATTATGTAGCTGCCAAGCATATCTCTGAACTGCTTCTGCTCCTGACGGTCCTTGGCTGCGTCCTGCTTTTCCTGAGCTTCAGCCTGCTTCTGGGCATACTCCGGCGACTGAATGATAGCGTTGGAGAATTTGTCCTCCACGCCGCCGAAGCCGTTGGCTATCCTGCCGGCTGTATTTGTTACTGCACCCACTAAAGGTCTGAAAGGCAGGGCGGCTGTTCTTCCTACTGCGCTCAGGGTGCCGGCAGCAATGCTCTTGGCTTTGCCGGCTGCCCATGTAGCCGGAGCTGCCACAGTACCCTCCACTGCGCTCTGAGCAGAGCTTGCTGCTCTGCCGAGTGTGCTGCCCTTGACGTCCTGAGCGGTGCTGCCTGCTGTAATGGACTGCCAGCCTGCGCTGTCTGCCAGAATACCGGTGAGCAAGCCGTTAGCCTTGTCAATGGCTACCGTTCCCGCCCAGATCATTACCAGCTTGCCAATGGTGCTGATAACAGAATTTTCCACCAGCTTCAGGCTCGGGTTCATAACTATAGGAATAAATATCAGGAATATCCTCATGGAGATAACTGTTGCAAAGACCGAGAAGGCCTGAACTATAAAGGCTGTAAGCCACTGCTTGAACTTGCCGCCGTCGTCCAGCGGGGAAACCGCTATGATAGGCGGAGCGATGACATACAAGAACAGAAGGTTGAATATTCTTACAATGCAGTTCACCACAATGATCGCCATATTGACGACTATCGCAATGCCCGCAAGATAGATCAGCAGATAATTCATTCTTGAGAATGAGATATAGAAATCCTCATTTACCTGATCTACGTCGTAAAGATTCTTTTCGCCCATGAAATACGGCGCTCTGACATTATCCAGCATATCTGGATTTTTGTTGTAAGCATCGTTCTTTGCCGCTGCATTATCGCCTATGCCCATAGTTCCGCAGAGAAAGAGGATACGGTCCAGCATTACCTTGTCGCTGCTGTACTGCTGTACTCCGTCGAACTCCTCAAGAGCATGGAAATTATAGTCATTTTTCAGAACGTCCATGCAGTTTTTCAGAGCGTTTGCGATACCCTCCTCGTAGCTGTCAACAGGCTGTTCCTTATTATAATCAGCTGCCATTGCCAGCTGCTGCAAAACCGACTGCCAGGTATTTGTTTTCTTGCCGTTTTCCTCGGTGGGGTAGTTATACTCAAAGACGCCGGTATCTGCCAGATATTTCAAGTTTCCCCTGATCTCGTTATAGCAGGCGTTCAGATTATATCTGTTGTTGCTGGAGGGGTTAAGGGAGTAGTTGCCCACAGTGTTGAATATTCGTGACATCGCCGCAAACTGCTCGTCAGTATACACTATAGGCCCGCTGCCGCTCAGCAGTGTGCGCCCGTTGGTAAACACATCATTTACCGAATCCATAAGGGTGTTGGTAAAGGTTATGGTTATGGTCATAAATACAGAAAGGCTGAGTATGATAAATATGCTGCGCATAAAGGTGCGCAGTATCTGCCCGTGGGACTGGCGCATCTTTTCGTCCAGATCAAAGCCCTTTCTGATAACTGCCATGATCGTAAAGATAAATACCATGACAATGCCTATAGCAGCCATTCCCCAGTAAATGGAATTTACCACCTTGTTGCCGAAGAATACATTTATCAGGTACTCGTTCTCATTATTATATTTTGCTTCGGTAATACCTGTAAATACGTTGAAAAGCTGCTGCAGCCAGCTGATAAACAGGCATATTACCCTCTCAAGCGAAAACAGTATGCGCCCGAGAAAATTATCCAATTTTTCAATAAGCCCGTCTACAATGCCGCCCATAATTTATCTCACTCTCAATCTCTTTCTCGACCAGATCATATATCCGACCGCCGCTGCTATGACCGCAATGAAGATTATACCAAAGAATATTCCCTGATAGTTCAGATAAAACTTTATCTCAAAGGTATCCTTTATCGTATTGCCTGCATCGTCTGTTACAGTGATCTCGTAATTTCCCGGCAGAGTAAGTATCTCGTCCTTGGGAAACTTGTATGTTTCTCCGTTCAGAAGTATGTCAAAGGTATCCTCCTTTGAATACTCCTTGATAGTCACCGGCCCTCTGGCCGCTCCGTCTGTCACTCCGTCAAACACTACCGACGGAGGAACATGGTCCATAGTAACGCTAAGGCCGTAATCCACGCCTGTCAGGTTGCAGTGGTAGGTAATACTGTAATCTCCGTCCTGAGACATATCAACTGTTCCCACATTGGTTATCTGCTGGGTCTCGCCTGAAATTATCAGCTCCGTCAGGTCAAAGCCCTGCGGCAGCTTGTAGCTGTCCACCGCACCGGTCTTCTTGGGGAGTATGGTAAAGGAAAGCAGCTGATGATCGACTCCTGAGCCCTGCACCACAAGGGAATATTTCCCGGCCTTGGTTATGTTATTGAAATCAACGTCCTCTGCCTGCTCACCGTCAATATAAAGGTTTGCCGAGAGGCTGTTTTCCAGCTCAAGGCTGACGGAGCCTGTGGTTATCATTCCGTCTGCCACACTGGAGCTTACCGAAAGATTACTGTTCGGTGCTGTATATATAAACATATGAGAGCTTCTGTTATAGAGCCCTCCGTCTGCGAGAGTGACCGTCTGCTGCTCGGCTGCTTCCTCAGTGTTGATAGGGCTTCCGCTGTACATATCAACTTCGCCCTCATAGTCCATATCAACTCCGCCTACTGTGCTTGACGACACGATAAACGCCGCAGCGACCGACAGCAGCTTGAGTGCAAACATAACTCAGCCTCCTTCCTGTTTATTATCAGCTTGTCTGACCGAGGACTATTTCATTTCTTTCCTCCAGGTCATAGTATACCTCATTAGCCTTGAACATATGGCTCCTGAGCTCGCCCATATCCATAGTGCCCATTTTGTAGTAGGGGCATTTATAGCTTGGGGTGTATTTGGTTTTAAGCGGGTAATTTCCGAAGGTAACGATAATGGCGTTGCCTGTGGATTCCTTATTATTGAGCATCTGCAGCTCGCTGGGGTAGATAAGAGGTCTTACCTGTGTCTGGCTGGAGAGGTTTATATCGCCCTCCTTGCCGCCGATAGCAGAGGATGTGCTGGTGGTCCTGACGGTCATATTGCCGCAGAGCTTGGAGAACTCCTCGCAGGTGCCTATGTCGTTGGAACCGATAAACATTTTCATACCGCAGTTAGACTTTACGATATCTGCCACTTCGTTGCCGTAGACGTTTGAAAGCTGCGAATAGGACTGGACCACCATATTGAACCAGATCTTTCTGGAACGTCCTACGGTTATCATCTTATCGAACTTTTCTATCTTCGGCATATTACCGAACTCATCAAGGATAAAGTAAACGTTTCTCGGCAGAGAGAGGTCCTCTCTTGCAGAGGCCACCTTGATGAGCGCCTTATACATACACAGGATAAACACTGCTGCCAGACCGTGGCGGGTGTCCTTTTCGTCCGGTATCTTCATAAACAGCGCCGTGGGCTTCTCCGCAAAGGAGGCCGCATCAACATCTGTGGCGCTGGTCAGGCCGCAGAGACCGCGGTCATTGAACATATTCAGCTTGTCGAAGGTAATGGACATATAGGAGGAGAGGGTGGTATCCGCTGCCGAAAGCACCTGCCTTGAAAGGGTGTAGGCTTGCGAGAGCTTGCTCCGGCCGTTGAAATAGTCCTTCAATGCCTGGAACTCGTTCTCGGAGTTTGTCAGGGCCTTGTTTATGTTGAAGAAATTGAACTTCTCCTTGGTCATGCCAAGGCGTGGGTCCTCAGAATCCTCCAGCATAGCCAGGCAGGTGGACATTATGATAGATCGTGCGCCCTTTTCCCAGACCGGGTCCTTCTCATTCTCAACAGGGCAGATGACTGAGATCAGGTCATTCAAGTCCTCATACATCTCGTCATATATCTGCTGCCGCTTGACTGAAACATCGTCCTGACAGTGGGTAGGGTCTGCATAGGCATTGCCCCGCCACTCAAACCACAGCTCGCCCTTTTCGGCGGGGCCGTCAGGCTGCTTCAGGTCGGGATAATCGCTCATGCTGTCCCTGTGGGCGATAATGCCCTTGCCGGTCTCAACATAATTCTGATACATATCCCATATATCTCCCAGGGGGTTCCAGCGGCTGGAGGAATAGGTATCACGCAGGTCCAGCAGCAGCACGTTATAGCCCCTGTCCTTCAAAAACTGGGAGTGCAGGGAGAAAAGTTCTCCCTTAGGGTCTGTCATTATCATGGAGCTGCCGCAGGCGGTAGCCCCCAGCAGCTGGATCATCGGGTTGATAAAAGTGGTGGTCTTACCGGAACCGGTAGCACCTATGATAAGGCTGTGGGCTCCGGAGAGAAAATTCACCTGGAGCTTTTTGTTCTTATCGAGAACTGCCCGGACAGGTATCCCGTCCTTATCGCAGTTTTTCAGGTCGTCGTAGACGTACTCGGGAAAATAGGAATCTCTTTCCTTATCTGTAAGAAAACGGCTGTTTTCAAGCCCGCCTCTTACGACGTCTATCTTGCCGTTCTTGCCGAGAAGCCCTTTGCCTGTTCCCAGCATTAGGTCAAGATTGTTGCTTGAAAACAGCCAGATTATTCCAACTGCTACGACTGCTACAAATCCTATAAGCCAGGTAACAGGGCTGATAAAGTAGCTCCAATGGACTTCAAAGGTCTTGTTCGGGCCAAGAGAGGTTATATAGTCCATTAAAGTGCGCACGCCAAAACCGCCCACGCACTGCAGGACTATTGCTACTATGATATTTCGGATTATTTTCTTTTTCGGGACCTTACTCAAAAATTCCTTCATATCGAAAGCTTCTCCCATACAAAACTGGTTTTATCACTCTGAAAATCATTCTGCTTCGCCTTGTCCGATACATACCAATGCGGCTTTTCTTCATCTGAATACTCAGAGGAGGATTTAGCAGCCGAGCTCGCTCCAAATCTGCTGCTGACAACGAATTTCTGATGAGCATTTCTCATCACGCCGACAGCTATCGAATCATTGGTCTGGAAGCTTTTGATCTTCAGGAACTGCTCATTATACTTAGAGAGCATATCCGCCTGCTCTGCCGGTTTCATCTGTATGACAGACAGAACACCGGTGGACTCATTTAATTCGTAGTTGATGCCGAGCTTGTCAAGCGTTGCATAATAATCCTTCTTTTGCTGCTCTGTAAAGCTGTCAAAGAACGAAGCAGGAATGTTCATCTGTTCAAGCTCAGTTGTATACCACGAGCCGAGGGTCACAGAATTATCGTACAGTTCAAGTGTTGTGCCCTTTCCGAGGCGCATCGAGCCGTAGACCATCAGGCCCTGATTTATGATCGTCGAGCCCTCGTCCACATTGAACGGAACAAAAAAGCCGAACTCATCGTTCAGGCCGGCATAGAGTGCGCCGCCCTCTTTGATGATAATGTCGCCGCCAAGGCACTTGATGGTGCCGCAGCCGTTTTCGGCTATGCCCGTGCCGTTGCGGAAGGGGAAGATCGTACCGTTTTTCTTGATAAGTATAGTGCCGCCGTTATTTATAATAGTACCGTTATTGATAAAGTCGCCCTCAACGCTGAGTATGCCGCCCTTTTCAATAGTCAGGGTCTTTCCCGGAGGAAGCAGAACGCCGTCCTGGCTCTGCTCCTTGCCTTTGGTATCAAGATACTTGCTTTTTGTTATAGAAAGTATCTGCCCGCTGCCGATAGTGGTATCCTCTTTGATAGCAGAATAGCGGTAGAGTGTGCCGAAATAGATCGCTGCTGTTTCAGCCTCTGCGGTGAACTGGCTGACAGCTTTATCTAAGCCCTTGAAATCCGCCTCACCGATAGCGTAGCCGTCCTGTGAGACGAGCTGCACGTTGGAGTATTCGGCGTTAGAGTCAAAGATCTTGCACAGCCCGTCGCTCTGCGTCTGAAAGACAATATCCTCATATCCGTTCACTCTGGCATCACCGACAGTGAGCTTCATCTGGCCGCTTGCTCTCCCCTTACTGCTTCCCCGATACCCATTGCCGTTGGGAAGATTGATAACAAAGTCACTTTTCAGCATATTCGGCGAGGCAGAGTCCTTATTCAGGCCGCTTGAAGGGCTAAGGGTGAAATAAGGGCACTGTGTTATGTTTTCAATGCCCATATATCGGGCAAACATACAGTTATAATCGCCGGTGGTATAGAAAACGTCCTTTGTGCAGTTGTTCCTTATCTCACTGTAATTTGCTGTATCATGGAGCTTTAACGCTGCTGCTCCTATCGGATCAACGTTAGCAGCAGTTCCGGTGTAGGGGCCGAATCTGTCGTCATTATAATGAGAAAGCGGGAAATTTCCGTTTCCGTCTCTGCCGAACCAATTGGCTCCGGCAATAACAGTGTGAGAGTCTTCAAGGTAAATATCGCCGGGCGCAGCAGGGTTCATGATCTTGCTCCTGCTTGCTCCCCAGATAATAAGGAGCGGGTGCCAGTCGTTATCCTTAGGGTAGTTATTGCCGTTGAATTTTTCCCACCGGTAGAGTATGGTCTCTCCAAGCGCATCGTCAAGGACCTCCCCGCCGACGGTGTTTGTGTCCTCGTCAGCAGCGGAGCTGTCATCACCGGTCTGGGCCGCATACGCCAGTTTATAAGGCGCAGCAGTGCTTTGCGCCGCCGTCAGCATTGCTAAGGCTGCGCAGAGCACTGAAGTAAGTATCTTATTGGTTCTGCGGAAGCGCCTCCCGCATACAGGTCTTTTCATTCAGATCATCCTCAAAAAAGACAGCTCAGAGAGATCAGTTCTTGGGTGCGTTGTCGTTCATCCAGTCGGTGAAGAAAGGTGTAGCAATTCTCAGAGCAACGATGAGCACGAAGATGAGTGCAAAGCCGATGATAGCGCTCTTGAGGTGCTGCTTAGCCTTCTCACGCTCCTGAGGCTCCTCTGCCTTGGAATATTTCAGGCCCAGGCTGATGCAGAAGATAGCTCCTACTGCTGCAACCAGCGGGATAAGTACGTTCAGTACGTTTTTCAGCAGGTCCTCGATAGGTCTTGTAACGTCCTCCAGAGTAGCCTTGGAGCTGGAATCGGGAGCTGCAAAAGCAGTGAGCATTGCAGCGGAACCGATAGTCATAACGCCCATGATACGAGCGGCCATAAGCATGATGTGTTTCTTTACTGTGTTCTTCATTGTGATTTCCTCCATAATATTTAGTTTATAATACTTTAGCTCCCGGTTTTTTAATGTGAATCAGGGGAGTTAATTCCTTCTCCTTGTCAGCCTTTTTAGCTGCCTCCGGCGCTGACATTCCTGCGGCTGCTATTCCTGCGGCCGCCATTCTGCGGGACTTTTCGTTGTTGAGCGCCCTGACTGTTTTTATCATGGCCTCCACGCTGGCCTCCGGCGCCTTAGGCGTACATCGGCCCAGCCCCTTTAAAGCTGCTTCCAAGCGATAATCGTTCATGTGTATCTCCCTTTTCCAAGAAAATTATCATGACCCGGAAAGCAAGACCTTTAACCTTTCTCTGCCTCTCAAAAGCTGTGACTTGACAGTATTTACAGACCTTTGAAGTGTCTGACTGATCTCAGCGGTAGAAAGCCCGTTGAAATAATAGAGCTCTATGACTTCTCTGTAATCTCCGTCCAGCTGTTTCAGTGCTTCTCTGACTGCAAGAATATCCTCAATGCTGGTATCCCAGGAGGCCGACACCGGCTCGTCGCCGAACATATCATCGTTCAGCTCCTCACTGTAGCCCCTGTTCATCAGAAACTCCTTGGCAGCATTGACTGTTACTCTCAGGAGCCACGCCTTGCGGTGCTCCTCACTGTCAAATTTGCGCTCCCTGCGGAAATAGCGATAGAACACATCTGAGTAAACATCATCAGCGTCCGCCCTGTTGCGGACATAGCGCATTGCCACGCCGTAGATCATATCGCTGTAGGTCTTGACCATTTCTTCGTCATTCATAAGTAATACCCTGCTTCTTATCGTCTGGGTGCAGGAAAATAAAAAATATATTTTCCTGTCGGCTTGTACAATATTAATTATACATCATTTGCGGGAAAAAGTCATTTACCATTTTGGTACGCAAACTATTTTCGTTAAAATCAGACAACAGCACACTGTTACAGCGCAGTGTATTTGACGGTTTTGCACAATAGGATTTGCGCATCACCTGATATTTTACACTTTTCCGTTCATCAGTGCTTCTGCACATTCAGCTCCGGCCCGCTCTTTTCAACAGGCTTGCCGTCCTTTTCGTTCTGGACGCCCTTGTGGATCAGCCCCTTGCCTGCCTTGTGGAGCTCGTCCAGCAGGGCGTTACCGGTCTGTGCCTTACGGACAATGTCATCTAAAAGCTCCTTGGTGGTGATACTTTTCGCTATGGCATCGAAGTCGTCCCTTGTTTTGATAAATGCAGCAGTCTTGTTAAGGTAATCATCTGAAAGCAGGCCCTTGATCTCAGTGTTGAGTTCCTCCTCAGACATTGACTGCCCCTGGCCTCTGTCCTGCATCTCCTGCAAGGAGACCTTCATGCTCTTGATAGTCCTTGCGGCAGTCTGCACAGCAATGATCTTAGCCAGCTTATCAAGCACAGCCTTTTTCTGCTGCTTGAAGAATTTGCCCTCGCTCACAGTCAGCGGGCGCTTTGCCTTGCTGATAATTTCAAGCTCTGTGCGGTAATCCTTCAGCTTCTGATCTTCAGCTTCCAGCTTTACCTGCTCGATCTGCTTCTCAACAGCCTTGTTTTCCATTTCGCTCAGATGCCGCAGCAGCTCCGGAGAAGCAAGATGCTTTTCAACAGTCTCCTCCACCCTTTTGGCGAACAGATCCTTCGGGTGGAGCTTGGCCTCTGTTTGCAGCTCCTTGAGCTTCACCACATACACCGCATAGGCGTAGGCGATCTCACCCATTTTCTTCTTTTTCTTGTTTTCGCTCTCCTCCATGAAGGCAGCCCAGCTGTTGCCGTTCACCATGTCACGGACCATTTCTCCGAGCTTCATGGTCTCCTGACCGGACTTGGTGGTTTTTTCGATCACTCTGAGGTCTGCCGACGCAAGCTGCCGTTCGGAATTCTTTATGAAGGTCTCCTTATGGCCCTCCTCAAAGGCAAGCTTGCCCTCCAGCTGGCTGATATGCCCCTCCAAGGAATCAATATCCTTCATGTAGCCGTCCCGGATCTCTCTAAGCTTCTGAGGGTCAGGGGTCAGCTTATTCCACTCGGCTGCCCAGCGGCGGTTCTTCTCCTCAAGGTTCACGCAGTCCTTGATAACTGCCTCCTTTGCCTTCAGCAGCTTCACCACAGTGTCCACAGCCCCGTTTTTTGGCTTGGCCTGATCCTGAGCCTCTATTTCCTCAAGAAGCTCATGCTTTTCCTTGTCTGTGCTGCCGCCCGCCCTGCAAGCCTTGTTCACCTTCTCCCGCAGTGGATCCTCCTCCGGCATAGCCTCATACAGCCTCTGCCAGTCCACAGTCGTATCCGCCTGTTTTCGGACAGGCTTGGTCTCAAATAAATTCGGCATAATCTCACTCCTTACAGATCATAGTTCGGGTTCCTTAAATAATACCCCCATCGCTCAGATTTGGGTGCAGAGAACCTCCGGTTCACAGAATGTTCCATTTTCAAAGGCGCTTTATTTAAGGCGTTTAGGCATTTGTAACCATTATTTTCTTTATCAAAAGTCGCATTTTTTATAATCTTACGAAATGTAAGTAAATCCCTTGACTTGACATAGCTGTTGTGATACAATATTAATTGTTGTAGTATGATTTTTGACATTTATTTTGTCTGTTTAGGATTAAGGTGATATATTTATGCCTGACACACCAGAGCTGATAGTGATGCTGACTTATAATGATAAAACCGCTTCCAATGCGCCGGAGATATTTGAGGACTGCAAGAACTGCAAGGCCAGATACTGGGGCTTCAAGGAGGAGGATCTCCCCCTGCCGGAGATGAAAAAGCTTTACTCCGAGATCAAGCGCTGCGGCAAAACAGCCGTACTTGAAGTGGTGGCATACGATGAGGAAAAATGCCTTGAGGGTGCGCAGATGGCCGTTGACTGCGGCTGCGATATTCTTATGGGAACCATGTATTTCGATTCAATAAACGAGCTCTGCAAAAAGCACGGCATCAAATATATGCCATTCGTGGGTGATGTCTATGACAGGCCCTCTGTCCTTGAAGGTGAGATAGACAAAATGATAGCTCAGGCTAAAAGCTACCTTGCCAAGGGCGTCTACGGCTTTGATCTTCTTGCCTACAGATATACAGGTGATGCCCATGAGCTTATCAGGCGCTTTGTAAAAGAAGTGGAGGCTCCCGTGTGCCTTGCAGGAAGTGTAAACAGCTATGAGCGGCTGGACGAGATAATTGACGTTTCACCCTGGGCCTTTACTATCGGCTCCGCATTCTTTGAGAACAAGTTCGACGGAAGCTTTGCAGAGCAGATCGACAAGGTCTGCGAGCATCTTGAAAAGACCGCAGTTGCGGTTTGAGGTCATGAGCCATGCTTAAACACCTTTACCCTTACGAATATGCCATGAGCGTCTTTGATATTGACTATCAGGCGCTTTACGATAACGGCTTCCGGGGATTGATATTTGATATTGATAATACGCTTGTCCACCACAATGAGGATTCAACACCGGAGGTGGACGCACTTTTTGTCCGGCTGCATGAGATAGGCTTTAAAACAGTGCTGCTTTCGGACAACGAAAAAAGCCGGGTGGAGAGATTTATCAAAAGCATCGACACCCCATATATATGCGACGCAGACAAGCCCTCGCCGGAGGGGTACAAAAAAGCTCTGGCAGTGCTCAGAATGAAAAAGGCCAGGACAGTCTGCATAGGCGACCAGATGTTTTCAGATATCCTCGGCGCCAACAGACTGGGGATACCGAACATACTTGTGCATTACATAACCGTTCCGGGAGAGACAAAAATAGGAAAAAAGAGATATATCGAAAAGCTCGTTTTGATGCTGTACCGGCGCAGAGGAAAATACACTCACCGCCTGGGGGATAATATTATCAAGGAGAACTAAGAAAATGCGTCTTTTAAAAGGAAAGAATTTCTGCGACCTTGGGCCAATACCCTATGCAATTTCCGAGATAAAAGAAAAGTGCATCAAAAAGGTGCGTGACCTGAAAAGCGGCGTTAAATTCGCCAGGGAACGCAAGAATAAAAAGCTGCCATGCCTTGTGGCAGCTCACCAGAACAGGATAATCAAGGTGGGCCCCGGCATTGACCCGGTGCTTCAGGAGAACAAGGCTGTGAACATCAGGCTTGCAGGCGGGCGCATGAATGGGCTTATCATTCACCCGGGAGAGACCTTCTCCTTCTGGAAGACCGTCGGCTCCATTTCAAAAAAGCAGGGCTACAAGGACGGCAGGATCATCAATCAGAACAAGCTGGTGCCCGGCCTCGGCGGAGGCCTTTGCAACCTCAGCAACACCATTCATCTGCTGGTGCTGGACAGCCCCCTGGAGGTCACAGAATTCCACACCCACTCCGACGCCCTTGCCCCTGACGGCGAAAAGCGAGTTCCCATGAGCGCCGGCACCTCAGTATATTACAACTACATAGATTTCCGCTTCCGCAACAACACCGATCAGGATATACAGCTCTGCATCTGGTGCAAGGACGGTCAGCTTTACGGCGAGCTGAGAAGCGAGAAGCCTTTCCCCTACAAGTTCAGCATCTCAGAGGAGGGCCACCATTTCCAGCGGGAGGGAGACAAGTATTACAGGGTGTCAAAGATCTACAAGAACACCTTCAACAAAGCCTCCGGCGAACTGATAGACAAGCAGCTGATCTGGGACAATCACTCAGAGGTAATGTTCGACTACAGCCTTATCCCCGCCGATCAGATCAAATAAGATAATAGGATACAGACATTTAAAAGAGCTGCTGCGCAAAAGCGCGGTGGCGATAAAGAAGTATTTGACAATTACAGCTTTGTATGTGCCACCGCTAAAAGAATAAATAATATCCTGACTAAAGT
>CADBTF010000192.1 GCA_902797485.1 uncultured Ruminococcus sp. | reverse complement strand
GGCCTGCTTGATAAGGGCTTTGACCTGGTATCCGGCGGCACAGACAACCACCTGATGCTTGCTGACCTGCGCCCCTTCAAGATCACCGGAAAGAAGCTCCAGAATGACCTTGACGAGGTCTACATCACTGTCAATAAGAACGCTATCCCCAATGACCCTGAAAAGCCCTTCGTGACCAGCGGTGTCCGTATCGGTACTCCTGCTGTTACCACCAGAGGTCTTGTTGAGGAGGATATGGACGTTATCGCTGAGGCTATCTACCTGACCGCTGCTGACTTTGAAGCAAACAAGGAAAAGGCAAGAGAGCTTGTAAACGGCATCTGCAAGAAATATCCTCTCTACGAATAATTTCCAGATACAGTTTAAGCCCGTCGTTTTTCGGCGGGCTGTTTTTTGCATATAAAATTTTCTTCGTATATTGTTGAAATTTGTAAAACTATGTGCTATACTCTTATTAATAGGGGGTGCTTTAATCATGGAGCTTTTAGAGGAATTTATTTTGGAAGAAGTAAACGGCACGATCTATAATGAACTGTGGAATTTTATCGCCTCTGATAATATCGTCAGAGGTACCTTTGAGTGCTCGCATTATATCGTTATGAAGCTTGGCAACGATCAGTTTGTTATTTACCGCCATGTGCTGGGTATGCAGAATGTCAAGTGCAGACCTGCTATTCTGATTGCCAAGACCTTCCTGCTTAAAAAGATCAACAGCCGGGCCTATGAGCTCAGGCTGCCGGATATTCAGAATGTGTTTGATTAAGGAGAAATAATATGAGTATTCCGCTTGCGGAAAAAATACGCCCGAAAACTCTTGACGACGTCGTCGGTCAGGAGCATTTGCTGGCACCGGATAAGCCCCTGCGCAGGATAATCGAAAGCGGACGCATACCTAATATGATATTCTACGGCTCGGCAGGGATCGGCAAGACCACCGTCGCCAGAATAATCGCTGAGAACGCTCATATGACTATGCACAAGCTCAACGGCACCTCGGCTTCTATCAACGACATCAAGCAAATAGTCGCAGAGACAGAATCCTTGAGCGGCATCGGCGGTATACTGCTCTACCTTGACGAGATACAGTATCTTAATAAGAAGCAGCAGCAGTCGCTTCTGGAGTATATCGAAAACGGAAAGATCACTCTGATCTCCTCCACCACCGAGAACCCGTATTTTTATGTGTATAATGCTATTATCAGCCGATCAACGGTTTTTGAGTTCAAGCCGCTGACTTCTCAGCAGATACTTCCGGCTATCAAGCGGGCCTTTCAGCTGAGCGCTGATGACCTTGGCCTGAAGCTCAGGCTGGAACCGGGTGTCTGCGAGTATATCGCCTCCGGCTGCGGCGGAGACGTCAGAAAGTCTATCAACACTGTTGAGCTCTGCACCTTGTCCGCTGACAATGACGGCCAGTCGCTGACTGTTCGGCTGGAAGCTGTCAAGCTCCTTACACAGCGCAGCAATATGCACTATGACCGTGACGGCGACCAGCATTACGATATTTTGTCAGCTCTGCAAAAGTCTATCCGTGGCAGCGACGAGAACGCTGCGATACACTATGCCGCCCGGCTGATAGAAGCAGGGGATATAATCTCACTGTCACGCCGGCTTCTTGTGATCGCCTGCGAGGACGTGGGCCTTGCTTATCCGCAGGCTATAACTATAGTCAAGTCATGTGTGGAAGCTGCAATGCAGCTGGGCCTCCCGGAGGCGAGGATTCCCCTTGCCGAGGCAGTTATCCTGCTTGCCACCTCTCCAAAATCCAACAGTGCCTATTTAGCTATGGATTCCGCCCTTGCTGATGTCAGACGGGGAGGGGCTATGGATTTCCCACGCCACCTGCAAAACAAACATCTGGACGGTGAGGGTGCAGCGGTCAAGGGGCAGCATTATCTTTATCCCCACGATTACCCCAAGCATTGGGTGGAACAGCAATACCTGCCGGATACCCTCAAGAACAAAAAGTATTATGAGTTCGGAGATAACAAAAATGAACAGCTTGCCAAAAAATATTGGGAAGCGATCAAGGGCAAAAAATAACATTCAGCTGCCGGGGAGACTACCGGCAGCTTTTTTGTGCTCAAAAAACTGTTTCTATCCTTTTGGCTGCCTCCGGAACAGAGTATACCCACCTGTCAATGTGCCCGCCGGTTATGTAGTAGCCAAGCCTTGGCCTTGATAAGCTGCTTTCAAAGGCATCTACTATTATGAGCTTTACCTTCATTTTGTCAGGAATTATCGCTTTGATGAATGCGCTGGCTGTCTGTCCGGGAAAGACGTTTTCACGCAGCTCTGCCAAGCCTGCAAGATTAGGCGCAAGCTCAATAAATATTCCGTAATCTTCGATCGAGCGCACTATGCCGGTGACTGTCTGACCGACTGAAAAGTTTTCAGCGTTTTGCTGCCAGCTCCCGAGAAGCTCCTTGTGAGAGAGAAGAATCCGATCCCTGTCTCTGCCTTTGATCGCAACAAAGATGTTCTGCCCGTTGTAAAACCTGTCAGCCGGGTGGTTTATCCTTGAAACAGAGATGAGATCTATCGGGATAAGAGATGGGATACCGCAGCCTATGTCTACAAAGCAGCCGAATTTTTCAAGGTGCGTTACTTTTGCGGGGATAACATCTCCCGGAACAAGCTTGCCGATATAGCTTTGCATACATTCCTCCTGGGCAGCTTTTCTTGAGAGAATGAATTTTGGCTGCAAAGAGTTCTGATCTATTGTAACAATTTTGAAACAAATTGGCTTTCCAACCTTTGACAATAATGCAATATCCTTGGTGATCCCCTCAGCTATCCCCAGTGCTCCCTCCTCACGTCTGATTATCCCTGTACCGCATGGAAGGTCAACAATTACATCATGTTCGGGGGTACACATGGCTGCAATTCCTTCAAGGATCTTACCCCCTTTCAGTGCCTCCAGCATACCGTCTATAGTGGCTGTAAACCGCGTATTATCGGGGGTTTTAAGTCCTTCGCCTTCGGGGAAATATTTGTTCATTTCGTCCTACCTCTTTCCGTCAGAATCAATATTTGTCGAAATTTGTACAATTTTGCCTTATAACGCACTTGAAACTTGTGCAAATCGTCGATAATATACTATGCAGAGGTTAGAAAAAATATGATTTTAAGTCAAAAATATTACAATTTGTAACCACTCAAAAAAGAATTCCCAAAAAATGGCTTGACAAATGGATTCAAATGTGTTACAATTACGTTGTTGATTGTTACAGCTTTGTAACCTATTTAGTTCAATGATTACAAAACTGTACATAAACTCTTAAAATTTGAATAAGCTTTTAATAAGCTGATTAACGAAAGGAAGTGTGTTGGCGGTTCATTGCCCTGAACCATTAGCCAGATCATTATGAACAGTACGAAGAGTGAAACGATTTCAAGAGGTAAAGGTTTGATAAGATTATTCTCTGCATTATTGACAGTTATGATGATATTCACCTTTATCGGCCCGGATCTCAATGCTTCGGCAGTACTTTACATTCCGTTAGTAAAGACAGTAACTGCTCCTGTTATCACACCTGAGTATAAGTATGACAGCGCAGCTACTCACCCATATAATAAGCAGACCAACACGATCGTAGTTGATTGGTCCGATGTCAAGAACGCTCAGAAATATGAGCTCTATATCCAGGGCGGCAAATATACCTCCTATACAAAGTATATGACAACTACCGCTTCTTCCTGCACAGTTACAGGCCTTGACAGATGCACAAACTACAAGTTCAAGGTAAGATCTGTAAACGGTCTTTCAAAGAGCTCCTTCTCCTCAGTTGTAACTATCAAGACTGCAAGAATGGATTACGACCAGAGAGGCTGGGAGGCTATCTGCAAGGTCGTTACCCATGAGGTAGGCGGTATGCAGGGTGACATCTGGGATAAGCCTATAGTTTATGCAGCTGACTGCATCGCTAACGCTTACACCTACGCAAAGTACACAAATCACCCGATCTGGACTCCTTATTTCAAGAGATATAATTCCATTCAGGACGTTCTTTATAAGAGCGGCGGATATATCTCCGAGCAGGCTCTTACTTACAGAGGCGTTACCTACAATAAGGTGCCTGAGAAGGTAAAGCTTGCGTGCTACGGTGCTCTTTACTGCAAGGCTGCATATAAGGGCATCAACAACAATTTCTCCATCTTCTGGTGGCGCACTACCAGCTACAAGGTAAACAGCAGCAAGGTTAGCTATAGCGTTGCTCTTCCTTGGGGCGGATATGCCTGCTTCTATAACCAGTATTGGGGCTAAAATGACTACCGGGAACGGCTGAGCGATCGGCCGTTCTTTTTGTTTATGCCGCTATTGACAAATTAATGTAAAAGAGGTATAATTATAGGGAATGTATTGAGGCTTTTGCTTTGATACTATATATTGATCTTTCGCAAAGGAGTTGACAGTTATAGATAAGGCAATTACTGAGGCTGAGGCCGCTAAGGGCTATCTGCTGGATCATGCCGCCGCTTATATCGCTGTGCATGGGCATTCGCCTCTTGCTTATGTTCATTCCTATGGCTGCCAGCAAAATGTCTCAGACGGGGAGCGCATTATGGGAAGGCTCGCAGCAGTGGGCTACGGCTTCACTAAAAACATAGAGTCTGCCGACCTGATAATCCTTAACACCTGCGCCGTCAGAGAAAATGCAGAGGACAGAGTTTTTGGCAAGCTCGGTGATCTGAAAAAGCTCAAAAAGCAGAAGCCTGAGCTTGTCATCGGTATCTGCGGCTGCATGGCTCAGCTGGAGCACGTTGCAGAGAAGATCAAAGAGAGCTACAAGCAGGTCGATCTTGTGTTCGGCACCTTTGCTTACAATGAGCTTTACACATTTCTCTATGAGGTGCTGTGCAATAAGAAAAGAATATTTGATCAGAGCGAGCGCCCCACCGATATTGACGAGGAATTCGTCCAGCTGCGTGAGAATAAATTTCAGGCCTTTGTACCTATAATGTACGGCTGCAATAATTTCTGCACCTACTGTATCGTTCCCTTTGTCCGGGGCAGAGAAAGAAGCCGGGCACCTGAATCTGTTATAAGTGAGGTCAGGGAGCTTGTCTCTCAGGGGTATAAGGAGATCACCCTGCTGGGCCAGAATGTCAATTCCTACAGCTATGGCTTTCCTGCACTGCTGAGGGCTATCGACGGGATAGAAGGGGATTTCAGAGTCCGTTTTATGAGCTCCCACCCCAAGGACGCTTCAAAGGAGCTTATCGACACTATCCTTGACAGCTGTAAGATCTGCAAGCATCTGCATCTGCCTGTCCAGTCCGGCTCTGACAGGATCCTGAGGGCGATGAACAGAAGCTATACAGTTGAAAAGTATCTTCAGATAGTTGATTATGCAAGGAGCAGAGATCCTGAGTTTTCCTTTACCACTGACCTGATCGTTGGCTTTCCCGGGGAGACCTATGAGGAATTCTGCATGACTAAAGATATTATCAAAAAAGTGAGGTACGATAATATCTACTCATTCGTCTATTCCAGAAGAAGCGGTACTAAGGCTGCTCAGCTTCCTGACGGTATATCCGATAAACAGAAGGGCCTGTGGCTCAGAGAGCTTCTGCTTGAACAGAGAGAGACCTCAAGCGAGTGGCTGAAACGCTTTGTGGGCAGGACCTGCCGGGTGCTTGCGGAAGCAGAGGGCAGAACAGGCGATGGCTACCTGACCGGCAAGAACAATGAGGCTGTTATCGTTGAATTTTTAGGTGATAAGTCGCTTATAGGGCAGTTTGTTGATGTGAAGATCAATAAGGCTATGAACTGGGCTCTTATGGGCGATATAATAAATAACTGACAGAATGGAGAATTATTTATGAGTGCGATCGATACCGCAAGACAGCTTGGTCTTGCTATCCAGCAGGACGAGAAATATATCAGATTTCAGGAGGCTACCAAAGTCTCTGATACCGACAAGGAGCTTCAAAGCAAGATCGGTGAGTTCAACACCATGAGAATGGAGCTCTCCTCCGAGCTCCACAAGGACGAATCCGCAAGAGATGCAGATAAGCTTGTATCCCTTGAAAACGATATCAAGGCTGTGTATGACGAGATCATGGCTATGCCTAACATGATCGCTTATAACGAAGCAAAGGCCGGCCTTGACGAGCTTATAAATTCAGTGAATTTTATTATCTCTATAGCCACCAACGGCGGAGACCCTATGACCTGCCCCGATAAGGCACCCTCCGGCTGCGGCGGAAGCTGCTCGACCTGCGGCGGCTGCGGCTGATGATCTGAAATAGAACAGGAGAAAGCAATGTTACTTTTAAAGGACGTTGACGTTTCCAAGCTGTCTCCGATGATGAAGCAGTATTTCGATACCAAGATGAAATACCGCAAGCACATTTTGTTTTACCGGCTTGGAGATTTTTATGAGATGTTTTTTGATGACGCTATAGCCGCTTCCAGAGATCTGGAGCTCACCCTCACCGGCCGTGACTGCGGCCTGGAGGAGAAAGCGCCCATGTGCGGAGTGCCCTATCATGCCTGCGAGATATACCTTAAAAGGCTGGTGGAAAAGGGCTACATGGTGGCTATCTGCGAGCAGACTGCCGACCCTGCCGAGTGCAAGGGGCTGGTGCCGAGGGAAGTGATCAGAGTTGTAACTCCCGGCACCCTGATCGAAAGCAGCCTGCTTGACGAGACATCAAATAATTACATATCTGCCTTTTATGCCAAAGGCAAAGAGGCCTCTATGTGCCTTGCCGATATTTCTACCGGTGAGGTCCACCTCTTTGAATTCGGCGGCAAGGACCTTGCAACAAATGCAGTAAATGAGCTGGCTCG
>CADBTF010000191.1 GCA_902797485.1 uncultured Ruminococcus sp. | reverse complement strand
GCTAAGGACACAGTTGATTTTTAAGCAATAACACTATCCATACCCCTCGCCCAGCTCCGACCCCGCCGTTACACAAAATACGCCTCCTGAGCTATCTCCCAAAAGGCGGCACTGCGCCGTCCGCGCTTAGGACCCTCTTGATTTTTAAGTAAATTTATGGTAGGATTGGTATAATGGATTTCTTGAAAGGAGAGCTGCTTTATGAAAAAAGCTGTTATCGCTGCCGCCGCTGCACTGCTTGCGCTGACGGGCTGCGCTTCTGATATGAGATCCGGCAGTGCTTCTGCTGCAAGCACTGGCACCGCCGCCGGCACTGAGACCGTTACTCAGCAAACCACAGAAACTACTGCTGCTTCTGCCGAAGTCACTTCTGCCACAGAGACCGAGGCTGCCGCCGAGACCACCGCAGAACCTGAAAGCTCCCAGCCGGAGAACGCCCCCATTGACGTGACCGCCGGGATAAACAGCGCCGCCGCTGCCGTCCAGAGCCTTGACACCGGCTATGCCCCCGTCTGCTTTGGCAGCGCCAAGCCCTCTGAGGAAGCGCTTCAAGCTCTGACTGACAGCTTCCAAAGCCTTGCGAGCATCAGCGGCAGAGCCTCATTTATTCTCTATGACGTGAACACTGCCTCCGGCGTAAGCTGCGGTGCCAATACAGCAAGCTGCACCCAGAGCGTTATCAAGGCGGCCTTTATCGGCTCACTGATTGAAAGCCGCCCGGAGCTGCTTTACAGCGAGTATGAAGCCATACACGACACCCTTGTCTATTCCTCAAACTACGACTACGAATACCTGCGGAGCACCTACGGCGTCAGCGCCCTCAGCCAGTGGTGCGACGAAGCAGGCGTGTCAGGGAACATAGCATATCAGGCATACCCTGTGATGCCGCCGCTGGATATGCTGAGGCTTTTCGGCAGGCTCTACAAATTTTTGTCAGTCTCCGAGACCGGTCAGCAGCTTTCCTCACTATACCGCTATTCCATAGGCTCGGCGGGAAATGCCATCTACGGCGGGAGCTGCGTGGTATGGAGCAAGGCCGGCTGGGAGTGCGGCGCAGCCGATGACGAGGTAAGCTATGACCCCACCGCTCCCATTCCCGCCTACCTCACCGACGGCGACCCCTACAACGACGAGTGCGCTGCCAATGATGCGGGCATAATATTCAGCGAGAGCGGGCCTTATATCTATGTGGTCTTTACCAGTATCCCCTTTGGGGTCTTTGAGGAAAACAACCCCGACAACCCCCTGCCGGACATCACCCGACGGCTCCACGATGCTGCGGCAAGCATGGGACGGGACACAGCTTTCTGATGCTTTGTTACAGTAACTGCACATATGAATTGAAATTATAATTGACATACCGGGAATTATTTGATATAATATACTAAATACTATTGGCCCGGACTGACCGGGAGATTTTGCTGCAAAGAGGTGTTTAGTGTGAAAAAGGCCCTTGGCCCCGGAGTGCTCTGCGTTATCATCGGGCTTGTGCTGTTTGCATTTGTCGCAGGCGATTGCTTTAATATGGTATTCCGCAAGGTGGATATGGAGGATAAAAACTTCGGTGCCTATGAATCCGGCGAGATATGCGACGGCGAGATAAAATACATCATTGCCGATCTCGGCTCCTATGAGGACAGCAGGCGGCTGTTCGCCATTCCGATCTCCAAGGCGGATACCAAGCTTTATCTTATCAGCGGCAACGGCGGCTATCTCACCATTGAAGCCCGCAGTGACCTTGATGCTTTCGATCAGCTCTGCACAAGCACCAGGAGCTACCTGAACCAGACCGAAAAGCAGGCCGGAAACTCCATACGCTTTCTTTCAAAGGCCAGGGAGCTCAACGATGACCAGCTGGCTATGATAAAGGCCCATTTTGATGCTCAGGGCGTAAACCCCGGCGACTGGGAAATGGTAATGTCGAGCATGGTGCTGACGGAGCTTGATCTGACGCTTCTGGTAGTGCAGGTATCTGTTTCCTTCGGGCTTATACTGATAGGAGTTGTACTGCTGCTTCTCGCCCGCCGCAGCCGCTACGGCGAAACTGTTTTCGTCGGAGAGATGACCCCGGAGGAGGAGGCACATCAGGCAGAATACCTCTCCGGCAAGGCAGACCACATCAGAGCCAAGGCCGCCGAGGACGCTGAAAAAAAGGCCAAAAAGAAAAAGCAGAGGTGAGGGTCGGTGTTTAGTATTCACAGAATGGGCTGCGGCTGCCGCCACGACCCAAGCTTCGTCTATGACCGGCCCAGAGGCTACGACGGCTACCTGATGCTGTTTGTAAAAACCAAGGCGGAGTTTATCATAAACGGTATCTCCCGCCACGTTGAGCCAAATACCTTTATCATCTACAACAAGCACACCCCCCAGCACTACAGCGCCCTGGACGGCGATTATGTAAACGACTGGGTGCAGTTCGACTGCCCCCCCAGCTGGGCAGCAGGCACCGGGGTAAAATACGATATGCCGGTATTCATCGGGGAGAGCGTCGATGTCTCTCAGTATTTCAAGCTCCTTGCCGACTGCTATTTCCGCACCAATAATATGCAGACCGCCGGCTACCTTATCAAGGCCCTGCTCACAGAGGTCTTTGCTGAACAGCACGGGAGCGAGCTTGCAGGCATAGCCCATTACCGTGAGCTCATTGACCTGAGAAGCCGCATCTATTCCGCCCCGGAGGAGGATTGGAGCGTTTCAAGAATGGCGGCCCAGCTGAATGTCAGCGAGCCATATCTGCATATGCTCTATAAAAAGGCCTTCGGCGTCACCTGCAACAGAGATGTTATCTGCTCCCGCATAGAGCAGGCCAAGCATGAGCTCTCCTTTACGGATATGACTATCGAGGAAGTGTCCTTTGCCTGCGGCTACAGCAATACTGTCCATTTTTCAAGACAGTTCAAGCAGATAACGGGTCAGACCCCTTCCGAATGGCGCAAAAGCTCCTTTGACTGATGACCGATATACCTTTCACCTCTGCCTGCTGCACGGCGGAGGTGTTTTTTATTCTGCTATAAATTGGAAGGCTGTGATGTTGACAAATCCGTTCCGGAATGGTAATATATAAGTAGTGCAAATAGATCGCAAAGGGGGGCTGTACATTGAAACGCTTGATGATCCTGCTGCCGCTGCTGATAGCTGCAATGCTCTGCGGCTGCTCACTTGATATGCCCAAGACCGGAAAGGGCAATGCCGACAGCACCTCCAGTCAGGAGAAGAGCTCAATAGTCGGGATAAAGACCGGCGGTCAGGAAAACGCCGCAGACAGCCAGGTCATATACGAAAGCAGCGGTGTTAAGATCAGCGTGCTGGGCTTCGCCAAGAATCAGCTGGATCTCACAGCCGAAAACACCACCGGCAAGGATTACAGGCTCAGGTCTGTATATGTGGCTGCGGACGGCGCTGCGCTGAGTAACATCAGCGTTGATCAGGAGCTCCCGGCAAATGCCAAAACTGATTTTTCTTTCAGTGCCCCCGGGATATGCAAGCTCTCGGCCAGACTGTTCCTGACTGATGATTCAAGCGAAATGATAACCGGCAGCCTCTCCGACACCATTGAGCTGACCCTCTCAGATAAGATCACCCTGCAGCCCAAGCAGCTCTACAAGGTGCTTTACTCTGACGAGAATTTCAAGCTGGGCTTTAAACAGGCCACCTACCGTGACAGCAGCAATACCGTGAGGATAGAGCTTTACGCCGAAAACCTCACCGACAAGGATATTTACTTATTATCCGGAGAAACAGTCTGCGACCATGAGGACTACACTGCATCTGTCCGCTGCTTTATTCCCGCTAAGTGCAGCAGCAGCATTATGATGCGTGCCTACACCGGCAACAGCACCATTTCTGCTGCCGACCTTGACAGCATCACCTTTTCCCTTACGGGTTTTCCGCTCGAATTCTACTATAATGAAGTATATACCGACAGCCTTCCGGTGCTGTTCACCACCGATACAATAACGCTCACCCTGCCAAGGGAGGGCCGCCCGGAGGTGACTGTGCCAGAGACTATGCAGTATGCCGGAGATCTTTCAGAGTACAGAGCCGAGGTGCTTGACGGCGACGGCATAACAGAGATGCCCGATGTACTGGATGGCAGCACCAAAAGCTGTGAGGACGGTAATGTTCTGCTGGAATATCTTTTCGGCTTCGAGAGAGAGTATGCCGGTGAAAAGGTCTGGTGCTTTGCTTTCCGCTGCCAGAACAAGCTTCAGAAGCAGATACGGCTCAGCCCTGTGGGAGCAGTCAACGGAGCGACAGTTCCCTTCTCCTGCTTAGACACCGTCAAGGCCATGACAGAAGAATATGTGCTGGTCATGTGCTACAGCGACCTCTATGAGCTGACACCGGAAGTCACTGACGTTACCATGTGGTTTGAGGTGAACTATGACGACGGCCATTATGACGAGACCTCCTACATAGGCTCCACCAGTGCTGTGAAGCTGGCCTACAGCGATAAGCTCATAAGGCCTGACCCGCCGGAGGACGCAAGGCTGGTTTATTCCGATGCCCTCTGCGAGCTTTGGCTTATCAAGGCCGAAGACACCGAAAGCGGCCCCGACCTGCTGATGTACGCCCGCAACCTTTCTGATGAGCTTATTTCCGTAACAGTCTCCTCTGACGACGGTAACTGCTATTTCTCCGGCAGCATTCCCATGTTCAGGAGTACATACTGTGTCACCACCCTGCGTATGCGCTCATTCAGTGACACCACCCCCACTGCGCAGACCCTTGAGGGCCTGAATATACATATCACAGTATCAGACACCGACGGAGAAGCCCTTTCATACAGCGAGGCGAAACTATGAGGATCAAGCTGAACAAAAACCGCACAGCGCTGCTTATCATCTTCGGCAGCTGCATACTGCTGAATATCATAGCCTGGCTGTCAAAAGGCTTCTGCGACTGGTACGGGGCGAATATCTTCCCCATCTGGATGAACGCCTTCGGCAGGCCGATAGCCCTGCTGCCCTTTTCACTGGGAGAATTCATGATAATAGCAGCTGTCCTGATCGTGCTGCTGACGCCCCCATCACTCATAGTGCTGCTCATTGTGCTTAAAGGCAGGCGGCGGCTGGTTCTGAAGATCTACGGGCTTGTTTATATCTGGATAATCGCCTATATTGTCCTGACCGAGACCCTCAACTGCTTTGTGCTCTATCACCGCTCCACCTTCGGTGAGACCTACGGCATACCCAACGCAGAGCATACCAACGCAGAGCTTGTACAGCTCTGCGACTACCTGACTGCCACCACCAACGAGCTTTCCAAGCAGGTCAAGCGCTCCGAGGACGGTACCTTTATCCTCACAGCCGATCTTGACCAGACCGCTAAGGAGGCTATGGCCGCTCTTGGCGAGGAGTTCCCGCAGCTGCAAGGCTTCTATGTTACTCCCAAGTCCATCATCAATTCATTCTTTATGAGCCAGCAGTATTTAATGGGCATATATTTCCCGTTCTCATGGGAGGCTAACTACAACCGGGAAATGTACCCCTCCAACCTGCCGGACACCGTCTGCCATGAGCTTGCCCACACCAAGGGCTTCATGCTGGAGGACGAGGCCAATTTTATCGCCTTCCTTGCCTGCGACAGAAGCGATAATATCGAGTACCGCTACAGCGGCTACCTGAGAGCGCTTAAATATGTGCTCTCGGAGGTAAGGGAAAACTGCTCTGACGATGAGATAGGCCGGGTTTATTCCGCCCTCTCTATGGAGACTGTGGTGGACATAAACGGCAACGCCGATTACTGGCAGAGCGTGCAGGAAAGTGATGAGGGGCTGCTCCCATCAAAGACCGTTGCGGCTGTATCAGATGCTGCTATGGAGGCCTCGCTGAAAATGAACGGCGTGGCAGACGGCAAAAAAAGCTACGGACGAATGGTAGACCTGCTGTTAAATTACGGAATAGGAAGATAATATGAATTACACCTACCTGACCCACTCCCCCGCCGAGACTATCGCCCTCGGCAAAAAAATAGGAGAACAGATACGAGGCGGAGACTGCCTTGCCTACATCGGCGGCCTCGGAGCCGGAAAGACCACTATGACAAGAGGCATAGCCATAGGCATGGGCCTTGAGGACGATGTCACCAGCCCCACCTTTGCACTGGTGAACGAATACCGGGGCGGCAGGGTCGATCTCTGCCACTTTGATATGTACCGCATCACCTCCGGCGCTGACCTTGAGACCACCGGCTTCTTTGACTACATGGACGAAGGCACCGCCCTGGCTGTGGAATGGAGCGAGAACATATCAGACGCTCTGCCGCCGGAGACCGTCCGCATAAGCATCGAGCGTATAGACGACAGCACCAGAAAAATAACGATCAACGGAGATGAACGATTTGCTGACCTTGGGAATTGATACCTCCGGCAAGGTGGCCTCTGCTGCTCTTATGAGCGAGGGCAGGCTGCTTGCCGAAAAAACACTTTACACCAAACTGACCCACTCGCAAATAATCCTGCCAATGGTGCAGGAGCTGCTGTCCGACTGCGGCCTGGAGCTGAAGGGCCTTGATGCAGTCGTATGCGCAGCAGGGCCGGGCTCCTATACGGGGCTCAGGATCGGCATTGCTGCGGTGAAGGGCATTGTCATGGGAGCGCCGAACCTAAAGTGCGCCGCAGTCTCGACCCTGGAGGCGCTGGCTTACGGTGCCGCTGGCTTTCAGGGGAGGATAGTACCGGTCATGTATGCCCGCCCGCAGATAGTTTATGTGGGCTGCTACGAAAGCAAGGCAGGCAGCATGACCCCTCTCGCAGAGGATAAGGTCATCAATGAAGCTGAATATTTCACCTCACTTGACCTCTCCCGGCCGGTGATGCTCACCGGAGACCGCTGCCTTGAGATCAAGCAGCTCTATTTCAGCGGGAATGACAATGTTCTGACAGCACCGGCAGCAAACAGGCTGCAAAGGGCCTCCTCTCTGTGCGCAGCCTTCATAGCCGACCCCGCCAGAGCAGTGCCGCCGGCAGCCCTTGAAGCAAGCTACCTGCAAGCTACCAAAGCTGAAAAGGACAAAGCCCACAGCCACATCAGCGAAAAAGATGTTCCGCCGCCGAGCTTTGTTGATAAATGATAACGAAAGAGCCACTGATCCCGGTTATTCAGGGGCTCATTTTTATGCCTTATATGTCCAAAATAATGCTTCGTAATAGCAGGTTAATATTTTGGCACTTAAACGTTTTCGGAAGGCGTATGTTTGTTGTGCAATATAACTAATAAAACAGGTTAAAATTAAGTTGATTTAACGATTTTAGTCTTTTTTGCTAATTTGGCTTTGACATTTGAAAATAATGTGGTAAAATAATAAGTAGGTAATGCTCGCCATAGGGCAAATTATGTTTTGGTGACAGTTTTCTGCGGCGGGCGTATCAGCAAAGCTTTGAATATTCAGTACCGTTTTCAGGCCAGGGCTCTTATAAAACGGTATCACGAAAGGGGCAATCATATACTATGTCAAAGATCATTGCGGTAACCTCGGGCAAGGGAGGAACTGGAAAATCCTCTATCAGTGCCTGCCTCGGATATGCTCTTGCAAAGCAGGGCAACAGGACCCTTATCATCGAGCTGGATTTCGGCCTCAGATGTATGGATATCATGCTTGGTATGCAGGGCGCTATCACCTACGATCTGGGCGATGTTATTGCCGGGACCTGTGATGTTTACAAGGCCACCACGACCGTTAAGCTCGCATCTAACCTGAGCGTGCTGTGTGCGCCGTCTGACCCGTTCGTTCAGTTAAAGACCGAGGACATCGAGAAGATCACCAGCGAGATGAAGAAATACTTTGAGTATATCATTATCGACACCTCCGCCGGTATCAACAACTCCGTTTTCGACATTGTTACGAATTCCGACCTTATACTTATCGTTACCACGCCTGACCCTGTCTGCGTGCGTGACGCAAGAATGATGTCCGACGAATTCTATAAGAGAGGCAATCAGAAGCAGCGCCTGCTCATCAACAAGGCCAATAAGAGGATCTTCGAGTTCGACGAAATGGACGACCTTGACGCCATTATCGACACCGTCGGCGTGCAGCTGCTGGGAGTTATCCCGGAGGACAGCGCTATCCCGCTTGCTACAGGCAAGGGCGCTCCGCTTTCCTCAAGCTCTATGGGCTTCTTAGCATTCTCAGCTATTTCCAGAAGGATCAAGGGAGAGCATATCCCGCTTTCGCTTAAAATGTAAATAGCTCGTATCACCAAGTTTTAAGGGGGCGTTATAGTTGAATATAGCACTGATCGCACATGACTCCAAGAAGGAGCTTATGGTGCAGTTCTGCATTGCTTACTGCGGAATATTAAGTAAACACACCCTTTGCGCAACAGGCACAACAGGCAAGATGGTAGGAGAGGCCACCGGCCTCAGGATCCAGCGCTACCTGAGCGGCTCTCAGGGCGGCGGCGAGCAGATAGCCGCACGGATCTCCTGCAATGAAATAGATATTTTGCTGTTTTTCAGAGACCCGATCTCAGCAAAACCCAACGAGCCCAAGGACGTTGACCTTTTAAGGCTCTGCGATGTACACAATATTCCTATTGCGACCAACATCGCCACCGCTGAGGCTCTTATCCATGCCCTTGAACGGGGCGATCTGGATTGGAGAGAGATCGTAAATCCGTCATAAGGCAGCTTAATAATTTTATATTTCAAAGGCTTCGACGAGGAGAGTAGCTGGCTCAAAGGCGAAAAAGCGAGGACGGTTCGGTGAAAGCGTCCGCCAAGGGCGGGGAAGGACACCTCTGAGCCTGCCGCTGATAAAGGCGGCACGCAGCCTCTGCGTTAAAGAGAAGATAAGCGGCAGAGCGAATACTCTGCAATTAGGGTGGTATCACGATCACTGTCGTCCCTTGTCCGGGGCGGCAGTGTTTTTATTTTCGGCAATATACCTGCAGGCTATTGCAAGTTAATAAAATAATGTTGATTACAGCCGAGATATGAGTTATAATAGAATAGATGCACTAAAGGCTATAAAAGAAAGGAAGCGAAAGTATATGGCAGTTAATATCAAAAGACCTAACGGCACCCAGGACGTTGTTCCCAGCGAGGTGTATAAATGGCATACCGTCGAAGCTGTAGTGAGAGAAACCGCCGAGCAGTTCGGCTTTAAGGAGATCAGGATACCTACCTTTGAGGAGACCGGTCTCTTTGTGCGCTCGGTGGGTGATACTACCGATGTGGTTCAAAAGGAAATGTACACCGTTTCCTCATCAGGAGATAAGACCTATACCCTGAGACCGGAGGGCACTGCCGGAACTATCCGTGCAGTGATCGAAAACGGCGTCCTCAACGACGGACTGCCACAGAAAGTGTTCTACACCCTCTCCTGCTTCAGGCACGAGAAAGCCCAAAAGGGCCGCCTCAGAGAGTTTCACCAGTTCGGCTGCGAGCTGCTGGGAGCTCCCTCCCCTGCCGCCGACGCAGATGTTATCGCACTGGCTCACAGCGTGTTTGACAGGCTGGGCATCGGCAACCTTACCCTGAATATCAATTCTATCGGCTGCCCTGAATGCCGTGCCAGATACAGAGAGGCCCTGAAAGCCTACTTCGAGCCGCACCGTGCCGAGCTCTGCTCTACCTGTCAGGAAAGGCTCGATAAAAACCCCCTCCGCCTGCTGGACTGCAAGAGTGAAGAAGATCAAGCCATAGCAAAGGACGCTCCGGTGATCCTGGACTACCTCTGCGAGGATTGCTCCGCTCATTTTGAGGGGCTTAAAAAGAACCTTACCACTATGGGTATCGACTATGTGATAAACCCCCGAATCGTCAGAGGGCTTGACTACTACACCAGGACCGTCTTTGAGTTTATCTCCAACGACATCGGCTCTCAGGGGACCGTCTGCGGAGGCGGCAGATACGACGGCCTCATCGAATCCCTCGGCGGCAAGCCCACCCCTGCCCTTGGCTTCGGAATGGGCCTCGAAAGGCTGCTGCTCACTATGGAAAGTCAGGGCTGCGATTTTATCGAGCAGAAAACCTGCGACGTATATCTTGCATCTATGGGGGAGGCTGCGGCGCAGAAAGCAGTTGAGATTGCCTCCCGTATGCGGGAGGAAGGCTTCTTCGTGGAGTATGACCTTGTGGGCCGCGGGCTGAAGGCTCAGATGAAATATGCTGACAAAATAGATGCTAAATATGTTATCGTCCTTGGAGACAGCGAGCTTGAAAGCGGCAGCGCCAAGCTTAAAAATATGACTACCGGCGAGCAGACGGATATTTCCCTGGAAAAAGACCTGCTGGACGATTTCGGCGCCCAGTATTACCAGCATATGCTCACCACCGATGACGACTTCCGCAAATTCGTGGAGGCCTTCTCGGAGAACAACGAGGAATAAGGAGGCAGCAGCATGAGATGTGAAAAATGCGAGAGTATCCCGCTGATAGAAATCGATAAGCCGGAGGAATATGTGCTTTGCCTGGATACATTTTCCAGCATGGTGGAATTAGGCATACTGGAGATCGTCTACCAGAACTACCCAGCCGCCGCTATCCTCACCGGCAACACCAACGGCAATAGAAAGTTCCTGCACCAGTACCGCTGCAAAAACTGCGGCACTATCTACGGTATGTTCGTGAACACCAACATCGGCGGAGAGATCAAGATTAACGACAGAGTCTTCAACCCCGCCGAGTACCCGGATAAAAACACCGTAAGCTGATGCTGGGGATATTTCCGGTCAGCTTCCGGTATGAGACCTCCCTCTCACCCAAGCGCCTGGCCCGCAAGCTTGACCGTGAGCTCACTGAGCACCGCCCTACCCTGAACATCATGTCTCAGGGAAGATTCATGCGGGCTCACAAGTTCGAGAGCTGCTTCTACGGCTGCCGCACCGCTGCCGACCGCTTTGAGCTGTTCCATCATCAGGCCAAAAAGCGTGACGGCGGCTCTACAGGCTTCTTCGGGAAGATCGTAGAGACCGAAAAGGGCTCGCTGATAACCGGCTCCTTCCGAAAGCCCCTTTACACCTACATCTTCGCAGCTGTGTGGACAGTGGTGATACTGCTGATAGTGCTGATGTCAGCAGGTATGCGGGAGTTTGCAGCCGCAGGAGCCTTTGCTGCGGTATGGGCTGCGGGAGCCTTCATAATGTTCTGGGATAACAAAAAACCGATAATACGAGCCTTTATCGAGAACCTTCCCCCCGCTGACAGACCTGATGATTCATTGGAGGAATAAGCTGTGAAGATCATCTGCACCACCTGCGGCAAGAAATATGACCCTCTCCGCAAAGAGGGCATCTGCCCCTACTGCGGAATGCACGCCAGCGATACCCAGCTTGCAGAGGCTCAGGATAATGACAAAGTTCAGGGGGGCAATGTCAGTGAGGTTTTAAGGAGCTACCTTAACGAGCGTCTGCGGCGTCAGCAGAAACGCTCTCCCCTGCGGAGCAGAAAGGTGCAGATACCTCTTTGCGTCCTGATGCTGGCTGTTATAGCCGGGATATTCGTCTGGGGGAATTTTCACTACAGAAGCAGAGCAGATTATTTCGCTGCCCGGCGTGATACAACCGATATCCACAGAGAGCAGCATAAGGCCGGAGACAGCATCGTGCTTGTCGGCGGGAGCGACCCGGTGTCTGTGTCTGTAAGAGTGCTGGGCTGCAAGGTCAGAGATGACCTGCAAGACAAGGTCGAGGGGGATTTTAAAATAATCGAGCTGGACTATGAGGACCAGGGTTCCCCTATAAGCGTAAGGCTCTCCAATGCCTACTTGCAGACTGCCGGAGGCTGCACCGTCCGCTCCCTTGACAAATACGACATCATGGAGCTCACCGGCATGAGTGAGGATGAGTTTTACGCCAGCGATTATTCCGAGGGCATCTTCTCCACCCCACACAGCGTCAGCAGCCGCCATAGAGTGCTTTTAGCAGCACCCATGTCTGAGAAGGAGCACACGATACTGATGTTCCGGCAGACCTCATCTTTTGACAGAGATAAGAGCGTTGAGATGCGCTATGAGTTCAAGCTGAAGGAGGATCCAAAACTATGACAGTCGTTATCGAGATCATCTTTGAGCTGCTCAAAAAGCTCTACCGCTTTTTCGGTCCGGCACTTATTTTAGCTGTGGCAGCTGTGGCCGCATTTATCTTTGTGCAGGTGAAGACCGAGAGCAACGCCATTCTTGACACCATGCACTCTGAAAGCAACGAGGTGCTCTCCTTTGAGGAGATACGCTATGACGAGGAAAGAATGGACAGAGTGTTCCGGGCGGTCATACGCAACAACAGCGCCGACCCTAACACCTATGCCTCCCTCTATATCACAGACGAGGACGGCAAGAGCATCTACAACGACGTCAGAAATGAGTTCGAGGAGCTGCGCATCTGCGGAAAGCACACAATAATCAGCTATGTCCCGCCCGGAAGCGAGTGTACCGTTGAGGTCCATATTGACGACTACAAGCTTGACGGCCTTGACCACATCTATGTCAGAGACCTCTACTCCTCACGGCAGGGGAAAAGATTTGACATTGCAGTGAAACGGTATGACAGCTGACGGACAGATATTATAATGATCAGTAACTCAGAGCTATGCTCATAAATACAAACAGGAAAGAGGAAAACCAATGAAACTTGACACTATGGGAAATATGCGCCGGACCGTTTACTGCGGCGAGGTAAGCGAGATCGGCAGCGAGGCTGTAGTTTGCGGCTTCGTGGAGAGAGTGAGAAACAAGGGCGGAGTTATATTTATCGTCCTGCGGGACCGCACAGGAGTTGTGCAGCTGCTCTTTAACGACAAGACCGACCCAGCCGTTTTTGAAAAGGCCGAGCAGGTCAGAGGCGAGTATGTGCTCATGGCTAAGGGAACCGTCGTTGAGCGTGAGAGCAAGAATGACAAGCTTCCCACCGGCCACCTTGAAATATTCGTAAGCGAGCTGAAAATACTCTCCAAGGCGGAGACCACCCCCTTTGAGGTCACCAACTCTGACAACGTGCGTGACGAGCTGAAGCTGAAATACCGCTACCTTGACCTGAGAAACCCCCGCCTTCAGCAGAACCTCATCACCCGCCACAAGATCGCCAAGGTCACAAGAGAGTATTTCTATGAAAACGGCTTCCTTGAGATCGAGACCCCGATGATGATGAAATCCACACCCGAGGGTGCCCGTGACTACCTTGTGCCCTCCCGTATACATGAGGGCAAGTTCTATGCTCTGCCCCAGTCTCCGCAGATCTACAAGCAGCTGCTGATGATCTCCGGCTACGACCGCTATGTTCAGCTGGCCCGCTGCTTCCGTGACGAGGACCTCCGTGCTGACCGCCAGCCGGAGTTCACACAGGTTGACTTTGAAATGTCCTTCGTTGATGCCGAGGATATCCAACAGTGCGTTGAGGGCTATATGCAGCGCCTTTTCAAGGAGATCAAGGGCATTGACATCACCCTGCCGCTGCCCCGCCTGACCTTTAAGGACGCCATGGACCGCTACGGCTCCGACAAGCCCGACACCCGCTTCGGCTTTGAGATACAGGATATTTCCGAGACTGTGAAGGATATAGACTTTGCAGTATTCAAAGATGCTCTTGCCGCCGGCGGCTCTGTCCGTGCTATAAATGTGGAGAACGGCGCAGCCACCTACACCCGCAAGGAGATAGACAAGCTGATCGAGCACGCCAAGGGCATTGGGGCCAAGGGCCTGGCCTACATTCGCTGGGCTGACGAGCCAAACTGCTCCTTCAAGAAATTCCTGGGCGAGGGCGATCTTGAAAAGATCTGCGGGGCCGTAGGAGCCAAGCAGGGAGACCTGGTGCTCATCTGTGCGGATAAAAACAAAGTCGTGCTGCCCACACTGGGTGCTATAAGACTTATCTGCGGCAAGCGTCTGGGAGTTATCGACGAAAGCAAGTATAACCTGCTGTGGATAACCGAAATGCCCTTCTTTGAGTATGACGAGGATAATGATGCCTGGGTAGCCGCCCACCACCCCTTCACCATGCCTATGGAGGAGTGCCTTGACTATCTTGACACAGACCCTGCAAATGTCCGTGCCAAGGCTTGGGACTTAGTACTTAACGGCACCGAGCTTTCCAGCGGCTCCATGCGTATCACCGACTACGAGCTCCAGCAGAAGATGTTCGAGGCTCTGGGCATGACAGACGAGGAGATCGAGGCCAAGTTCGGCTTCTTGGTTGATGCCTACCGCTATGCCGCACCGCCTCACGGAGGCATGGGTATCGGCCTTGACCGCATCTCAATGATACTCTGCGGCGCTGACAGCCTGCGTGATGTTGTGGCCTTCCCGAAGGTACAGAACGCCAGCGAGCTTATGAGCGAATGCCCCTCAACAGTTGACGAAAAGCAGCTTGACGAGCTGCATATCGCAGTCAAGCTCACCCCCAAGGACTAAACCAAAAATACGCATAATAAGACCGCACCGGTTGAGACCTGAAATGCTCAGACGGTGCGGTTAATTTTATTTCTCAGTTATCAGTTTTTCTGTCTCCACCACAAGAATGTCTCCCTCGGAGATCTTAACGTTGTCGGAGGCAACTATCGTCAGCTCATTACGGATTATCACAAGCACCCGGAAGCCGTAGCTTCGGTTCAGCTCGGACACCGCCACCCCTATAAACCCGCTCTCCTTGTCAGCAAGCAGCTCCCCTATACGGGAAAGATCACGGTATTTGCGGTCAGAGTGCTCGCTTTTCTGGTACTGCTCCACAAATCCGGCGCTGATGATACCTGTCGGGATAGCCACCACACCGACCCCCAGCAGTGCCGTAAAGATCGCCATGATCTTCCCGACAACGGTTATCGGGTAAATGTCGCCGTAGCCAACTGTCATCAGTGTGGAAATGCTCCACCATATCCCTGAAAAGGCGTTCTCAAACACCTCAGGCTGGGCAGCGTGCTCCGCTGAATACATTCCGATAGAGGAGGCCAGCATGAGTATCAGGATTATAAACACTGATGAGATTATCTGATTGCGCTTCTCTTTTAAAACACTGGTGATGATGTTGAAGCTGTCCAGCTGGGAGTTGATCTTGAAAAGCCTGAATATCCGCACCACCCGCAGCATTCTGAACACTATGAAGCCGGAGAGGAAATAGAAGGGCATTATGGTGAGCAGGTCGATAACACCGTCATAGGAGAATAAGAACCTTATGCGGGAGCCTATGGCCGAGCGCCCCGGATAAAGCAGGTCTGCCGTCCAGATACGCAGGATATACTCTATGCTGAACACCACCACCGTCACAAGCTCTACAGTCTCAAACAGCGGCCCGGCAGGTGCAAGGGTGTCAAAGGTGGAAAGGGTCATGGCCAGAATATTCAGGATAATGACAACGGAAATGAATATATCAAATATCCGGCTCGGCAGATCGCCCTTGTAGCCGATCTGTATAATATCAAATATCCGCTTTTTCAATTTGACCCCCCTCTTTTTTCTGATAACAGACGGTCAGCAGCAGCTTTCAGCTGCCGATCATCATTTTGAAAGCAGCTCCTCCAGCGCTTCTATGAGCTTGTCCATCTGCTCCTCAGTGCCAACGGTTATGCGCAGGTGGTTGTCTATCCTTGGCTTGCGGAAATAGCGGATATAAATGCCCCGCTCCCGCAGATAGCTGTATATCTCCTCGGCTGTGTGCCTTGGGTGAGTGGCAAACAAAAAGTTCGCAGAGCTGTCAGGCAATATAAAGCCCAGCTCCCGCAGACGTGCCGCAGTTTTCTCACGGGTGGCGATTATCCTCCGGCGGACCTGCTCAAAGTATTCTCTGTCACGCATTGCAGCTGCACCGGCGCTGATAGCCACTGCGTCCATGGGGTAGGAGTTGTAGGAATCCTTGACGGCGTCAAGATAGCTGATAAGATATGGGTCTGCCATTGCGGCAGCCACTCTCAAGCCCGCTAAGGAGCGTGACTTTGAGAAGGTCTGTGTGATAACAAGGTTGTCATATTTCCTGATAAGGGGCACACAGCTGACCTCGCTGAAATCTGCATAAGCCTCATCTATGATAACGATGCTGTCCCGGTTGTGGCGAAGAAGCTCCTCTATGGGCTCCGCTTCAAGGCCTATGGTGGTGGGAGCATTGGGGTTCGGCAGCACAACTCCGCCGTTGTCCTTGAAATAATCCTCCACATGGACCCTGAACTCCCCGTCAACGGGGATAGTCTCATAGGGTATCTTCAGAAGCTCACACCAGACGGGATAAAACGAATATGTAATATCCGGATAAAGTATCGGCCTGCCGGAATTAAAAAAGGCCCGGAAGGCTGCTGCCAGCACATCGTCAGAGCCGTTGCCCGCAAACACACAGCTGCGGTCAAGGCCGTAATAGTCCGCCACTGCCTGCCTGAGGGGTGCAGCGTCCATAGGCGGGTAGAGCTTCAATATGCCTGTGTCAAACTCTGCTAAAGCCTTCTGCACCTCCGGTGAGGGCGGGTAAGGGTTTTCGTTGGCGTTAAGCTTGATAATGTCAGCGCTCTTGGGCTGCTCTCCGGCAGTGTAGGGCTCTATGCTTATAAGGTTTTTCTGAAATGCTTTTTCCATAATACGGCTCCTTAGTCGGGAATATATTCTCTGACTCTCAGTCTCACACCGATGCTCTCCGCCACCTGACGTGAGCGCTCGACCTCCTCCTCACCTATGATGTCAACCACCGTCAGCACCACATCAGGCACATACTCCTTGACGTTCTTGGCAAAGGTGAGCATTGCCTCAAAGCAGTCCACACCCTTGAAGGAGGGGCGGGTCACAGCATGATATCCCTCGCTGGTGGAGGAATTAAGGCTGATGGAAATAACGTCGCAGACGCCCTTGAACTCCGGTGCGGTATTGCGCTTGTTGATAAGGTCAGAAAGGCCGTTGGAGTTGATGCGGATAGGTGTTTTGGTCACCGAGCGCAGGTAGGCCGAGACCTCCTTGATGATTTCCAGCTCGCAGGTGGGCTCACCGTAGCCGCAGAACACTATCTGCTTGTAGCTGTCCAGGTCTCTGTGCTTCAGGTCCTCAATGATCTCCTCAGCAGTCGGCTGATGCTCCAGCCAGAGCGGGTCAGAGCCATAGGCTCCGTCGCCGTTGTTTCTGAGGCAGAAGGTGCAGTTGCAGGGGCATTTGTTGGTAATATTGAGATACAGCCCCTCCCCTACCTCATAGCTCAAAGTCATACTCTTTTTCATATCCATTCCTCCAGGATCATAATATATTCATTTACCGCCAGCGGAGTGCCGCTCCCTGAAAGCTTCCCCGCCGGTAAAGCTCCTTGTCGATCTCATTCATCACGCAGAATTTTTTCAGGCTCCAAAGGGGAGCTATCAGCTCACTGCGGGCGCCGTCACCGGTGACCCGCTCGATTATCACATCTTCCGGAATACGCTCTATCTGGTCACAGACCACCTGAACATAATCCTCCATAGTCATGGCAGGGGCCTCACCTCGCTCATACATTTCAGCTAAAGCCGTTCCCCGCAGAACATGGAGCAGATGTATCTTTATCCCATGGATACCCAGCTGACCCACAGTCTCAGCAGTCTCTGTCATCATTTCCCTGCTCTCTCCGGGCAGGCCGTTGATGATATGCACACAGATATTGATGCCCCTCTGCTTCAAAAGCCCGGCACCGTAAAGAAAATCCTCATAGGTGTGGCAGCGGTTGCAGATCGACGCTGTCCTGTCGTGTATGCTTTGCAGCCCCAGCTCCACCGTCAGGTAGGTCCTCCGGGAGAGCTCAAAGAGCATATCCGCCTTGGCCTCATCTATACAATCGGGGCGGGTGGCTATGGATAACCCTACCGCATTCTCAAAGCCCGCCGCTCTCTCAAACATGGGCCTTAAAAACTCCGCATCTGCGTAGGTGTTGGAGCCCGCCTGAAAATAGGGGATATATTTCCCCTCCGGCCACTTTTTGTGCATTCGTGCCCGAATGTCATTGAACTGGCGCTCTATGTCACGGCAGGGGTCTCCGGCAAAATCGCCGCTGTACTTTGCAGAGCAGAAGATGCACCCGCCTGTTCCCTTGGTGCCGTCCCGGTTGGGGCAGCCCAGATCAATATTCAGCGGCACCTTGAACACCTTGCAGCCAAAGCGCTTTTTCAGGTAGTAGCTGTAGGTCAGGTATCGCTTGTTGTCCTCCGAGGCGGAAAAGGGGTTGCTCTCACGCTGGGTCATTGTCCTGCCGCCTGCTGGTCCGGACTGGAAGAACTGCTGTCACCGCCGGCACCGGAGTCTGAAACGACCGGCTCTCCGCCTGATTCTGAGGATTCGCCTGACTGCTCGGAGCTGTCGGTGGCGGCCTTGGTGACACGCTCTGTCTGCTTTTCGGTGGTGGTCGCACTGACATTCGGTTTGTCGTTGTTGGTGGTAGTGGTCTCCTCACCCTCGCTGTCCTCGTCGGAATCGTCGGGCAAGGTAGTGGTATGGTAAAAATAAGTGCTGTATTTTTCCGCAGTGGTGCTGGAGGCCTTGGTCTTTTCGCCGTCCTCTTTTTTGTCATCATCTGCGGCAGTTGTGACTTCCTTCTCCTGGTGGCCGCCCTGAGCTCCTGTGGTCTCGCTTACCGTAACAGGTTCTGCGGGCTTGGTTTCCTCAGGTGTCAGGTCTGTCTCACGTTCTTCCTCGGTCAGGCCGTAGAAAAGCCTCAGCTTTTCTGCCAGGTTCTTTATCCCCTCCGGGTAGGCGATAGAGCTGTAATACCGCTTGCTGATCTCTGCCGTATATTTTCCGTTGGTGAGCCGCTCCACAGAGAACTTGTTCCCCTCGTCGCCGTAGCGCTTGGAGCTGGTCATGGAAATGAAATACGCAGCGCAGGCCAGTACCACAACTCCCAATATCACAGCATTGATAAATGTAAACTTTTCATTCTCCGATCTCTCGCTGATCTCCTCCAGAGCCTCCTCACTCTCGGGGCACTCCTCCGGCATTTCTTCAGCTTCTCTGTAACCGCTCAGGTCTACATCAGTATACTTTTCCAAGGTCACCCCTCCTTTAAGCAACTCTCTGTGCTGCCAGCTCTATAACACACATCAGCAGCACACAGGCGGTCAGCACCGTTCTGCCGATCCTCATGACCGCAAGCCCCTGAACAGAGCCCTGCTCGATCTTCCTGACCAAGCCGGAAATAAGCTTCTTTACCGGCACGCACACATAGCAGAAGCTCAATATCACAAGGAACATATTTTCCAGAAGCACCTGCTTCAAAGCCTTGGTGAGGATATACTCGTTTCCGGAGCCGAACAGCGAGAACAGCCATTCCTTGTAGCCGTTAACTGTCGTGAAGCGCAGCCCGCCGAGGATCAGCAGCCCCAGCAGAAATACATAGACTATCTTAAACAGCTGAGGTATCCTCTTCTTTCCCTCCTCCGGGATAAGCCGCTCGATCATGAGCACAGTTCCCAGTGCGATACCCACCGCAGCATAGGTCTTGCTGACATTGTACCACAGTGCCACACATACACAGCCGATCAGGCTGCACACCGCCCCGAAGAAAGCATTGCCCCGGGTAAAGAGCCTAAAGAAATCTTCCGTCAGTTTTATAAAGCTGGTGTTGGCGCTCCTGACGAACCCCCCCAGCATATTCCCGGTGGAAAGGTCCCGGTAATTGTCCTCATATTCAAAGCCGTTCAGCAGGCCAAGGCCCTTTGCCATATCGCAAAGGCCGGTGAAGCCGAACCAGCACTGCGCCAGAAACGCCAGCATACCTATCCAGCTGCCTGCAAGGGTCATGTCATTATGCTCAAGCCCGGCGGTCATGATCTTTCCGAAGCAGGGGGCTAAGATCACCGCCTTGCCAAGGCCGATGATAAAGCGGTCAAGGCCGTCGCTGAGCTTTTTCCCGGTTATGGCTCTCCTGCGGAGCTGGGGCTCAATGTCCCCGTAGCGGGCAACCGGCCCCGCCATAATGAAATGATATGAAACCATATAGGTCAGCAGGCAGAAGATGTTCTTTTCCGCCTTGCAGCGCCCGGTGAAAACATCAAAGCTGTAGGAGAAGCCCTTGGCAGTGTACCATGCAGCTCCAATGGGAATGTATGCCTCCTTGATGCGGAAGATGCTCCCCTCTGAAAAGAGCGTGCTCTGTGCCAGCAGAAGGAACACAGCGATATTGACAGCCAGGTCCACAAACAGCAGCAGGCCCGCTGCCGGGCGGCTTTTATCTCTCAGAGCGCCTATGCCTAAGCCTATGAGATACTCCGAAACGGTGGTGAGGAAAAACAGCAGGCACCACATGGGCTTGCCCCAGCTGATAAATGCCGCAGATGTGATAATAAGTATAAGATTTTTATATTCTGCACTGCGGTCCAGAAAAGAGAGCAGCACCGAAACGGGCAGTACCCCTAAAAAGAATAACAGCTCGGTATAAACCAAAATGATCCCTCACAATATGAAACTATTTTAAAGCAGACATAAGCTTGATGTTAGTCATACTTACACCGCTGTTTACAATCTTAATTTTAACACAATACACAAAATTAAGCAAGTAAAATTAGAAAGAAAATAAAACTTTTCATCAAATGAACACAAAAGTCTTTTCTTTATGAACTTTTTATGGTATAATATATATGCTATAAAAGAATACACAAAATATTTGGAAGGAGTTGAAGAATATGGCATCGGTACTTGTAACAGGCGCAAGCGGTTTTATCGGAATGAGGCTGGTTGATGCTCTGCTCACCAAGAAGCACAAGGTCTTCGGAACTGACAGCACCCCTAACGGCCAGATAGGTATTGACCCGAATTATTCCTTTGTCCAGTGCGAACCGTCTGATAAAGATACCATCACAAATATGATCTCCTCAAATGATATTGACACGATCGTACATCTTGCCAATTCTGTCGATAACGACCTCGATTCATATATCACGGACACTGAATTGAAGCGAAGCAAAGCAACAGACAAGTTCATTTATGAGGCTGCGGATAAATTCGGCGTAAAGAATTTTATCCTGCTCTCCACCACTCAGGTGTACGGCCCGCAGAAAGGCCGTGAGCCTGTAAGAGAGACCACCTCCGAAAAGGGCAGCACCAATTACGCAGACCTCAAGCTCACCAGTGAGAAATATCTGGGCAAGGCCTTCAAAAAGTCTGACTGTGTGCCGGTCATTGCCAGAGTTGCCCCTATCTATACCTCTGAATACACCCAGAACCTCAGAGACAAGGTCTATGACCCAAAGGACGATGTGGGCTACTTTTTCAACGACGGCAACTACGGTTTCACCTTCTGCTGCCTCTACAACCTGATCGACTTTATCAAAGGAATAATCGCTGTCCCCTCCGGCAGATATGACGGCATCTATAATGTCTGCGATTCCGACATCATCACCGCCAAGCAGATACTCGACTACGAGCGTGACCACAACCGTATCGGGGCAGTAGTGCAGAAGAACAACGGCTTCAGCTTCGGCTTCAACAAGGCCAAGAGCAAGACCGACTACCGCTACTTTGACCCGTCCTCCACTTTCCAGAACTGGTATATCGACAATACCAAGGCCAAGCGTATCGCCCCCATGAAGTGGACTCTTGCCACCAGCAAGGCGTGACCGCACCTGCCGGAAGCGAAAATCAATACTGAATACCGAATAGTGAATAGTCAAGGTCTCCACAGGAGGCTCCTTGACTATCCACTATTTTTTTCGCTCTTTACTGCTGATACTGCTTGACTGTGTTCTCCACCTTGCCCACTGAGTTCTTGTCGGTAATGTCCACCCGATAGGCGTACTGCTTTTCTTCACCGTTTTCCTCCACCGAAGTGGTCTCCACAAAATAAAGCAGCTCCTCACCCTTGAAATAGTAGTCCGCAGAAAAGGCAGTCACCTTGCCGCTTTCAGCCTGAGCTCCTATCTTTTCCGCATCATAGATGTGCTGAATGTGGGTGATGCCGTTTTCGTCATTCACCTTAGCCTCGGTGACGGCAGCAGGGGAATAAAGTATCAGCCCCTCGTCTGCCTGGGGGTGGGTGGTGTCACGGGTGTAAAGCACAAAGCCCTCCTCACCCTTCATTTTGTAGGTGAGCTCGCCGTTTTCGTATGTGAACATCTCGGCGCCGTTGTTGTACTGGGCATATTCGCTTTTCTCGCTCTTGCCCTTATATGAGAAAAGTAAAATATCCTTCTCGTCATATTTGAACACAAACTCCTGCTCGACCTCACCGGTGGCAGTGTTTGTCATAAGCACCTTTGCGCTGTTAAGCTCCTTGTAGGCAGCTCTGGCCTTCTTTATCAGCTCACCGCCCTCCACGTCCTTTACGCCGAAGGCGCAGGAGCACAACAGCAGCAGCGGCACAAGCGCCAGGGCCGCTATAGTGATGATACGTTTCATTTTAAGCTCCTTAAACAGCAAAGGCCGCTTTTCAGTCAGGGCCGAAAAGCGGCAGATCTTTGTCATTATTTTCTTCTGGAGGTGTTGCGTCTCTTGCCGTCCATAACGTGCTTCAAATCAGAGATGCGCTCCTCGCTGCTGGCCTTGAAGCGGCTCAGCATATCCTCAAAGCCGGCATCACGCACGCCCTCGTTAGGGTCATAGACCGGCGGGGGATTCTTTGTGAAATCCTGCGGCTCAGGGCGCTCATATCTTGCCCGGGGCTTGGGCGCAGACTGGCGCCTGTCAAAGGGCTTTTTATCAAAGGGCTTTTTCTCAAAGGGCTTCTTTTCGGGAGCCGGCAAAGCCTTTTTGATAGAGAGGCTTATTTTCTTATCCTCCCCTACAGACAGGACCTTTACCTTTACTGTCTGCCCCTCAGACAAATGATCTTTGATGTCGTTGACAAAGGTGTTGGCTACCTCAGAGATATGTACCATACCGGTAGTGTCCTTGTCGAGCTCCACAAAAGCTCCGAATTTAGTAATGCCTGTTACCTTGCCTTCGTAAATTTTTCCAACCTCAAGCTGCATTGATCTTCTTTTTCCTCTCTTGCTATCTTTCTCTTACTTCTTGCTGTCGTCATTTTTCTCGACGATATAAAAGCGCCTTTCGCCCGGATAAGCATAGCCAAGCTGTTCGATAGCTATTCTTTCCATATACTCAGCCTCGTCGCCTGCTCTGAGCAGACGGGTGTATTCATCGTTGCGCTGCTCCTGAGCTGTGATCTGCTCAGACAGATCCTGCCTCTGCTTTTTGAGCTCTGCGATCTGCGCCTGCTGAGAGATGATATTGAAAATGGCATATACCACCAGACAGAACACCGCAGCATAGGCTATAAAGCGGCCGAATCTATGGGGGCGTTCTTCACGGGCAAGCTCTTTGTTTTCAGCCACTATCAGCACTTCCCTTCACTTTAGCATCTGTCATGACCGAGCCTACTGACACGAATATATTATACTACAAACCGTTTATACTTTCAAGACCTTTTTACTGATTTTTTTAAAATTTCTAAATTTAGATTTAATATGCACAAATACGATATGACATTTTTGTGACATTTTTGCAATCAGCCTGCCAAGGCTTTTATCATAGATTAAATATATGATACTAAATATTTGAGAAAAAGCAGGCATGAGCAGCCTCCCAAGAGTAAAACGCTCTGCCGCAAGGCCCATGACCATAGCAGCAAGAGTAAAGGCTCTCATGCTGCCTGTCCTTGCCACTGAGAGGATAAAATATCCGAAAAAGAAAAGCAGGGTGTAAAAAAAGTCCAGCACTCCCTCCATGACCCGCCCCAGCCTGAAGCCTTTTCTCAGCCCCCTCACCGCCTCATAGCCCGCCCCAAGTATAAGCCCCAGCAGGCAGGCCAGCGCAAAGGTCTCATAGTCAAAGGCAAAGGGCACCCGCATGGGGAGGCTTTGCTCATCTGCAAGCAGCAACGGCGGCACCTCACTTCACCAGCTTGCCGAAAAGGGTAAGCTTCTTTTTTCTGTCCTTGTCGCCGTAGATAAGAGCTGTTATATCCCCCTCTACCGACAGCTTCCCGCTGCCGACGCTCATTTCATTGATATGCAGCCCGGTGCCCTTAATGGTAAGCTCTCCCAGCTGGGTAAAAAGCGCTATCTCCTGCTCGTCAAACCTATCCACATCTGTCACGCCCGTCAGCTCAAGACGTGAGCGGTTTTCCAGTATAAGGCTGTGGCTGCCGTTGATGTCGTTCATATAGATGCCCCCGATCTTTTCAATGCACATTATGTTTATACTTTATAAAATTTCCTCTTGACGAATGGTATGTTATTGTGATATTATATAATAGGTGTAAAATATCACTGATAAAATTTATGCAGCTTTATCCAAATTTATGAATGGAGTGATCGACGTGAACGAAATAATGCTCAGAACTGTTGCCCGAAGGCTTGAGCGCACTGCCGAAGCCCTTAGAAAAAATAATATCGACGCTTATATCGCTGAAAGCTCTGAGGAGGCCGTCAAGCTGGTGGAAAGCCTCATGCAGGAGAATGATACCATCACCTGCGGCGGCTCGGAAACTCTCAGAGAAAGCGGCGTGCTGGCCCTGATGAGCAGCGGAAAATATAATTTTCTTGACCGCTCCAAGGCTGCCGACAGAGACGAGGTGGAGGAGATCTACCGCAAAGCCTTCTCCGCTGATGTGTACCTGACCTCCTCCAACGCCGTCACCGAAAACGGCGAGCTCTATAACGTTGACGGCAACGGCAACCGTGTGGCTGCCCTGACCTTCGGGCCAAAGTCGGTGATCGTGGTTGCGGGCTATAATAAGGTGGTCCGCAATATCGGCGAGGCCATAAAGAGGGTCAAGTACCACGCTGCCCCCCCTAATGCCGACAGGCTGAATTTAGACACTCCCTGCGCCGGGCTGGGCGAGTGTGTGTCTGTCAAGGGCGGCGGAGATATGCCCTCCGGCTGCCGCTGCGACGGCAGGATATGCTGCAGCTATGTGGTGACGGGCTTCCAGCGCAAAAAGAGCAGGATCAAGGTAGTGCTGGTTAAGGAACAGCTTGGCTTTTAATATACTTAGATAAAGGATAATTACAGATGATAAATTGCAACGGAAGGCAGTGCAATGTGCTTGGTATATGCGCTGCCGGTATACAGCAGGAAAATGTCACCGAACTGGTGCAGTCCATTGTCAGAAATACTGCTGCCCTCGGGATCAAGGTGCTGCTTTTCAGCACCTTCACCGATATGTACAGAAAGAACGCCTTTGCCGACGGCGAAGCAGGCATCTTCAGCCTCATAGACAACGACCTGCTTGACGCTGTTGCGGTGCTGCCCGAATCAATAAAGAACGACAGCGTCACCGATAAGATCATTGAGCGCTGCCGTAACAGAGGGCTGCCTGTTATCTCTGTTGACAAGCAGATAGATAACTGCGTCAGCGTGGTGTTCAATTATGCCGACAGCTTCGAGCAGATAATCCGCCATGTTATCCGGGAGCATAAATGCAGGCGCATCAATCTGGTGGCCGGCATGAAGGGCAACCGCTTCTCTGAGGAGAGAGTGGCCCGCTTTAAAAAGGTGCTGGCTGAAAATAATATAGAGTTTGACGAAAGGCGCTTAGGCTACGGCGATTTCTGGAGCGGTCCCACAAGAACACTTGCTGAGAGCTGGTTCAAGAGCGGTCAGGAGCTTCCGGAGGCAGTGGTCTGCGCCAACGACTCAATGGCTATCGAGGTATGCAGAGTGTTCAGAGAGCATGGGTTAAAGGTCCCCGATGATGTTATCGTCACCGGCTTTGACGGCATAGAACTGGAAAAATGCCACACTCCCCGCCTGACCACCTGCGCCGTTGACATCAACGAGGCCGGTGTCGCCATAGCTATGGCTGCCAAGAGATTAATGGACCGTGAAGGCTGCGAGCCTGTTCTTGAGATACCCTACAAGCCAAGGATCTCCCAGTCCTGCGGGTGTATGCCGGTAAATATGAGCCTCGTCGCTGATATGGTAATGGACCTTAACACTGATATGATGCTGGACGATAACCACGAGACCTATATGTTCTCCTATCTTGCCCGTGGCCTTGCCTGTACCCAGATCTCAAAGCTCTCCGAGGTGATGCACCGCTACTGCGATACACAGACCTGGTGCTGCGTGGATATGGACTATTTCTCCGATAAGCGCTCAAAGCAGCGCTTCGGCGGTGTATTCACCAAAAAGATG
>CADBTF010000190.1 GCA_902797485.1 uncultured Ruminococcus sp. | reverse complement strand
AGGATCTTGTTGATAAGATCATGAAGGAAAACTGGATGGATTTCGACGTAGTTGTTGCATCGCCTGATATGATGGGCGTTGTAGGCCGTCTTGGTAAGGTCCTCGGACCTCGCGGCCTTATGCCGAACCCCAAGGCCGGTACTGTAACTCCTGACGTTGCAAAGGCTGTTACCGATGCTAAGGCCGGTAAGATCGAGTACCGTCTGGACAAGACCAACATCATTCACTGCCCTATCGGCAAGGCTTCCTTCGGCGCTGCAAAGCTTGAAGAAAACTTCAACACTCTGCTGGACGCTATCGTAAAGGCTAAGCCGGCTGCTGCAAAGGGCCAGTACCTCAAGAGCGTTGTTGTTGCTTCAACAATGGGCGTTGGTATCAAGGTAAACACCTCTAAGTATGGTGTTTGATCTCTGACAAAACAATAATTAAACGGAGAAGGCATTGCGCTTTCTCCGTTTTTTGTTTGCTGTGTATTAGCTGCCGCCGGGCAGAGGGTCAGTTGAAAACTATTTGCAGGTAGTTGTATAAATGCGGCTTGACGGCAGTGTGGTCGTGGAGGGTCTGCTGCATCACATGGGAGAGGAACGGCACCCGGTTTGCCCGGAGTATCTGCCGGTAGGTGTCCGGTGCGTCTGCCACAACGCAATCCGCCTTGGAGGAGCTGATAAGCAGGGCATGAGGCTTGTATTCTCCGAATCTCATTTCATCAGCTGAGATCTGGCCGGGGTGCATCGGGGAATCTGCGATCTCCACCAGGCCGGGAGCAGGGCAGGCCGCACCCACGTATCCGAACAGCTCCGGGTGCTTAAAGCCTATAAACAGCGCCTCACGGCCGCCCATAGAAAAGCCGGTTATGGCAGTTTTCTCACGGGAGGTATCGGTGGAGAAGGAGGAGTTGATAAAGGGCATCAGGTCGGTGGTAAGGTCGTTGATGAAATTGTCGTATGCAAGGCAGCTTTCCAGATTCATGCCGGTGCAGGCGGGCAGCTCCTTGCTGCAAAAAATATAGGGCAGCACAATCATCATTTCCCTGGCCTTGCCTGTCCGCCGGAGGGTCGTATATATCTCCGGCAGCCTGACCTCCGGGCGGGTGAACCAGCCCTGATTGTCAAAGAACCCGTGAAGCATATAGAGCACAGGGTATTTTTTGCTTTCAGAGTAGTCCTCCGGCAGCAGCACGATGACAGGGGTTTGCCGCCCGGCAGTGCGGGAATAATAGTTTAAGCTTTTAAAGGCAGGGGCAGAGCAGCCCTTGGGAAGCAGGTCATAGCCCTCAGGGGGCAGTTCAACTATATTATACATAATGTCCGGCTCCTTTTTATTGGTTATAGAAATATTGATTGACTTTTGGTATTGGGTATATTATACTATAAATGAGATACAGTGTCAAGCTGTACAAAACCTACAAATATCAGAAGCATTGTTTGTACAAAAGAGAGAAATGAGCAGTTTGACCGTAACCTGAATGCTGATCGTCAGTCTAAAGGGCAGAGTAATATGATTGACAGCATGGCAATTATCTCTGCGGAGGCTTCCGCAGGTCAGTAATTCAGGAGGTGAGGATATGCCGCTTTCACTTGATGAGCTGATCCTACAGGTGCTGCTGGAAATGGCAGAGGAAGAAAAGCCCGGCGAGCAGTCTGTAAGAATAATTGAGAAGCGCATATTCTCAGCCGACGGAAAGGAAGATGAAGATGAATAACGATCTAAAGCAAATCACCGAAGCTGCGGCGGGCGGAGATAAGGCCGCCTTTGAGACGCTTTACAGCAGCTACCGGGACAGACTGTTTTTCTTTGCAAAGAAATATACCGGCAGCAGGGAGGCAGCGGAGGATATTGTCTCCGAGACCTTTATTGCCGCTATGGAAAAGCTTCCTACCCTCCGCAAGGGCGAGGCTGTCGGCAGCTGGTTATATTCTATTGCCTATAATAAATGTATGGACCACCTGAAGGCTCAGGCAGGCACCACTTCTCTTGATGACAGCATTGAGCAGGAGCTTAGATCACCTGTGATGCTGCCGGACGACTATGCAGTAAACGAACAGATGAAGGCCCAGCTCAGGGATATTATAGACAGCCTTTCGCCGGAGGCACGTTCAGCCGTCATACTCTATTACTACGAGGAAATGAGCCTTGAGGAAGTGGCCCGTTCGATGCACACCAATGAGAACGCCGCCAAGCAGCGGCTTTTCAGAGCCCGGCAGACTATCCGCAAGGAAATAGAAAAGCGCCTTGGCAGCGGTGCTGTGCTTTCTGCTGTTCCTCTGGGAGCAGTGCTCAACACTACGGCGGAATATGCCGCTCAGAGTTCAGCAGCGGGCGGAGCAGCTGTGGGAGGCACTGCCAAGGTAGCAGGGGCAGGCTTTGCAGCTAAGGCGGCGGCTATAGGCGCTGCGGCAGTGCTGGCAGTGGGTGTTCCCATTGGTCTGAGCAAGCTCCGGGAGGGCGGAGGCTACCGTGACGAGAGCTCCAATGCAGTTATTGAAAGCCGTGATGACAGCAGCCAGGCAGATAACAGCGAGGCTGGCAATGAGAACAGCCGTGATGACAGCAGCTATGAGAGCGACACTGCCAGCGGCAGGATCGCCAGCCGGCTGAGCATTGGCTCAGAAATGATCGACATTCCCGACGGCACCAATTCAGAGATAGCTAAAGCTGTTTTGGAGCTGAAGGCTCTTGATCCGTCAGATTATACTGTGAACGTCAGCGATACGGACTGGCGGCTTTCGGTCATCACCGAGAATGATGATCTGACCTTTCTCCGCTGCCCCTCCGACAAGGGCTGGGTATTGATGAAGGACAAAAGCCTCTATGAGGACAGCCCGGAGTTAAACGAGCTGATAATGTCCTGCGTTGAAAACAATGTTGACAGAAGCAGCACCCGAGGCAGCTGGTACACGATAGAGTGCGCTGAGCCTGTTACAGAGCAGGAGTATATTGATGCTGCAGTCAAGTGCTGTGACGGCTGGTTCAGCTCT
>CADBTF010000189.1 GCA_902797485.1 uncultured Ruminococcus sp. | reverse complement strand
TTGACGTTGCGTAAAGCGAAGTGAACTTCGCTTGCAAGCCTGCGTCGAATTTAGGCAATCTGACGAAAACCCGGACGTCGCATCTGACGCACAGGAGTTGTGCGGTATTGCCCATATCAAATTTTGGTGAATAATGATCTATAGAAGCATGATACGAAAATAACAGCGATCTGCGGCGCCGGGGGCCTGTGAGAATTGAGAATAAAAAGATCTGAGCAGGAGGAAAAAATGAGATTTATACTGAACGAGGGCTGCTCCCTGAGAGGCTGGAAGAATATACCTTATGCAGTGAGCGTTGACTACAGCCCGGAGGTGCCGATAGAAATATCAAAGGAATACTGCGGGTTGTTTTCCGGGGGGTTTGATTTCAGCGGCGGAGACAGGCTGCAAAAATAAACGTAATAATAATTCACCCCCTCACAGGCTGCACTGTTTAGTGTGCTGTGAGGGGGTGTTTTTGCTTTCGGGCGTTCAGGCCTGAAAGCCTATGGTTTTATTTTGTCTTTTTTCTGACAGCGATCAAAGCGGCTGATGCAGCAGCGATAAGAAATGCTCCTGCGGCTGTACCTGTCTTGGGGTTGTCGTTCTGCTTGGAGGAGTTTTCGGAATTTGCTTTTGATGAGCTGTCAGCCTTGCTGCTCTCCGGCTGACTTTCAGAGCTGCTGCTTTCCGGCTGTGAGCTTTCTTCGGTTTGGCTGCTGCCTTCCTCCGGCTGAGAGCTGTCCTCGGGGGTCTTTTCCGTTACATAAACAGTGTACTGAGCGGAGATATCTGCGTAGCTTTCCTTTACAGTTATAACTGCGGTGCCGGGAGCCTTGGCGTGCACCACTCCGAGATCGTCCACCTCAGCAACGGAAGTGTCGCTTGAGGAGAACTCAACGAAGGACATACAGGGCTGCGGAGAGCAGGTGTATTTTACCTGACCGAATTCGTCAGTATAGAGGTCAAGCCTGTCGCTTTCGAGATCAATGCTTTTAACATCAAAGGTATCAACATTGCCTGGATCGTACAAATGCAGGCGGTAGGTGTTTTTAACACCGTTTGAAAGCTCACCGGTAACGGTTATGATATTCTCCTTATCGGTCTTGATTTTTACAAAGCCTCTTTCGTCCACCTCTGCCAGATCAGTCTCTGCGACGCTCCAGCTGATGGCTGTGTCCTGTGTGTCGTAGGGGACGACAGCATATCTCAGACTGTAATCCTTAACTCCCAGCTGGAGCCAGATGTCATAGGTCTGGAAATAGAGCCCTTTAGCTCTTATGACCTCCTCATCGGGAATGTAATAGGCAGTGAGGGTGGTGTGGTCCTCGAAATCATAGCTCGGGTCATGGAATTCGCCCTTTTCGTCCTTCCAGCCCAGGAAGAAATATCCTTCCTTTTTGGGTGCCTCCGGGTAGTATGGCAGCGGCAGGCCTATCATAGTCTCGCCCACATAGACCGTCTTTCCGTCTGCCACGAAGGTAACTCTGGTAAGGGCTTTTGTAAGCTCAGAAAGGTGAGCATTGATATATGCTCTGCGGTCGTTTATAAATTCTTTAAGGTCGGCAGTTTCCTTGGCAAGGTCGCCGGTCTCCTTCAAGATCTGATCCGGAGGGCCCCATTTGTCCAGCTCGGCAGTAAAGGAATCCTTGATCTCGGCGGAGATCTTGTCTATGTAGCCGCCGTCCTTGGTGAGGTCCTCAGCGATGCTGTCCAGCACCTTCCAGCGCTCCAGCAGCAGTGCCTGATACTCAGGCTCAAAGGTCCTCAGATGGTCCAGCCAGATCATGGGGGCGGAGTTGAGCATCTCAGTCTCCGGATTATTACCCAGCCCAAGAGCAATGTCGCTGTCCCAGAGGGGGCCGAAATACAGCTTGCCGTCACGCTTCTTGTAGAAGTAGGTGCTATCTGTAACAAAGGCGTCCTTGTTTAGCATAAACTCCTGCAGCCACCAGTAATTGGCAGCGGATTCTATATCAAGGTAGTCGGTGTAGCTCACACCGTTTTTGTCCTTGAAATCATCGCCGAAGATAGCGTCCTCAGTCTGCTGCAAATAATCGGTTATATACTTTCTTTGAGCAGCAGTGCCGTCGCCGTCAACAAATGAGGGAGTGTTGAATTTGAAATGCACATTGCGGTCTGTCACAAAGAGCTTGTCGGTGTCAGCCGGCACCTGCTCCTGCTCCAGTGAAAAGAGATAGCCGCCGGTGATCTCAGGCTCTGCATCGTCGCTTTCAGTCAGCTCGTTGATCTCTACCCGGTTGGAGCCTACTCTCACCAGCTCCGAAAGAACGTAGCTGCCGATGTACTCGCCGTTCATCACCACATCTACAGGGAGCATCTTAGGGGTGTATTCAAGGCCCAGCTTTTCAGCGATATAGCTTGCAACTCTGTTTCGCATCAGGCTGGCGTCAAGGCGGTTGGCAAGCAGCGCCCAGTGCTTGTTCTTGCCCATTCCAAGAAGATCGGCGCCCTTGTTCAGCTTTATCCTGTAGGGTTTCTTGTCCAGGAGCCAGGTGGAGTTTCCTCTGCCTCTGATGTATTCCAGAGAAAGCTCTGCGGTGTCGCTGATCTCGCTGCCGCTGTAATAGCTGGTGTAGCCGTCGGGAACATCTATCCTGATGTTTCCGGTGCAGCGGACGCTGTGGTCTTCGCTTTTGTTCATTTCCTCAATGGTGCCGAAGCCCTCGGCGGTCTCGTCAATAGTAATGTACACCACCGGCAGGCCGTTGCTGATGCTCTGCGCAGACTGCCCCTCAGCAGCGTAGACATACCCGCTGCCAAGATACATAGCCGGTGCCGCTGATAGACACATCACCACAGCTGCGGCTGCGCTGACGGCTCGTGCGCATAATGCTTTGCTTTTCATATTATACCTCCGTTTTAGATAATTGATAAATATTATCCGGTCTCTCCAAATACAGTATAGTACAGTTTGGCGGGTTTGTCTTTACCGTTGGCGAAATTATTTAAGGCAATACCGCACAACTCCTGTGCGTCAGATGCGACGTCCAGATTTTCGTCAGATTGCCTAAATTCGACGCAGGCTTGCTGGCGCA
>CADBTF010000188.1 GCA_902797485.1 uncultured Ruminococcus sp. | reverse complement strand
ACGCCTCAGACTTGGCGAGGTGGGTGCCTTTCGCACTGCTCCACGTTCTATGCTGATATGTTGCCGGCCATGTACTGCTTTATGCTGCCTTTGCCAAATCAACAGTAATATTATATCACAACTAAATGCGGTTGTCAAGTGGTTTCTGAAAAAAATCGCTGATATGATTATGCTTTAGTGCTTTAAATCCTGCACCTCGGGCGGCGGCAAAAAAGCAGGGGCGGGAGCCTCTGCTTTGGGGGTCATTCTTCGATTATAAAAACATAGGTCTCCGGGGTGGTGCCGTTCTGGACCATGAGCTGTTTCTCGAACTGCTTGGTCTTGGGGTTCTTTATCCAGTCCTTTTGGGTGCGTATCTTCACGCCGGTGCCGTCGGCCCAGCGGCGCAGCAGGGCATTGGCCTTGGTGCGGGCAAAGGTGATGCTTGCTTCCTCGAAGCTGCCGTCCTCATTATCCAGCTTGACCGGCTGGGCTTCGGTGAACTCTGTGACCGAGAGCTTCTGCTTGACCTTTAATACAAATTTCATGACAGTTCCTCCTTTGTTGAGCTTTATCAAATTTTGTCGGTGTACCGAGTGCTTCAGTTCTGCTTCCTGACCACCTTATATTCGTCGCCGTCACGGTAATAGGGGCATTCCTTATTGGTGCCGGACATAAAGCGGCTGAGCTCGTCCTCGTCCAGGTCCATATCGCAGACATAGCACTCGTACTCGTCGTCGTAATAATAGTAGGCGCAGGTTTCGCACATATCGGCGCTCATATTTTTCACCTTCCGGTTTTTTATAATGCGCAGTGCATTGATTGCAGCCCTGCGTGTATTCTGGCTGATCCTGACGTTCTTCACAGCATACTGCGGGCGCCGTCCTTCAGGCGTTCTGCCCGGGAAACGGGGCCAAAAAAGTTATTGGACGCATACCTGATGAGAACAGCAAAATGAGCACATGGCACTTATTTTGACAGAACGTCAGTAAACCGTAAACTGTGCATTGGATCTATTTCAGCATCTTGTCCAGCTCCTGCTCGTCACGCTGGGGGTGGAGCTCACGGTGGGTCTCGACAGAGTCCTCGGCTACTCCCTCGGTGGCGTCGGAGGCAAAGAGGGTCTTGGCGGTGAGCATCATTATTTTGAGATCAAGCATCAGCGACTGATTCTCAATATACATCAGGTCCAGCTTCAGCTTGTCGTAGGGGGTGGTGTTATATTTGCCGATGACCTGCGCATAGCCGGTGAGGCCGGCCTTGACCTTCAGCCTGTAGCGGAACTCCGGCATAGTGCGCTCGTATTTAGCGCTGAACTCCGGGCGCTCCGGCCTTGGCCCCACAAAGGACATATCGCCCTTTAAGATATTGAAAAGCTGTGGCAGCTCGTCCAGCCGGGCCTTTCTGAGCAGCCTGCCCACGGGGGTGATGCGGCTGTCGTCCTTTTCGGCCAACTGTGCGCCGTGGCTTTCGGCATCGACCACCATGCTGCGGAATTTGATGACGTTAAATTCCTTGGCGTCCTTGGTGAGGCGGCGCTGCTTGTAGAACACCGGGCCTCCGTCGTGGAGCTTGACAGCCAGCGAGAGAAACAGCATCAGCGGGGAGGAGATGACAAGAGCGATGATAACAAGGATAATATCCACAGCCCGCTTGACAAAGCGCTTTTCGGGAGAGAGACCCTCGTTGCGGTTGAGCAGGAGGGGAGTGTCAAAGAGGTTAAAATCCTCGGCGCCCCGGATAATGATATCAGAGATCTTCGGGGTGATATACACACGGATAGATTTATCGAGGGCGAATTTAAGTATCTTGTTCCGGAGCATACTTGGTACGTCGGAGATTATGACAGCCTCGAAGCGGAGTATCTGCTCCTTGATATATTCTATATCCTCGTCGCAGCTGACGGATTCGCAGATCTGGTATTTGTCCTGCCGGTTGCTCATCTTTTTGATAAGGGCGGTGGCGTTCTTATTGCCGTAGACTATTATCATTTTCCGGGGCGGGTAGATATGCCGAAGCAGCCGGGTGGAGATGATGCACCAGGCCAGTGCGATAAGTATTTCCTGCAAGGTAAGTATCAGTATCGGCCTGACAGCCAGACGGCCTCTGCCGATAAGGCTTATCTGAATAAAGGCGATGATGTTGGAGGTGACTATTCCAAGAAGCTGGGAGCCGAAGAGCCCGGAGGCACGCATATAGGTGATCTTGAAGCCGTTCAGGCCCCTGGTGATCAGCCCGTAGATAGCAGTATAGAGCAGGGCCATGAGCAGGTTGCCGAGCTTCCAGAATGGGTCGGCCATTGCGTCGTTATAGCTTGTGTTCCACATATTGAAGAACAGAACTGAGAAAGCAGAAAGTATAACGCAGCATAGCAGAAAAATGAGCAGGCGTTTAAGCTGTCCCTTATATTCTTTCATATTTATCTCCCGGCTGGCGGGAACTCCTT
>CADBTF010000187.1 GCA_902797485.1 uncultured Ruminococcus sp. | reverse complement strand
CGGACACCGAAGAACTTCAGTTCTTTTTTATTTCTTTATTCTTTCTTCTGCCTAACTTTAGTTAGGATATTATTATATTCTTTTAGCAGTGGCACATACAAAGCTGTAATTGTCAAATACTTCTTTATCGCCACCGCGCTTTAGCAGCCCCCTTGTTTATATCCCTATTTTCCTGCTCTGAGGCAGCGCATGGCGTTTAAGATCGCTATTACCGAAACGCCTACATCAGCAAAAACCGCAGCCCACATGGAGGCAAGGCCAAAGGCGCCCAGTATCAGCACCAGCCCTTTTACTCCAAGTGCAAAGATTATATTCTCGTAAACTATCCTTACGGTCTTGCGGGAGATGCGTATGGCCTTGGCTATCTTTGCAGGGTCGTCGTCCATGAGGACTATATCCGCAGCCTCGATGGCGGCGTCAGAGCCCATGGCTCCCATGGCAATGCCTATGTCCGCCCGTGAAAGCACCGGTGCATCGTTGATGCCGTCGCCCACAAAGGCCAAGGCAGTTTTTTCGGGCTTGGCTGCCAGCAGTGCCTCGACACGCTCCACCTTGTCTGCCGGAAGCAGCTCGCAGTAGGCTTCGTCTATTCCGAGGCGTTTGGCTGTGTCCTCACCTACTGCCTTTGAATCGCCGGTGAGCATGACAGTTTTCTGTATTCCGTTCTCACGGAGCTGCTTTATAGCCTCGATGCTGGTTTCCTTCAGCTCGTCAGAGATCACAAGATGCCCTGCATATTCCCCGTCAACTGCCACATGGACGGTGGTGCCCACATGGTGGCAGGGGTGCCATTTTACGCCGATGCTGTCCATAAGCTTGTCATTGCCGACTGCTACCTTCCGGCGGTCAATGACCGCCAGGACACCCTTGCCCGACTGCTCCTGATAATCCTCTATCCTCGCCCTGTCCACCTCCGCATTGAGTGCGTCAAGAATAGACAAAGCAATAGGGTGAGTGCTGTAGCTTTCCGCATAAGCCGCCAGCTCGATAAGCTGGGCCTCTGAGATCTTTTCCGGGTGAATTGCTGTTACATTGAATACGCCTTTGGTCAGCGTGCCGGTCTTGTCAAAAACAACAGTGCTGCTGCGGGAGAGCACCTCTAAGTAGCTGCCTCCCTTGACCAGTATACCCTCTCTGCCGGCTCCGCCGATACCCCCGAAGAAGCTCAAAGGCACTGAAATGACCAAAGCGCAGGGGCAGGAGATGACTAAGAAGATCAGCGCCCTGTGGAGCCAGTTCAGCCAGCCGCCTGCGAACAGCGGAGGGATCACCGCCAGTGCCAAAGCACCGAAGCAGACCGCCGGGGTGTATACCCTTGCAAAGCGGGTGATGAAATTCTCTGCTTTGGCCTTTTTGGAGGCGGAGTTTTCCACCAGATCAAGTATGCGGGCCACAGTGCTCTCGCCGTAAGGCTTGGTGACACGCACTCTGAGCATACCGTTCTGATTTATGCAGCCGCTTATCACATCGTCACCCGGACGGACTGTCCTCGGAAGGCTCTCGCCGGTCAGGGCAGAGGTGTCGATAGTTCCTGAGCCCTCCAGCACTATGCCGTCCAGAGGTACTCTCTCGCCGGGTTTTATTATGATCTCGCTGCCTACCCCGACCTCCTCCGGGTCGGCCTCGGTGAGCTCGCCGTCTATTTCTATGTTGGCATGGTCAGGGCGAATGTCCATAAGTGCGGAGATAGACCTCCGGGACTTGCCCACCGCCACGCTCTGGAACAGCTCACCAACCTGATAAAACAGCATAACTGCCGCCGCTTCCATGTATTCACCTGTGGCAAAGGCGCCCACGGTGGCGATCACCATAAGGAAATTCTCGTCAAACACCTGCCCGTGGGCTATGTTGCGCACCGCCTTGAAGATCACGTCATAACCGATGACCCCGTAGGGAAGCGCATAGAGCAGAGCTGCCGGCCAGCCCTCCTCCGGGGCGAAGATCTTCATGGCCGCAAGCAGCACAGCGCTTATTATGATCCTGACAAGCACCTTTTTTTGTTTACTTTTCATATAGCATAACCAGCTTTAAAAGAATTATTTTATTACTATCTCGCAGTCCGGTTCGATCTTGCGGCAGACCTTGACTGCCTGCTTCAAGATGTCGTCAAATTTATCGTCAGCAGCATCAAGGGTCAGCTTCTGGGTCATGAAGCTCACAGTGCAGTCGTTCACGCCCTCGATCTTTTTGATAGCAGTCTCCATTTTTGCACCGCAGTTTGCGCAGTCCAGTTCGTCCAGCTTAAATGTCTTTTTCATAGTGATTTCTCCTTTATATCAGTGTTTGTTGATGATCGCTATTGCGCAGGGCATCCGCCCGGTCACAAGGTCAAAGCTCACGTCCTCATAGCCGCCCTGCCTGTAAAATTCAATGTAGCTTTTCATGTCGAATTGCTTTTTGAAATCTGCCCCAAGGAACTCAATGAACCTTATGGCTAAGTTGCCCTTGCCGTTCTTTTTCATGTTGATATAGGTGGGAATGATGACCTTTCCTCCCGGCTTGCACACCCTCAGCAGCTCATTTACAGCGCCGTAGGAATCGTCCAGCAGGTGGATAACATTCCCGGCGATCACCTTGTCATAGCTGCCGTCGGGAACCTTCAGATCTAATACGTTTGCCCGTCGCACCCGGACATTATCAAAGCGGCGCAGCTTTTTATCAGCCTGCCTGAGCATACCCTTTGAAAAATCCGTCACTGTCAGGCTCTTGCAGCATGGGGCTAACCAGACGCTTATGGCGCCGGTGCCGCAGGCACATTCCAGCACATTGTCCTCCGATGAAAGCTCCTCTGCCACCCGCTCTCCAAGACCGTCGAAGCACTTGCGGTTGTAGATACGCTCGAACAGATCATAGACTACTGAGATCTTATCCCAAAACATTTCATCACCTCATTCTAATATATGCTCAAGGCCGATCTCCAATATCTGCTTAACGTGTGCGTCGGAGAGGGAATAGAATATAGCCTTGCCCTCCCGGCGGCTGCGCACAAGCTTATTGTTTTTCAAAACTCTCAGCTGATGTGAGCAGGCTGTCTGCGTCAGTGAGAGCTGATCTGCCAGGTCGCCCACATTCATTTCTCCGGAGAGCAGTGCTGTCAGTATCCTGACTCTTGTTGAATCCCCAAAGACCTTAAAAAGCTCCGCCAGGTCATAGAGCTGGTCCTCCGTCGGAGACAGCTCCGGGCTCACAGTTGAGGTCAAATTCTCGCTCATGATCATTTTCCTTTCTAAAACACTTGAACATCTATTCATATGATAACACATATATCCTGATTTGTCAAGGGGGTGAGAATAATTTTTTCACCCCCTGCGGAGACATTGCGCCTACAGCGCTGTGACCGTTGACATTTTTGGGGAATTGGTGTATAATGTAAATAATAAGTTGCTAAACCGCAAATGTTAGAAGGAGAATATAATGAAAATTTCTACAAAGGGGCGTTATGCACTCAGAATGCTGCTTGACTTAGCGGAGCATCAGGGCGACGGCTATGTTGCCCTGAAGGATATTGCCGAGCGCCAGGGCATTTCAAAAAAATATCTTGAGCAGATCGTTCCTATGTTTAATAAGTCAGATATTCTGCGCACTAACCGGGGCTTTCAGGGGGGGTACCGCCTTGCAAGGCCGCCCTATCAGTGCACCGTCGGGGAGATACTTCGCCTTACCGAGGGCAGCCTGTCTCCTATAGCCTGCCTCGACCATGAGCCCATTGAATGTGAGCGTGCAGCGGAGTGTATCACCCTGCCCATGTGGCGTGGGCTCAAAAAGGTCATCAATGAGTATCTGGACGGTGTCACCCTGCAGGACCTGCTGGATAACGCCCACGGCGGCGGAGACTTTTCTATCTGAGTTTTGTCCTGCCGGTGCGGAATAAACATCATTGAGCAAGGTGGTGAGCAGTATGATTACAGCCTACTACGCAGCCTGCTTTGTGGCAGCGCTGCTGTTTACTATGCTTTATATGTATATCTGGCACAAGCATTTCAATGTGCATATCACTCTTGTCTTTGTGCTGGTGCCTATCAATAACTTAGGGCAGCTGCTGATGGCCGATTCCAAAACCATTGATGAAGCACAGCTGGCCCAGAAGATGCTTTATATCGGCGGAAGCTATCTGCCGCTGGTCATTCTGCTGGCTGTGGTGAGCCTTTGCAGGATAGACCTTAAACGCTGGGTCAGGCTGCTGCTCTACAGCATCACCACTGCACTTTTCCTGTGCTCTCTTTCAATAGGGGAATACACCTTCTTCTATAAGAGCTTTGAGTTCAAGCGGGAGAATGACACAGGCCTCATTTACAACAAGGTCTACGGACCTGCACACACACTGTTCCGCATTATGATAATACTGTATTTCCTCATAGGGATATTTGTTATCATTTACAGTCTGGTCCGCAAAAATCAGGTGTCACGGAAAATGCTCTTTATGCTGATGCTGCCGGAGGCTATCTCTATGATCGCATTCTTCGGCGGGCGGAAGATGATACAGAACATTGAGCTGGTACCTCTGGCCTATGACATTGCACTTGTTATCTACCTGATAGTTATTTACCGGATCTCCCTCTATGACGTGGACGATAACGCCATAGATTCCCTTATCGAGCAGGGAGACACAGGCTTTATCTCTGTGGATTTTAAGTTCAATTACTTAGGCAGCAACGAGGCTGCCAAGAATATCTTCCCGGAGCTTAAAAAGCTGACTGTCGATAAGCCTATCGGGAGAAGCGTGTTTATGAAAAGCCACCTGCAGCGCTGGCTTACCAATTTCAAAAACGATGAGACCAAATATAAGACCTATTTCGTCAAGGAGGATAATACCTATCTTATCGTTATCAGCTATCTCTTTGACGGGCGCCGCAAAAACGGCTACCAGCTGGTTATCACTGACGACACCCAGAACCAGCAGTATATCCGGCTGATAAACTCCTTCAACACCCAGCTTCAGGCAGAGGTCAGGGAAAAGACCGCCGGCATAGTTGAAATGCACAACAAGCTTATCCTCAGCATGGCGGCCATGGTGGAGAGCCGTGACAACTCCACCGGAGGCCACATCAGGCGCACCAGCGAGGGAGTGCGTATCCTGCTGGACGAACTCAAAAAGGACAGCCCGTTCCCGCTTAATGAAAAGTTCTGTGCGGATATGATAAAGGCTGCCCCTATGCACGATCTTGGAAAGATAGCAGTTGACGATGCAATACTCCGCAAGCCCGGAAAATTCGAGCCCTGGGAGTATGAGAAGATGAAATCGCACGCCGCCGAGGGCGCTAAGATAGTACACAGTATCCTTGAGGGAACTGATGACAAGGAATTCAGCCGGGTGGCTGAAAATGTTGCCCACTACCACCATGAGCGCTGGGATGGCTCCGGCTACCCGGAGGGCCTGAAAGGTGAGCAGATACCGCTGGAGGCTCGCATCATGGCTATCGCTGATGTATATGACGCACTTGTGAGCAAGCGTGTCTACAAGGAAAAAATGTCCTTTGAGAAGGCGAACGCAATAATCATGGAGGGCATGGGCAGCCAGTTTGATAAGCGTCTTGAGGCTTGCTATGTAAACGCCCGCCCGGTGCTGGAGCAGTATTACAGCACTGTTGATGCGCAGTAGAGGTGACTATGAAGATAACCTACATCAAGGAGCCCACCGATCTGCAATGCGGGCAGGCTGTGCTGGCTATGGCGCTGGGCAGGGAGGTCATGGAGATAGTCCGGCTGCTCGGCAATGACCGTGAGACCACCCTCAAGGAGATGAAAGAGACTCTAAGGCGGTTCGGAGCGTATATCTCTGACAAGCGGGTGCAGGTGCAGAGCAAGGCTGAGCTGCCGGAGGTCTGCCTGCTGAGCTTGGAGACTCCCCGCTGCTGGCACTGGTCCTTCTTCTGTGAGGGCACCTTCTATGACCCGGAGCATGGGGTCATGGAGGATTTCCCTCAGAGCGGGAGAAAATATTACTGGGAAATAAAGCTGCCGGAGCAGGTGACGTAACGTCTGCTCCGGCAGTGTTTTTGCTTTATATTCTGTAGACGCCAAGCTGCTCGCTGCCCTTGTAGGCAATTCTCGGCACCCGTGAGCTTATGCCGCAGGTGATCTCATAGCCGATAGTTCCGGCCAGTGCAGCCACTTCGTCAGCGGTTATGCGCTCCTCTCCGTCGGTGCCTATGAGGGTCACTGTGTCTCTGGGGGAGGCATCGGGTATGTGGGTAATGTCGATCATGAACTGGTCCATGCAGATCCGCCCGACTATTTTAGCACGCTTTCCTCTCACCAGCACCTCGCCCTTGTTTGAAAGGGCTCTGGGCCAGCCGTCGGCATAGCCGCAGCAGACGGTGGCTATCCTCATGGGTCTGTCGGCGGTGAAGGTCCTGCCGTAGCTTATGCTCTCGCCGGCCTCTATAGTCTTGATCTGCGAAATGACCGACCTCAGCTCCATGACAGGCTCCAGCTCGAAGGGCAGGGGGTTTGAAGGGTCAGGGTACATACCGTAGAGAATTATTCCCAAACGTGCCAGAGTAGAGCGGCTGTCGGGGGTGTAGACACCTGCCGCAGAGTTCAGGCAGTGGCACTGCATAAGGCCAATGCCCAGCTTTTCGGCTTCGTCCCGGACTGCAAAGAGCTTTTCTGTCTGGGCGGCGGTGTAGGCCGCATCGTCAGGGTCGGCGCTGTCGGCAACGGCATAGTGGGTGAAGATGCCGTCAAGGATAATGTCGTCCAGATCATATATCTCATACAGATCTCTGGCGATCTCCTCCGGTGTTCCCCGCAGTCCGATGCGTGTCATGCCGGTATCAATGGCTGCATGGCACCTGAGAGGGGTGCCGTTCCCGGAAAGGGTCTGATTCAGGAGCTTTGCATATTCCAGGTCGGTTATGGCCTGGATAATGTTGTGGTCGGCAAGCTGGATAACTGTCTCCGGAGGGGTGTAGCCAAGGATAAGTATATTGCCGCTGATGCCCATATTTCTGAGCCTGAGTGCTTCGTCAGCATTTGAGACAGCAAACCATTTTATGCCCAGCTCCTTTTCAAGGTAGGGGCATATAGCCAGATCGGCATGGCCGTAGCAGGAGGCCTTGACCACACACATCAGCTTGGTTTCTCCCTGCAGCCTTGCGCAGTAATTGCCAAGGTTGATGGCTACTCTGTCAAGGTGTATCTCTGCCCAGGTGCGCTTTAAATAATCCATAAAAAACCTTCTTACTCCCCCTTGCAGGGGATTTTTTTATCAAAGCGCTTCCCCGCTTCAAAACGGGGAAGCTAAAAGTCTTAACAGCTCAGAACAGGCCGTAGATATTGCCCTTGCTGTCAACGTCAATGCTGTTGGCGGCGGGCACCTTCGGCAGACCGGGCATGGTCATGATGTCGCCGGTGTAGGCCACCACAAAGCCGGCTCCTGCGGAGAGCTTAACGTCACGGACGGTGATCTCAAAGTTTTCAGGCTTGCCCAGCTTGTTGGGGTCGTCAGAGAGTGAATACTGTGTCTTAGCCACACAAACCGGTATCTCCCCGAAGCCCAGCGCCTCAATGGACTTGATGGACTTTTCAGCCTGAGCGGTATATACCACACCGTCGGCACGGTAGATCTCCTTTGCGATGATACCAAGCTTCTCCTTGATAGGCAGCTTCTCGTCATAGAGGGGCTTGTAGCTGCTGGGCTTGCTCTCGATAGTGGCGCAGACCTTTTCTGCCAGGTCCTTGCCGCCCTCGCCGCCCTTGGCGAAGATTTCAGCCAGTGAGTATTCCACGCCCATTTCCTCGCAGGTGCGGGCTACTACTGCGATCTCGGCGTCGGTGTCCGATTCAAAGCGGTTGATAGCCACTACCACCGGCACGCCGAACTTGTGCATATTCTCGATATGAGTTTTCAGGTTGACGATGCCCTTTTCCAGCGCCGGAACGTTCTCGGCTTTCAGCTCGGTCTTGGGAACGCCGCCGTTGTATTTGAGGGCTCTTATAGTGGCCACCAGCACTACGCAGGAGGGCTTCAGCCCTGCAAAGCGGCACTTGATGTCAAAGAATTTTTCGGCTCCAAGGTCAGAGCCGAAGCCCGCTTCGGTAACGGTGTAGTCAGCCAGCTTCAGGCCAAGCTTGGTGGCTCTTACAGAGTTGCAGCCGTGAGCAATGTTGGCAAAGGGTCCGCCGTGCATGATAGCGGGAGTGTTTTCCAGGGTCTGCACCAGATTGGGCTTTAAGGCGTCCTTTAACAGTGCAGCCATAGCGCCGCAGCCGCCAAGGTCCTTAGCATAGACAGGCTTGTTATCGTAGGTATAGGCAACGAGTATACGCTCCAGCCTTGCTTTCAGGTCGTCCAGATCGGCAGCAAGGCAGAGGATAGCCATGATCTCTGACGCAACAGTGATCTGGAAGCCGTCCTGACGGGGAACGCCGTTCATCTTGGAGCCAAGGCCGATGATAATATCTCTCAGAGCCCTGTCGTTCATATCAAGGCAGCGCTTGAAGAGGATACGTCTCTGGTCTATGCCGAGAGGGTTGCCCTGCTGCATGGAATTGTCTATCAGGGCGCAGAGCAGGTTGTTAGCCGCAGTAATGGCGTGCATATCTCCGGTGAAGTGGAGGTTGATGTCCTCCATGGGGACTACCTGAGCATAGCCGCCGCCGGCAGCTCCGCCCTTGATGCCGAATACAGGCCCAAGTGAAGGCTCACGCAGCGCAAGGATAGCCTTCTTGCCGATCTTAGCCATTGACTGTGCCAGACCCACAGAAACAGTGGTCTTGCCCTCTCCGGCGGGGGTGGGGTTGATGGCGGTGACAAGTATGAGCTTGCCGTCCGGCTTATCAGCGAGCTTGGTGAACAGCTCCTCCGAGAGCTTTGCCTTATAGTGGCCGTAGGGCTCGATGTCGTCGTCACCGATACCCAGCTCATGAGCGATGTCGTAGATCTTCTTCATTTTTGCCTGCTTAGCGATTTCAATGTCTGTCAGCATTTGTTTTTACTCCTTTTATATTATGATCGTATAATGTCTCTCAGCTGTAGACTGATGTGAGCCCGTAGTATTCTTCTATGGTCAAGCCGCTTTCGGTCAGTCTCTTTGCCTTTTCCCTGCCCACATACCGGCAATGCCAGCTTTCGTAGTTATAGCCGGTCACGTCCTCCTTGCCGTAGGGGTAGCGTATAATGAAGCCGTATTTCCAGCAGTTCTTTTCAAGCCATACTGCCACCGGAGAGCCGTTGAAATATCTGCTGGCCTGATTTACGTCTATAGCCAGCCCTGACTGATGCTCGCTGTGCCCGGCTCTGGCTGAATATCTGTCCGCAGACCACTGGCTGCCGTCTCTTGCCACATAATTCCAGTAGAGGGTGTTCTGATAGTAGTATGACCTGTAGCCGGAGCAGATCCAGATCGAAAGGCCGTCTGCTGCTGCACCCCTCTGCATCTCGTTAAAGGCCGCCTGAGTCTCGGCGGTGAGCCCCCAGCCGTAGGTGCTGGGCAGAGCGTAGGTCTTGTTGACTACCAGCAGTCCGTCCACATAGGTGACACCGTCCTTTTGGGTCAGGTATGGGAAGCTCAGCTCTGTGGGCCGCTCCGAATAGATCCGCTTGCCCTCATAGGTCTTGTAGGCTGTCACCTTAAAGCAGTAGCTCTTGTCGATACCGATGCCGGTCACGCTGCAGCCTGTTCCGGTGGTGTCCAGAAGCAGCTCCCATTCAGCCTCCGCAGAGCGCCTCAGCCATACCTCATAGCCCTGAGCGCCGTAGACAGCGTCCCAGCTGATAAGGGTCTCGCTCTCACCGGTGTTTACCAAAAACAGCGGTGCTGCCGGGGCCTCCGGCGAAGTCTCCGCAGGCTCTGCTGCCTTTTCAGTGACCTTTTCTGTGGCCGCCTGTGTCTGCGGGGCAGCTTGCTCTGTGACCTGTTCTGTTACCTGCTCGGTCTCCGGTGGAACGTATTCCGTTTCCGGCGGTATATACTGGGTCTCCGTCTGCACGGGCTGCTCAGTAACAGCCTGTGTCACCGGCGGGGGAGCAGCTGATGTGACTGCCTTGGTCGTGGTCACGGCCTTTGAGGCAGCAGTGGTCTTGGCAGTAGTTTTTTTAGTGGTGCTTTTGGCAGTCGTCTGCTTTGCAGTTGTGGTCGTGGCAGCGGTCGTTCTGCCGGTGGTGCTTTCGGAGGCGGCGGTGGTGGCAGTCGTCTCACTGGTATTCTCGGTCCTTTGAGTTTGAGATATATGCTCGGCCTCCTTCTCCTCCTGCTTGCCGCAGGCGGGCAGTGTAAGTATCAGAAGCAGCGCCGCAGCAAGGCATATCTTCTTCATAGTATCATCTCCGTGACATGAGCTTATTTCCGTTTTTTAAGCTCCTCGTGCAGCCTTTCGATAATAGTTTCCAGCACCTTCAGCCGTGCATACTTTTTATCATTTCCCTCAACTATCACCCATGGAGCAAATTCAGTCGAGGTCTTTTGTATCATCTCATCAACAGCTCCCTCATACTGATCCCACTTTTCACGGTTGCGCCAGTCCTCATCGGTGATCTTCCAGCGCTTTTCTGGGGTGTTCATTCTGTCGTTAAAGCGCCTGAGCTGCTCGTCCTTGTCTATCTGCACCCAGAACTTCATCACCACAACTCCGCAGTCAGAGAGCTCCTTTTCAAACTCGTTGATCTCCCGGTAGGCCATAGCGCAGCGCTCCGGAGGGGTGAAGCCCTCAAGCCTTTCCACCATGACACGCCCGTACCATGAGCGGTCAAAGATCGTGATGTGCCCGTCCTTGGGGAGGTTTATCCAGAAGCGCCACAGGTAGTGGCGGACCTTTTCTCTTGCGTCCGGCGCAGCCACGGGGACAGCCTCGTAGCCTCGGGGGTCAAGGGCAGCGCCCACCCGCTTGATAGCTCCGCCCTTTCCGGCGGCGTCCCAGCCCTCAAAGGCAATGACTACGGGTATCTTCTGCTTATAGAGCTTGCCGTGGAGCTTTGCCAGTTCCTTCTGGTCGGCCTTTAGTCTCTCGGAATATTCCTCCTCAGAGACCTCCTTGCCGGCAAGCGCCACCTCAGAGAGCTTAGGTGTCTGCTTCATATCAAACAGCTCGGTGACATCGCTCTCGGCGGGCCAGACAGTGTCCGCCTCCAGCGCCGCAGAGATATTCTCCACCAGTATCTCAAAGAGCTTATACCTTGCAAACTGTTTATCCTCTGCATCTATTATATTCCAGGGGGCGTAGGCTGTGTCTGTCCGCTCCAGCATATCCTCATATTTTTCAAGGTATTCCTCATAGTGCTTATGCTGGAATCTGTCTCTGTCGGTCACCCGCCACTTGGTAGAGCCGCTTTCCAGCAGCTTGTCAAAGCGCTTCTTCTGTTCCTCCTTGGAGATATGCAAAAACAGCTTTACTATCAGATAGCCGTCGTCAGTCAGCTGGCGCTCAAAGGTGTTGACAGAATCAACTCTCCGCTCGTATTCCTTTTTGGGGAGCTCCTGCTCGATGCGTGCGGCAGCCAGCTCTCTGTACCAGCTCCTGTCCATGACCGAAAGCTTTCCGTACTCCGGTATACCCTCGAAATAGCGCTTCATCAGCGGGTAGCGTCTTTCGGCCTCGTTAGCGGGGAGGGTAGAGGTCACTTTAAAGAAGCGGGGGTCCAGCAGCTTGATGGTCCCGGCGATAAGCGTTCCCTTTCCGGAGGCGCCCCACCCCTCGAACACGATGATAGCGGGCAGCTTCTTTTCCTTCATTCTGATCTGCAATGCAGACAGCTTATCCTGCAGCTCCTTGGCCTTAGCCTTGTAGTCCACCTCCGGCTCCGGCCCGGACAAATTTTTAAGCATATTCATAAATTCACACTCCTTTTCCTGCGCCCGGCAAACGTCCGCCTGTGCGCATATAGATCCATTTTCATTATACCACACATTCATTCAAAAGTCAATTTATATTTCACCCGGCTCTGAGCTGTGCTCTGAGCCGTGCTCTGAGCCGTGCTCTGAGCCGTGCTCCGAACCGGCCTGCTGACGCAAAACCGCCCCGCAGATATACAAAAAAGGAGCCGAACGCTTAAAGCGTTCAGCTCCTGAAAAAGCCTGTTTTGAATTAAAGAACTCTTACCTTTACAACGCCCTCAATAGCCTTGATAGCGTCAATGTCAGCAGCGCCCTTAACGTCAAGAATGGTGTAGCTCCATTCCTTCTTGCTCTTGTTTACCATGTTCTCAATGTTAGCGCCCTTGTCAGCAACAGCAGTTGTGATCTGTGAGAGCAGAGCGGGAACATTCTTGTGCAGTACGCAAACCAGAGCATCACCGGTCTTAGCCAGCTCTGCATTCGGGAAGTTTACAGAGTTGATGATAGCGCCTCTCTCGATATAAGCTTTCAGCTCGTCAGCAGCCATAACAGCGCAGTTGTCCTCGCTCTCCTCAGTGGAAGCGCCAAGGTGAGGGATAGCAACAACATTCTCAACACCCAGGACCTCATCGCAGGGGAAATCAACTACATATCTTGCAGCCTTGCCGCTTGCCAGAGCCTCGATGATAGCCTCGGAATTTACCAGCTCGCCTCTTGCGAAGTTCAGGATACGAACTCCGTCCTTGCAGAGAGCAAGGGTGTCCTTGTTGATAGTGTCCTTGGTGTCAGCATTGTAGGGCAGGTGCAGTGAGAGGAAATCACTCTCTGCATATACATCGTTGATGTTGTTGGTGACCTTTACCTGGGGCTTGAGGTTAAGAGCAGCATTTACAGACAGGAACGGGTCATAGCCGATAACGTTCATGCCAAGTGAGATTGCGATATTTGCAAGCTTTCCGCCGATAGCGCCCAGACCGATAAGGCCGAGGGTCTTGCCCATGATCTCAATGCCGGCAAAGTTGGACTTGCCTTTTTCTACCATTTTGCCTACCTCTGCGCCGTTGCCCTTGAGGGTCTTGGCCCAGTCGATAGCCTCGGGGATCTTTCTGGAAGCCAGCAGCAGTCCGCAGACAGCCAGCTCCTTAACAGCGTTGGCGTTAGCACCGGGGGTGTTGAAAACTACGATGCCCTGCTCAGCGCACTTGTCAACAGGAATGTTGTTTGTGCCTGCACCGGCTCTTGCGATAGCCAGCAGGTTATCCTTGAACTCCATGTCGTGCATCTTTGCGGAGCGCACCATGATAGCGTCCGGAGCGTCGCAGTTATCAGCAACAGCGTAGTCAGCGCCAAGTCTGCCTGTTCCTACTGCGGCGATCTTGTTAAGTGTCAGTATATTGTACATTTTTATCCTTCCAATCTAAAAGTATTTTACCCGCATGGGGCACTTAAAAATAAACGGCGGTCAGGGCGGCCATCAACCGTCCCGACGCACCGCCATCATAACTTATTACTTGAATCTTACAGCTGTGCCGTAGGCCATTACCTCAGAAGCAGCCTGTGTGATAGATGAGGAACCGTAACGCACGCCGATTATCGCATCTGCGCCAAGTGCAGATGCTGCATTGACCATTCTTTCGGTAGCCAGCTTGCGGGAAGTTTCCTGCATCTCGGTGTATCTTTTCAGCTCACCGCCGACAAGGTTTTTCAGCCCTGCTCCGATATCCTTGAATGCATTAACGGACTGAACTGTGCCGCCTTCAACAAGGCCGAGTATCTCAAAGGGTCTTCCGATGTTTTCGATTGTGGTAAGCAGCATAACAATATCCTCCTGTTAAATATAAGTTAAGCGTTTTCTTCCTCGAATTTCTTCATGAAAGCGACCAGCTTCTCAACGCCCTCGATAGGCATAGCGTTGTAGATGGAAGCTCTCATACCGCCGACAGTCCTGTGGCCCTT
>CADBTF010000186.1 GCA_902797485.1 uncultured Ruminococcus sp. | reverse complement strand
AGCTCCGAAGACTATCCAGAGAAACACCACCGGCCCGAAGCAGGCACCCATGAGCGCTCCGAAGATAGGCCCTGTTCCTGCTATGTTAAGCAGCTGTATAAGCACAGCCTTCCAGGTTTTGACGGGCAGGAAGTCAACGCCGTCATTTTCAGAGATGGCGGGTGTTACCCGGTCATCAGGTGCAAATACCTTTTCTGTGAGCCTGCCGTAGAATAAGAAACCAAGCAGCAGCACCACAAGCGCCAAAATAAAAGAGACCATTTCATTCCACCTGTTCTATAATAATATTATCCCAATCCTGCGTGTTCTGCAAAATCGGGAATTTTTTTGTTTACTATAATTAATTATACACCTTTTGCCCTTGAGTTTCAATTGGTAATACTATAAAAAATATCACCCTTGAGGAAAATGTATTGTTGAGATTTACGATATTTGTCAAATATTTCCTGCTGTAACAGCTGCCGTGATTATCAACCTTTGATGCTGCTGAATAGGATATATATTAAACGACATTGAAATTGCTCCTTTGCGAACTTCGCAAAAGCATATATTCGACTTTTGCTCGTTCTCAAAGTGCATTTTCTAATGTCGTTTACTATAAAAGCAGAGCGCTTTTTTGAATCGGTGATTAGCGCAGCTCTTTTTGGTACATACTAACATCAAGCAAGAAGAACATATTTCTTGTGTATTGAAAAGGAGTGTTAAATTATGACAGTACACAGAGGAGAGATCTATTATGCCGACCTTAGCCCGGTGGTCGGCTCGGAGCAGGGCGGTGTCAGGCCGGTGCTTATTGTTCAGAACGATGTGGGCAACAAATATTCCCCGACGGTCATCGCTGCTGCTATAACCAGCCGGCTGGAAAAATCCCGTATGCCCACTCATATCCGTGTCAACGGCGGGAGCTGCGGGCTCTCAAAGGATTCTATCGTCCTGCTGGAGCAGATCCGTACATTAGACAAGCGCCGCCTGCGGGAGCGCATGGGTGAGCTGGATACAGTCTCAATGTCACGGGTGAATTCTGCCCTTTCGGTCTCTTTTGGATTGTAGGGCTCAGCCGAAGATCTCAGCGTGGAGCTGGTCGGGGGTCTGGCCGGTATAGAGGATAGCCCTGATGCCAAAGCGCTCTGCGCCCTCCACATTCACGGGGCTGTCGTCGATAAAGACGCTGTCCTTTGGGTCGAGGCTGTATCTGTCGCAGAGCAGCTGATATATTTCCGGCATGGGCTTGACAAGATGCTCAAAGCAGGAGAACACGCCGCCGTCCATGTGGCTTCTGAACTCCAGAGCCCAGGGGCAGACGTGTATGAGATACTGGAAATAGTTGGAAAGAAAGTAGACCTTATGTCCCTCTGCTTTCAGCCGGTCTATCATGGGGATAGTAGTGGGCCTCATTTTTGGCACAGACCCAAGCCGTGCAAATACCTCCCGTATTTCCTTTTCGCAGTCGGGGGCTCGGCTGATAAACAGGCGCAGCACTTCTTCGTCAGAGAGATTGCCCTTATCAAACTCTATCCAGTAGGGGCTTTTCCAGGTGGCCTCTATGACCTTTTCTGCTGCCGGCTCGCCCAGCAGGTCTTTTACAAAGCTCTCATAGTCAAAATCTATAAGCACCTTGCCGATATCAAAAATAATATTCATTTTTATCCCCTCCGTCAGCTCATGCCCTTATAGCGCTTTAGGAACTGTTTGGTGCGCTCGTTGCGTGTGTTGCCGAACAGCGACGACGGGTCGCCCTCCTCAACGATATAGCCGCCGTCCATGAAGATAACATGGTTGGAGACATCTCTTGCAAATTCCATTTCGTGGGTGACGATCACCATAGTCATTTTTTCCTTGGCAAGCTCCTGAATGACCTTCAATATCTCGCCGGTGAGCTCCGGGTCAAGAGCGGAGGTAGGCTCGTCGAAGAACAGAAGCTCAGGCTTCAATGCCAGAGCTCGGGCTATAGAGACCCGCTGCTGCTGGCCGCCCGAAAGCTCGCAGGGGTAGGCCTTTTCCTTGCCGGTGAGCCCCATTTTTTTCAGCAGCTCATTGGCTTCTTCAATAGCCTCCTGCTTGTTCTTTTTAAGCACATGGACAGGCGCCTCGATGATATTCTGCATTACGGACTTGTGCGGAAACAGGTTGAAATTCTGGAACACCAGCCCTATTTTCAGCCTGATCTCCCGCAGGGCTTTTTTGTTGGCATAGACAGCCTTGCCCTCCCGGGTGGTGAGCATTTTCATGCCGTCAACGGTTATCTCGCCGCCGTCGGCTCTTTCCAGCTGGTTGACGCATCTGAGCAGTGTTGACTTGCCTGAGCCGGAGGGCCCGATTATCGAGACCACCTGCCCCTGCTCCACGTTAAAGGAAATATCTTTAAGCACCTTAACATCTCCAAAGCTTTTGGAGAGGCCCTTTACCTCTAATATTGACATAGCCGCCCCTCCTTACCTGTAATAGTTATAATGCTTTTCTATCAGCACAAAGGCGACTGTTACGATCGCATTCATGACGAAATAGAACAGTCCCGCAATAAACAGCGGCACGATAGAGCTGTAGGTGTTCATCATCTGCTTGGCCTTCAGCATTATTTCAGCATAGGCGATTATGGTAGCCAGGGAGGTGTCCTTTACCAGCACGATGACCTCATTTGAGGTGGCGGGAATGACTCTCTTTACCACCTGCGGCAGGATTATCCGGAAGAAGGTCTGGGCTTTGGTCATGCCCAGCATGGAGGCTGCTTCATACTGCCCCACCGGGATAGACTCCAGGCCGCCTCTGAATATCTCTGCGAAATAGGCGGCGTAATTCAGGGCAAAGGCCACCACGAGGGTGACGAACATATAGTTCTCGCTGTGCATACAGTTGTCAAGGAACTCTATAAACCCGCCCGCCTGCGAGCCGGAAGCAGCGGCGCTGTCCTTGGCGCCCTTTACTATCATGGGGATAGCGTAATAGGCTGCGACGATCTGCAGCATCAGCGGTGTGCCACGCATTATGAGGATATAGAAATTCGTCAGCCATGAGACCGGTTTGAAGCGGCAGCGTTTCAGCCAGGTCACCACAGCTCCCAGCGGGATAGAAAAGAGCAGTGTGAAGAAAAACAGCTTCAGGGTATTTGGAAGATACTCAAGGAGTATCTTGCTTACATTCAGTACCTGTTCAAAATTCAAGGATATTCCCTCCGTTTAGCATACTACTACGATTATACACTAAAACCTTAAATTAGTCAATGCTTTTGACACCACAAAAGCGCACAAAAAAAGAAGCTGACCGAAAACCGATCAGCTTCTGAATTATTATGCAATGAGTTAAAACGTCAGAGCAGCGGCCTTAGCCGAATTATCTCTTAACGTTGAAAGCGCCCATCTGAGGATAGCAAGCGCTGCCGCCAAGCTGTTCTTCGATCCTGAGGAGCTGGTTGTACTTGGCAACTCTCTCGGAACGGCTGGGAGCACCGGTCTTGATCTGGCAGGTGTTAAGAGCAACTGCGAGGTCAGCGATAGTGGTGTCAGCAGTTTCACCGGAGCGGTGAGAAGAAATTGCAGTGTAGCCAGCCTTGTGAGCCATCTTGATAGCCTCAAGGGTCTCGGAAACGGAACCGATCTGGTTGAGCTTGATAAGAATGGAGTTAGCAGCACCGAGCTTGATGCCCTTAGCCAGTCTCTCTGTGTTGGTAACGAACAGATCGTCGCCTACGAGCTGTACCTTGCTGCCGATCTTCTGGGTCATCTTTACCCAGCCGTCCCAGTCCTCTTCATCAAGGCCGTCCTCAATGGAGATGATAGGATATTTCTCAACAAGAGCCTCCCAGTGAGCGATAAGCTCGTCAGAGGTGAACTCCTTGCCGCTCTTGGGCTGCTTGTAGAAGCCCTTGCCCTTTTCGCT
>CADBTF010000185.1 GCA_902797485.1 uncultured Ruminococcus sp. | reverse complement strand
CTCTTTGAGGATAACAGCCAAAGGCTCCAGGAGGCACAGTCGAAGCTCAGGCTTTTGCAGGATATGGAGAGCTCCCTGGAGGGCTTTGGATACAGTGTAAAGCATATCCTGACTGCGTCAAGGCAGGGGCGGATACAGGGCGTTTACGGAACTGTGGCCCAGCTTATCAGGGTGGACTCAAAATACACAGTTGCAATAGAGATCGCCCTGGGAAATGTTTTGCAGAATATCGTCGTGGAGAATGAGGATTCAGCCAAGCGGGGCATCAGGCTTCTGAAAGAGTCCCGTGCCGGGCGCTGCACTTTTCTTCCGCTGACGACTATCAGGGGCAGCAAGCTAAAAAATATACCCTCGGAAGAAGAAGGGTATGTTGCAATGGCTGATGAGCTGGTCGAGTGCGACAGCAAATTCAGCGAGATCGTCAGGAACTATCTTGGGAAGGTCTGCGTAGTTGAGGATATAGACTATGCCTCTGCTATCGCAAGAAAGTATAACTACGCTTTCAGGATAGTCACTCTTGACGGCCAGCTGGTCAATGCCGGAGGCTCCTACAGCGGAGGAAGCGCCGCTAAGAACACAGGTATCCTTTCGAGAAAGAATGAGATAGAAAAATTACAGATCAGCATTGAAAAGCTGTCAAAGGAGCACAAGTCCTTAAAGGACCAGAGAGAAACTCTCTCACAGGAGACAGCTAAGTTTTCGGCTGATATAGAGGGCAGCAGGGAGCAGCTTGCAGAGCTTTCAAAGCAGCTAATGAAGCTTGAGCTTGACATAAACAGAGTAAGCGCCTTTTCAAAGGAGTGCAGCGAAAAGCGGCAGGTTTTTGAGGAGGAGTGTTCAAGGCTTTCTCTCAGGATAACCTTGCTGGATAAGGAGATCGACGAGCTCAATTCTCTTATAAGCGCCAATGACAAGGCTATCAGCGAGAGCGAGGCCAGCATGGAGAGCTCCCAGAGTGAACTGGAAAGCTTGAAGGAAAAGCGGGAGGAACTCTCTGAGAAGCTTTCACAGCTGAAAATAGATCAGATAGAGCTTGCCAAGGATAAGGAAGCCTGCTCTGAGACCATTGAAAGACTGAACCAAAGCATTAACGGCAGCGGAGATGACAAGAGCAAGCTGCAGGAGCAGATAGATGATAAGAAGGCTGAAATAGTACAGAAGCAGGCAGATATTGAAAAGGTCAGAAATGACTCTGCTGAATCTGTTAAGGATATTGATAAGCTCAGAAAGGAAATATCCACAGCCCAGAGGGAACACCTTGAACTGGAAAATCAGGCTAACCTGAAACGTCAGGAGGAAAAGCTGAAGCTTGACGAAAGAGAGAAGCTCTCCAACGAGGTAAACAGGTTAGAGGAAAGGATAAGATCCGGAGTTGCGGATTTTGATAAGCTGGCTGATAAGCTATGGACAGACCATGAGCTGACTGTCACTGAGGCTGAAAAGGGCTGTGAGCCTGTGGAGAATATGCCTCAGGCAAACAAGGAGCTGGCTGAACTCAGAGCTAAGATAAACGCTCTCGGAAATGTGAATCCCGGTGCCATTGAGGAATATGCAGAGGTCTCGGAGAGATATGAATTTTTGAATGGTCAGCTGGGAGATGTCACCAAGAGCAAGAGCGAGCTGGAGGATATGATCGACGACCTGACCGAGACCATGAAGGATATGTTTGTTGAGACCTTCGACAAGATCAACCGTAATTTCAAGCAGATCTTCACTGAGCTTTTCGGCGGCGGGCACGGCGAGCTTGAGCTTACCGACCCGGATGACGTGCTGGAATGCGGTATCGAGATAAAAGTCGAGCCCCCCGGAAAGATCGTTAAGAACCTTATGTCTCTCTCCGGCGGCGAGCAGGCTTTTGTGGCGGTGTGCATATATTTCTCTATCCTGAAGATCAGCCCCTCTCCCTTCTGTCTGTTGGACGAGATAGAGGCGGCCCTTGATGAGAGCAATGTAGTAAAGTATGCACAGTATCTGCATAGATTTACCGATACCACACAGTTTATCACCATTACCCACAGGCGGGGCACTATGGAGGAAGCCGATGTGCTTTACGGTGTTACTATGCAGGATAAGGGAATTTCAAAGCTATTGAAGATGAATCCGGGAGATACTGTTAATATAGACCTTGAAGGTAAGGAGTGAAAGAAATGGGCTTTTTTGAAAAGCTGAAAGCCGGTCTGAAAAAGACTAAGGACTCAATGATGGGCAAGATCGAGCGCTTGCTCCATTCGTTTACTAAGATCGACGAGGACCTGTTCGAGGAACTGGAGGAAACTCTTATCACCTCTGATATTGGCGTTGTCACCTCTGAAAAGATCTGTGATGAGCTGAGAAGCCGTGTCAAGCAGAAAGGCATCACTGACCCTATGCAGGTCAAGGATCTTTTGAAGGAGATAATCGCAGAGATGCTGGGCGACGAGGTCCCGCTGGATATGTCCACCGTTCCTTCTGTAATATTGGTGATCGGAGTAAACGGCGTCGGGAAAACCACCACTATCGGTAAGCTTGCCAACCAGCTTCACAACGAGGGCAAAAAGGTGATCGTTGCAGCGGCAGATACTTTCAGAGCAGCAGCTATCGACCAGCTTGAGGTCTGGACACAGCGTGCGGGAGTTGATATAATCAAGCACAACAAGGGCTCTGACCCGGCCTCTGTGGTATTTGATGCCCTGACAGCTGCCAAGTCCAGAAACGCTGATGTGGTTATCTGCGATACTGCCGGACGTCTGCATAATAAGAAAAACCTGATGCAGGAGCTTAAAAAGATCTCAAGGATAGTTCATCAGCAGGCTGAGGGCTGCGCATTGGAGGTGCTGCTGGCACTTGATGCTACCACCGGCCAGAACGCAGTTAATCAGGCGAAGCAGTTCAATGAGGTGGCTGATATAACCGGCATTATCCTCACCAAGCTGGACGGCACTGCCAAGGGCGGTATTATCATCAGCATTGTTGATGATCTTAAAGTGCCTGTCAAGCTTGTGACTGTCGGTGAAAAGATAGATGATATACAGCCCTTTAATACAAAGGATTTTGTAGAGGCACTGTTTGAGTGACGGTATATATAACGAGTTAAGCATGGAGTAATGAATAGTATGGAAAAGAAGGTTCTTTTAGTAATTGATATGCAGGAAATATACGCTGGCCGCGGGCGGAATAAGGATAAATATAATTATGACACCGAAAAGCTCATCGATCAGGTCAACAGCCGTATAGCAGAATACCCTCCGGAGGCAGTCTATTACTTTAAAAGTATCGCCAAGGGCCTTGGAGGATTGTTCGGTTCAATGCCCAAGGAGGGCACCCATGAGGCCAAGTTTGTAGAGAGGCTGAAGATCGTCAGCAAGAACATCTATGAGAGAAGCAAGCCGGACTGCATGGCTATTGATGAATTTGTTGATTTTCTCCGGGCGAGAAATATCCAGGAGATAGAAGTGGTGGGAGTTGATATTGGCTGCTCTATAGGTCAGACTGTAGTGACCGCCACCAATGATATTGACCTGCGGGTGCTTTATAACAGCAACTGCATGGTATTCCCCACACCGGATAAATCGGTAAAGATCAGAGAAAAGTTCAGAAGAAACAGAGTTACGCTGCTTTGATGAGGTAATTTATGAAGCTGATAATCGCAAGCAACAACAAGGGAAAGATCAGGGAGTATAAACAAATACTGGAGCCTATGGGCTTTGAGGTTATGTCTCAGAGCGAGGCAGGTATAGACCTTGAAGCTGAGGAGACCGGCACTACCTTTAAGGAAAACGCCGCTATAAAAGCCAGAGCGATCTTTGATATGACAAGCTGCGCTGTGCTGGCAGACGACAGCGGCCTTGCAGTTGACGCTCTCGGCGGTGAGCCGGGGGTGTATTCAGCCAGATACGGCGGGCTTGCAACATCTGAGGAGAGGTCACAGCTGGTGCTGGAAAAACTGAAAGACGTTCCGGAGGATAAGCGCAGTGCTCATTTTATCTGCTGTATCCATCTGATACTTTCGGACGGCAGAGAGCTTACTGTAGAGGGCCGCTGCAGCGGAAAGATCGGCTATGAGCCTGTGGGCGAAAACGGCTTCGGCTACGATCCGATCTTCATGTACGGCGGGCAGAGCTTTGCAGAGATCTCCGCAGAGGAGAAAAACAAACTTTCTCACAGAGCAGATGCCCTTGATAAGCTTATCAAAAAGCTAAAGGAGATAGATATATGATAACACCAAAACAGAGAGCCGAGCTGAAGGCACTTGCCAACTCTATGGAGCCTGCCTTTCAGGTGGGAAAGGGCGGAGTTAATGATGCTCAGGTGGCTCAGATAGACGATTACCTGAGAGTTCACGAGCTGGTGAAGATAAAGGTGCTGGATAATTCGCTTTACACAGCTAAGGAGGCTGCCGCTGAGATCGCTGAGAAAATATCGGCAGAGGTCGTTCAGGTGATCGGCTCTAAGGCGATCTTGTATAAGCGGAATGAAAAGGAGCCGGTCATCAGGCTCAAAAACAAATGAGCAGGGCGATAGGGATATTCGGCGGCACCTTTGACCCGGTGCATCTTGGGCACAGGTTTATCGCAGAGCAGGCCCTGAAAGCTGTATCGCTGGATAAGCTTATAATAGTGCCGGCCAAGGTCCCTCCCCATAAGACTGCCAGCGGCCTGACCTCTGAGCAGCAGCGGCTGGATATGTGCCGGCTGGCCTTTGATCCGCTGGAAAAAACAGAGGTCTCTGACTTTGAGCTGACACAGGAGGGCAAGAGCTATTCCTATAATACAGTCAGGCACTTCAAGGAGCTTTACCCGGAGGATACTGTTTATTTCATCATGGGCAGCGACCAGCTGCTGACCTTTGAAAAATGGTACCGCTATCAGGATATACTTGCTATGAGCAATATAATCGCTCTGTCAAGAGATGACAGCGTTGCAGCCGACGAAATGAAGGCCTATGCTGAACGGCTCTGCGGCGATGCTGATAAGGTAACGGTCTTAGAGGTGGAGCCCTTTGAGCTTTCCTCTACAGAGATAAGAGACCGCCTCAAGGCAGGGCAGCCCTGTGATAAGCTGCTTGACCCAAAGGTTCTGGATTATATCAGCGAAAACAAATTGTATGGATTTGAGGCAAATGGATCAATGTGCGAAAAGACCAAGAAGAAATATATTGAATATAAAAACTACATCAAGGATCACCTGTCAAAAAAGCGGGCACAGCATTCGATCAATGTGGCAGAGGCCGCATTAAAGCTTGCGAAGCTCTATAACGCAGATGAGGACAAAGCATATCTTGCAGGGCTTTTGCATGATGTTTGCAAGGAGCTCCCTCCGGAGGAGCAGCTGGAATATGTTATGCGCTCGAACTTTTCAGATGTCAGTGAGCCGGAGAAGAGATCAACGCCTCTGTTTCACGCAGTTGCAGGTTCTGTATTCGTTCAGGAGCATTTCGGCATTGACGACCCGGAGATCATCCGGGCTATCAGATACCACACCGTTGCCTGCGGGAATATGGACAAGCTCTCGCAGATAATTTACATAGCTGACCTGATCTCTGAGGACCGGGATTATAAGGACGTCAAGAAGATGCGCAAGTATGCAGAGCAGGGGCTTGAAAAAGCCATGCTTGAAGCACTTAAATTTTCCATTGCAGATTCAGTCGGCAAGGAGAACACTATCCCCTTTCTGACCTTTGAAAGCTATCATTATTTTCTTAATATAAAAAAGGAGGCTAAATATGGCTCAAATTGAACAAAAGCAGATGCTTGAAACTATCATCAAGGCTCTCGATTCCAAGAGGGCAGAGGACATTCAGCTTATCGGCATCAAGGACTTAACTATCGTGGCGGATTATTTTGTTATCGCCAACGGCACCTCAAACACACAGACTAAGGCGCTGGCAGACGAGGTCGAGTTCCAGCTGAAGCAGAAGGGCATTGAGCCCATAAGGACAGAAGGCTATCAGGATGCCACCTGGATAGTGCTGGATTACGGAAATGTGGTCGTCCATGTATTCTATAAGGAAACAAGAGACTATTACAAGCTTGAACGCCTCTGGCAGGACGGCGAGCAGATAGATATTTCTGATTATATCATCAAGGAATAACGGAGGTGCGCTATGGGTCATTCTGTAAACGGCAGGAATCTCTGCGGCCTGATCGCAGGTTATATGCTCATTAAGGGCATACTCAACCTGATACTGGGCTTCAGTTTCATGAATATCCTGATACTGGCAGTATCTGTAGGGCTGAGCTTTGGCATGATAAGTTCCGTCAAGCATCTTAATAAGGTCACTGCACTTTTTCTTGCGGTGATGGTAGTTCTGAACATCAAGGATAATATCTCCAATATCGGCTTTAATGTGCATCTGGTTTATCTTGCCGAGGCAGTTATAGATGTTTTCTGTGCCTTCCAGCTGGTGGCTAATCAGGATATAAGAGAGTTCTTTAATCACGGATAATATATTGTTTGAGAGACAGTAATTTATATGCAAAGGAATGATAAAAATGAGGTACGATTTTAGTACAGTCGAAAAGAAATGGCAGAAGTATTGGGAGGAGCACGAGACCTTCAAAACTGATGTCTGGGATTTCTCCAAGCCTAAATTCTATGCGCTGGATATGTTCCCGTATCCTTCCGGCGTGGGCCTTCACGCCGGGCACCCGGAGGGCTATACCGCAACAGATATAGTTTCCCGTATGAAGCGTATGCAGGGCTATAACGTTCTTCACCCTATGGGCTACGATTCCTTCGGCCTGCCTGCTGAGCAGTATGCAGTTACCACCGGCAATCACCCCAACGGCTTCACTCAGAAAAATATCGAGACCTTTTCAAAGCAGCTGAAGGAGCTGGGCTTTGACTATGACTGGTCAAAAATGGTGGCTACCTCTGACCCCAAGTTCTACAAATGGACCCAGTGGATATTCAAGCAGCTTTATCTTGACGGCTATGCTGAATATATAGATATGCCCGTGAACTGGTGTGAGGAGCTGGGCACTGTTCTCTCTAACGATGAGGTCATTGACGGCAAATCCGAGCGTGGCGGCTATCCCGTTGTCAGAAAGAATATGAAGCAGTGGGTCATCAATCAGCCTGCCTTTGCGGAGAAGCTCCTTGAGGGCCTGGAGGAGATCGACTGGCCGGAATCCACAAAGCAGATGCAGCGCAACTGGATAGGCAGATCCACCGGTGTTGAGGTGGAGTTTGACATTGTGGGCGGCGGAAAGTTCTCTATCTTCACCACCTGTATCGAAACTATCTACGGCATCACCTTTATGGTGCTTGCTCCCGACGGAGAGATAACAGAGAGCCTGCTTGACAGAGTCCAGAACCGTGACGAGGTCCAGGCTTACATTGACGAGACCAAGAAGAAAAACGATATGGACCGCACCGAGCTTAACAAGACCAAGTCCGGCTGCGAGCTGAAAGGCGTTACCTGTATCAACCCTGTAAACGGCAAAGAGGTCCGTATCTTCATTGGTGATTTTGTTCTTGCAAGCTATGGCACAGGTGCAGTTATGGCAGTCCCCAGCCACGACCAGAGAGACTTTGAGTATGCCGTGGCACATAATATAGAGATGATACAGGTCATCGACGGTGCGGACAAGCATATTGATGTTTCAGAAGCTGCTATGGAAAAGACTGAATATCTCGGCAAGGGCTATAAGCTTATCAATTCCGAGGAATTCACCGGCCTGACAGTTGAGGAGGCTAAAGAGGCTATAACTGTTAAGCTGGAAAAAATGGGCCGTGCCAAGAGGACTGTGAACTATCATTTCCGTGAGTGGATATTTGCCCGCCAGCGCTATTGGGGTGAGCCTGTTCCGGTCGTTCACGGTGATGACGGAAAAATCCATGTCCTTGACGACAGCGAGCTTCCGCTTATCCTGCCTGAGCTGGACGACTACAAGGGCAAGAACGGCAAGGCACCTCTTGAAAATGCTGTTGAATGGAAAAAGTATGATAAAAACGGCATCAAGGGCACCCGTGAGACTTCTACCATGCCCGGAAGCGCCGGCTCCAGCTGGTACTATTTCAGATACATCGACCCGGACAACGAGAACGAGTTTGCAAATCAGGAGCTCTTAAAGCATTGGATGCCTGTTGACCTTTATATCGGCGGACCTGAGCACGCAGTGGGGCATCTGATCTATTCGAGAATATGGAACCGCTTCCTTTATGACAAGGGCCTTGCCCCCACAAAGGAGCCCTTCAAGAAGCTTGTTCATCAGGGAATGATACTTGGAGAGAACGGCATAAAAATGGGCAAGCGTTTCCCTGAATTTGTAGTCAACCCCTCTGATATAGTAAACAAGTACGGTGCCGACACTCTCAGGCTCTATGAGATGTTCATGGGTCCCCTTGAGGTGAGCAAGCCCTGGAGCCAGGCAGGTGTTGAGGGCGCTAAGAAATTCCTGAACCGTGTTTGGAATTTCTTTACCGAGCCTAAGAACCTGACAGAGGATAACGATAAGGAGCTTTCTAAGGTCTATCATCAGACAGTAAAGAAGGTAACTGACGACTTTGAGCAGCTGGCATTCAATACTGCTATCGCCCAGATGATGATATTTGTAAATGCGCTCTATAAGAAAGAGAGCTGCCCGAGAGAGTACGCCGAGGGCTTTATCAAGATGCTCTCCTGCGTTGCACCGCATATCGGCGAGGAGATCTGGAGCCTGCTCGGCCATGACAGCACTATCGCCTACGAGAGCTGGCCCACCTATGATGAGGCAGAGCTTGTGGAGGACACTATCGAGATAGTTGTTCAGGTGAACGGCAAGCTCAGAGGCAAGCTCAATGTGCCTGCTGATATTGAACAGGCCGAGGCTGTTAAGCTGGCAAAGGCTGATGAGGGCGTTGCCAAGGCCATTGAGGGCAAAAATATCGTCAAGGAGATCTATGTTAAGGGCAGACTTGTGAACATTGTAGCAAAATGATTTATGTATTTTGTCAATTTTCGTCATATCCTTAAAAATTATTTAAAGAATTTTTCTGAAATCTCTTGACAATTCACCGAGATTATAGTATAATGTTATTCGTAATCATATTGGCATTTGTTTAGCCCGATTAATGACAGAGCGCCTGTAATGGGCAAAGGAACGTTTTCGTTCAGAGTTTGTTTCGGCAAGCTGCCTTCACTATTCACCTGATGTCGGGCTAAGCTAATAGATTGCCTCTGTTATTGGTGGCAAAGGGAGGGAATGATTTTGGCAGAAATCCGTGTTGGTAAAAACGAGACTCTGGATACCGCTCTTAAAAGATTTAAGAGAT
>CADBTF010000184.1 GCA_902797485.1 uncultured Ruminococcus sp. | reverse complement strand
CATAAGCGGTTCGAGAACAGGCAATTCTTCGGTATTATTTAATTTATCACTCATATCTATTTCCTTAATCATATTCATCATCTAAATTTCGATTTATAACCCCAATCAATTGTCTGCCCCGAGCCAAACAGAGCGACAATTCAGCACGAAATTGAGGGCGAGGGCATTGCGCACCGCCGCTGCGGCAAATTGCTTTCATTCTAAGCTTACCACAATCAGTCTTTGTTTTCAACCCCGCAAACAAAAAAATCGGGAAAATACTTTGCACTCTATATATCCTAAAAACAGACAAGGCAATGCAGTAAATAAAATAGCGGACCTACGCCGTTTCGGATTTCCCGAGACGGCTTTTTTATGCTCTGAATCCGACAGGCTTTGCGGGATCTTTATCGTTCTGACTTATCTTTGATAATCCTTTCAGAATGAAAAATCAAACTCTATGTTTGAAAACGATCTGTAAATCTTTTGCAGGGGTTGCACGATTGCGTGCAACTAAACAGCCGTTTTCAGCTATGGGTAGATGGGCTTTCATTCAGACTATCAATGAAAGGAAAGAACGCTATGGCAAAAAAAGTAACGGCCAAAAGCATAGCAGCAGCTGCTCCGGCAGGAGCAAGGGCACCTGACTTTCTGTTGGAGCTCGAAGCAGACGGCTGGCTGCCGGTACATCTTCCCGATGCAGGCCGCAATCCAAACATCACCAAAGACTTCATCATCTTCGACAAGTCCGAGACTTTGAGCAGCTTCGGGATCGAGGACGGACCGAGCAATTCAGTTGAAGCTGTAACACACACAGTTTCCGAGAAAGTTAAGACGGAGATCAACAGCATCGGAGATCTTTCCGTAGTAAAGGCTATGCGCATTCCGAAACCGTCAGTAACGATCACACTTGACACCGAGTACTACACCGATGAAAACGGCAAGAGACATATCCTATCGTGGCAGTTCTGTTTCATCAAAAACGGCTTGTTGTATAAGGTGCTTGTCTTTCCGTACAATGATGGGCTGCTGATTTTCAAAGAGATATTAAGCTTTTTGATCCAATATTACGGCCTTAATGAACCGTTCGTTAAAATGGACGGATTAAAATTCAAGGACTACAGGCGTTGGGAAGTACCGGAGAAAACTCTTTTTTCACGCGATGACTGGCGCAACGCCACCCGGAAAAGCAGACTTTACCAGCTGCTGCCCGAGGAGGATTTCCTGCCGCTCCTATTGAAAATGCTGGCGGCAGATACTTAAAATTCGTTGTAAAGCATACGAAAACCACTAAACCTCAACAGAGCTCGATACCCCAAAATCGGCGCAGCTGCGCCCCCCCCGTACTGATGAAATCTTGTGTCACGAATCTCTATGGGTGACCCATAGTCGGTGGTGACACACTGCGCATTTGTAAAATAAAATATCCCGCCGTGCCCGAAAGCTCGGCGGGATATCCCGAGAAAGGAGACATACCATTATAGAAACTAAAACTAATACTATACCTTTACATCGTAAGATCTGGCTCAAGGACTCTGTTGATCTGCTGTGTGCTGTGCTGTCTTATCACGATGTCGATCTGCGGCTGAAAAAGAAGATAGTTTGTCCCAGAGTCCGCAGGAAGATAAAGACTCTGGCGCCTGCACTCACCGTGATAAATATAGTCAAGGGCACAGAATTCGAGCTGGCCTGTCTGCTGGCGATGTGGCTCTCTTTGCGTATCGGTGAAATCCGCGGCCTCAGATACTCCGACATAATGGAAAACGGACAGTTCCTTGCGGTCCAGCGTGAGATAGTCTACACCGGCGGTAAGGACGTACTGAATGAATACAACAAGACCGATATAAGCACACGTGTTATCCCCTTGCCGCAAACACTGTATAAAATGATAACGGCACAGTCTCACAAGAGCGATGACGAGTATATCGTGCCGCTGGGATACAACTGCCTGTATAAAGGTTTCCGCAGGCTGATGGCCGAGGCAGGCTTCAAGATGTCGTTTCACAATCTTCGGGCGATGTTTGCAACGATCTCCAACGCCCTGAAGATCCCCGACAATTATATCCAGAGCATCGGCGGCTGGTCAAATCCCACGACCATGTACAAGCATTATATCCGGGAGCTTACCTCCGAGGAGCAGAAATATCAGGCGCAGATCAACGGTTATTTTTCCGGTCTTCTCAAAGAAAATCAGGGCTCGGATGACTAAAAAAGGCGATCTTGTTTGGAAAAGCGCAGGAGAAAAGCCGCTTTTCCCTCGCAAATACGGCCTTTCAGCCGTATATTTTCGTGTGATTTTTGTGTGATTTTGGGTGATTTCAACCCCAAAACGGCTTGATGTGTGAACTTTTGTGTGATTTTGCTTGACGAAAATATGTCTAAAACTGGCAAAAAATGTCATATCTGACACACAAACCGCACCAGCAAACGGCGCATTTTGGGCATAAAAAAGCGAAAACCCCGAATTTTCGAGGTTTTCGCAAAAATGAGATATTGGCGCGGATTGAGAGATTTGAAGAATAATGCCAACGCTCCAAGCCGCGCAAATACGCACTTTGAGCAAAAGGCGTGTGACTTTTGTGTGACAATGTAAATTTTGATCTGAGGGCAGAATGTGGTTATCCTTTTTGTGTTGGCGTTAAGTATAGTGAGGATTTATTTGCTGAACGAAACCCCTTAATCTCTTCTAAAAAT
>CADBTF010000183.1 GCA_902797485.1 uncultured Ruminococcus sp. | reverse complement strand
GCTGGCGATAATACCGTTCCTTGACGAGCTTGACCGCTCTGCCATGCTCTACGGCGCTGTGAACTGCGTAAAAAATGACCGTGGCAGACTGATCGGCTATAACACTGACTGCGACGGCTTCTTGCAGTCTGTAAAGGCTATGGGGGCTAAGCTTTCGGGAGATGTGCTGCTGATAGGCTGCGGAGGCGTCGGGCGAATGATAGCTATTGCCGCTGCCGGAGAGGGCGCAAGGCTGACTATCCAGGTCATAGCGCCGGACATTCCGCTGGCAGAAAAGGTCAAGCAGGAAATATCTGTCCACAGCCCGCTGGCAAAGGTGGATATCGTTCTGGCAGATGACAGGCACAGAAAGCATTATGACCTGCTTGTGAATGCCACCCCCGTGGGAATGTACCCGAATGTGAACGCCTGCCCGGTGTCTGATGACCTTATCGCATTGAGCGACAGTGTGTTTGACGTTATCTATAACCCGCTGGAAACCGAGCTCATCAAAAAGGCCAAGGCTCAGGGCAAGCCTGCGGAGAACGGCATGGCTATGCTGGTGCGTCAGGCGGTGACTGCCCATTATATCTGGGACGGCGACAGCTATTCCGAGGAGGAGATACGCCGGGTTATCGGCGAGGTCTCCCGGCTGATATGAGGTGAGCGGTATGAAAACTATTTTTCTCTGCGGCTTCATGGGCTGCGGGAAGACCACCGTGGGAAACATGGTGTCTATCGAGAGCGGCCGTGTTTTCGTGGATATGGACAGCTATATAGAGGATTTTGAAAAGCGCACTATCGCTGATATTTTCGCCGCTGAGGGCGAAGCTCATTTCAGAGCTTTGGAGCGTGAGGCCGTAGTCCGGCTGGCAGAAAGCGGCTTTGTGGTGGCTACCGGCGGCGGAGCAATGGTGGACCCTGTCAACGCCGTGGCCGCTAAAAAGGGCGGCAGCGTTGTGTTTATCGACACCCCCTTTGAGGTCTGCTATTCCCGCATTAAAGGTGATAAGCGCCGCCCGCTGGCAGCGAATTCCACAGAGGAGGAGCTGCGTCAGCGGTATGATGCAAGGCGTGAAAAATACCTTGCAGCCGCAGATAAGGTGATCGACGGCAGCGGCACCCCTATCGAGATCGCCGTCAGGATACTTGAATGCTTCGGCGGTGTGGGCGGCAGCGCCTACGGCAGTGCCAAAGCACCCGCAGAGAGCTGAAAACCCCCCTTTTGCCGGCATTTTTCGGAGGCCCTGTTGACAATTTGTTCACAAAAAACATACAATTATAAGGGCGCAGGAGCACTCATGACCCCTGAATTATTAGTTAAATATATGCACTTTAACATAATTAAACAACGATGTGCCCGGTGGGTTGGTAAAAATGACATACAAAATTATACTAATGTTGTGCATTTAACCAATTTTAAAGTTATAAAAATGAACTAATGCGAAAAAGCTTGACATTGGAAACAAAATCCGCTATAATAAGACTATAGTAAGAAACGAATTGACAAGCATTTCGTTTAGGGTCTAAGAATTATGAAAGGCGATCGGCCGCCCTACAGCCGAAATAACTGTATGAAAGGAAAATGAATTATGGCAAAAACAAACAAGAAAAACTCTGCAAAGAGAAAACTCATACCTGCCGTGTCAATGCTGACAGTTTCGGCGGTAATGCTCTCCACAGCAACATACGCATGGTTCACCATGAGCCGTGAGGTTGAGGTTAGGAATATCCAGATGACCGCAACCGTACCAGAAGACATTCAGATTTCGCTTGGTAAGGTATATGGTGATAGTGCTGCTAGTGCTGCTTCAACAAGTGAATCTTATGAGCTTACTAATAGTACCGGCTGGCTTAAATTAAATAGTTCAACAGGAATGGCTGAAGCACCTAGAGAAGGAAAGTCGGGCGAAACTGGATTTGATAAGAACCATGAGCTTGACTGGTCAAACACAGTTGATATCTCTGCGTATTATGCTTTTGGTAAGTTAATACCTGCATCTTCAACAGACGGTGAAAATATTTTCTTCACTCCTGATGCAGCGGGTGTTGGACGTACTCTTAAAGCAGGAGCTTCTTTCTATCAAGCAGCAACTAAAAAGACTGCAACAGCTGAAAACACTATATCTGGTGGTGGAACTGGGAAATTTAATGCTACTGCACATATATATGGTGCAGATAAACAAGATGCTCAGACACATGAGTGGAAAAAATCAACAGAAGCAAATGATGGTGGATATACGAAGTCTACTGAATGGAAGAATACCAATGATGACGGCTACTATATTGATATTCCTGTTTGGTTCAGAACAACAAGTACAGAAGAGACGAAACTTTATGTAACTGGATATGTTACCGACAAGACCGAAGAGAACAAATCAGATACTGATGATTTGTATCAAGCTGTACGTGTTGCTATACTGGATAATACTGGTGCTGCGGATAAAGGTTGTCTCACATTGAAGGACGGCGGTGATACGATTATTGATCCTGTAACAGGCAACGCTACTCATACATCTACTTTCTTCACTAATACTACCGATGCTGATAACGTAACAAAAAATATTTTAGATTCACAAAATTATAATGGCAGAGATACTAGTGCTACCGCAGGCAGTATTTATGCAGTTAGTGGCACCACTATGACTCAGAATTCAGATACTAGACAAGGAGAGCCACAACACGGTATCATAACACAAAATAATGGTGGCGCAGGTAACGATGTTGTAACTCTTAATGCTGGCACAGGTTCTGAATATGGATTGTCTAAAATGGTCATTGTTCGTGTATGGCTCGAAGGTGAAGATAAAAACTGCTGGAACGAGAACGCCGGTCAGGACTGGAATATTGCTCTGAAATTCTCTAAGGACCCATTACCTTCCACTAATCCTAATCAGGGCGGCCAAGGTACTGGAAATTAACCGTAACCCAACTCCAATTTAAAATTCAATCAACCCCCACCCCCTCCCCCGGAGGGGGTTTTCTTTTGCAAAAATATTTCCCCGCACCCCCGCCCCGCCCTCTCCTGACTATTTACAATTTCTTAATAACTTTTTAACTCTTTTTGGGCACTACTATAGTAGAGAATAAGATCAAACCCTCCCGGTCACTATGCACAAAATCAAGCCCGCATTTTTGTCTGCTCATACAAAATTCTCCCCCAAAATGAAAATTTTCATAAAAATATGTGGGAAGCGGGCCGTTTGCTGCGTATATATAATAGGAAGGCAATTTGAAATCAACTGTAGAACAAAACCCCCGGCTCAAAGAGGTGACAAAAATGAAGATAAGATATGCAGCGGTAGCCCTTGCAATGGCGGTGTCCCTCACCGCCTGCGGGGAGGCGGCAGCGCAAGATAAAAAAGACAACAAGCCCCTCTCCATAACCATTACCGACGCCGCCCGCACCACCGCAGCGGCCACCAAAAAACAAACCGTAGAAGCTCCCGTTGCCGGCGAGAAGCTCCACGAGATCACCGCATTTGTCAATTCCTACGAAAACGGCGAGCTGACCTTTACCTATCAGGGCCGCCGCATCTCCCTCCCCTTTGACCGGGAGAATTTCGTGGAGCCGCCCCACACGGACAAGCACCAGAGCTATATCTCCGAGCAGATCATTCGCAGACGCCCCGGAAAGGAGGTCAAGGCTCTGCTGCGTGTGAACGACAGCCTCTCCAAAGCCGCCAGCTGCGATGTGATCTCTCAGAACGGCCGGCTTTTCGGCACCGGCGTCGATAACAGCGACCCCACCCGCCCTCAGGAGGATTTCGATTACAGTATGCGCCGCCTTGAAGGCTCCCTTTGCGAATTCGCCAACCCCGACCGTGCCCTTGAAGCCGACCTGAATGACCTGCCCCAGCGCTTAAAGGGCAGCTACCCGCAGTATGTTCCCGCTGTTGAGCTCAGCGGCTATCTCTTTTCCGACGGCAGCTTTATCCTCAGCGACCTTAAAACCGAGTACACCGAAAGCGCCGAGGGGCGGCAGTTCTTCCAGCCCTCCGAGCATTTCGAGCGCCTGACCGGGTTCTTCGGAACTGTCACCGATATTTACCGGGGCCATGCCTCCATGCTCCTGAATGACGGCGTCACCATCTGCTCCTTCCCCACCTGCTTCTCCGACGGGGAGCTCAAAGAGGGGAGCGTCATCATGGCCGCCCTCTGCTGTGATACTGCCCTCTACCAAAGCGGCGAAAACAGAGTTTTCGACTACGCTGTTATCTACACCCGCCCCCAGGAATACGGCATCTCCGGCGACCCGTCTTCCCTGAAATACGCCAAGCCCCTCCGTGACGGCAGCGGAGATTTTGCTATCCCGGAGTAAGCTTTTGGTATACTGACGATCATCAAATATTGCTCTGCCTCCCAGCCTGCTGAGCCTCGTCTGGGAGGTGTTTTTGTTATGAGCTGCCCTTTGCCGGCGATTAATTAAAATTTTAATGTTTATTAACTTCTTGGAAATCAAATATAATCATTTTTTTGGTACTAATAATATGGAGAGTTTTTTGTCAACAAGAAAAGAAACAAGGACGGTAACATGGAAAAGTACAAACGAATAATAACCTATGCAGCCCCGCCGCTTGCAGTGCTGGCCCTGCTGCTTTATGCCTTCTCAAAAAGCGGCCTCTACCCCTTCGGTGACGGAGCTGTTGCCTGGTGCGACCTCCGGCAGCAGAGCGTGCCCCTGCTCATGGACCTAAAGGATATTCTTTCCGGCAAGGACAGCCTGTTTTTTAATATGCACAATGCCGGCGGCATGAGCCTTTACGGTGTGTTCTTCTTTTTCCTCTCAAGCCCCATAAATCTGCTGGTGGCCTTCGTGGAAAAAGAAAACATAATGCTCTTTGCGAATATCCTTATCATCATCAAGCTCTGCATCTCAGCCCTGACAATGCAGATCTATCTCAGGCACTGCCACAAGGGCCTTGGTGCCCCGGAGGGCATACTGCTAAGCGTCAGCTACGCCCTTTGCGGCTACGGAATGCTGTTTTATCAGAATCAGATGTGGCTTGATGTTATGTATCTGTTCCCGCTGCTGGTATACGCCCTGGAGGTGCTTATCCGCAAGGAGAACAACCTGCCCTTTATAGCAGCCTTCTCAGCTATAGTTTTCTGCAACTACTATTTAAGCTTTATGACAGCCCTGTTCGTTGCACTCTTTGTGGGTATATACGCCCTCTCTGACAGCTGCTCTGACAGAGCGCTGGCAAAGCTTGTCAGCGGCACAGGCATCTCTCTTGCAATAACCAGCTTTGTGTGGCTGCCCTCCCTTGTGCAGGTAATGAGCTCCGGGCGCGGAGAGCCGATACTTGAGGGAATAGGCAAATCCCGCTTCCTTTCAAGCTATGAGACCTCAGTGCCGATACTGCTGTGTACCGCCGGAATGTTCGTGGTGGTGATGATAGGCCTTTTTTCACGCAGAGAAAAGACCCGTGAGGAAAAGAAATCGCTGATAATGTTTGCCGCCATGCTGGTGCCGGTGTTTATAGAGCCGGTGAACCTGATGTGGCACACAGGCAACTATATGTCCTTCCCGGTGCGCTATGGCTTTATAACGATTTTCTGCGGGCTGCGCTGCACTGCCTACTACCTCTCCTTAGACCGCAGCCTTGACAGTAAAAAGGATACTGACGTCACAAGAAGTATGTTCGGAGCCGTGCTCTGCGCTATCTGTGTGTTCTTCTATCTGAAATATATCCCGCAGTTTATCGAAAACCATTTTTCGGATCTCACCCGCTACACCTCTACCCTTTGGGGCAATAAGCAGTCTCTGGACAGGCTTTCGGAGATATTCATTATTTCCATGATATGCTATCTGGTGATCTACCTGCTCAGGCGGAAAAGTATTATCCCAAGGCAGGTGTTCCTGATATTTGCCGCAGTGCTTGTGGCAGCTGAATCCGTGAGCAATATAAAGCTCTATATGTCAGCGCCCTATATAAACAACCGCACTGACAATGCTGCCTTTACCAAAATAACCGACCTCTCTGACCGCATCAATGATGACAGCTTCTACCGTGTCATCACAGAGGGAAAGATCACCGATTACAATATGATAGGTGCTTTGGGATATAACTCCCTGAGCCATTATACCTCCCTGACAGATAAGGATTTCATGACGCTGCAAAAGCGTTTGGGATATACCACCGTCTGGATGGAGGTGGGCTCTGCCGGAGGCAGCGATTTTACCAATGCCCTCTACTGCGCAAAGTATAAGATCGTCAAGGGCAAGCCTACAGAAAAAAGCATCTACAGTAACGGAACATTCAGCATCGAGCCTCAGACCTACAGCTTCGGCCTTGGCCTGATACTGGACAATGACCTTTCCGGCTGCGAGTATCTGCCGGAGGGTGCAGGCAGGGCAGAGGTGCAGCGATTCATGTTCAAAGCCCTCACCGGCAAGGACCCCATTACAGAATACCAGCCGGAGGACACATCGCTCATCACTAAGACCGACAGCGGCCTGAGCGTAAAGACCGGCAAGCCCCTGACCTACAAGATCAAAGTGACAAACACCCAGACCTTGTATGCGGACTGCTCCGGAGCGATCTCAAATAACCTTTCTGAGGACTATTTTGAAGGCTTCACCGTTTATGTAAACGGTCAGAAGTTCAGAGACAGCTATCCTAAGAATACCGACAACGGCCTGCTTGAGCTGGGGCGTTTCAGCAATGAGACCGTAGAGGTGGAGCTGAGCTGCAAGAAGAATGTGACAGCCCCCTCCATCGGAGTGTTCGGCTTTGATGAGGCAATGCTGCGGGAGGCAGTGGAGACTATCCCCTCAGTGGGCTTTGAGTTTACCGGCAGCAAGCTGACCGGCTCCTATAACGGCGAGGCAAAAACCTGCTTGCTTTCGGTTCCCTACAGCGAGGGCTTCACCCTGAGCATAGACGGAAGCTCTGTTCCCTACCGCCGGGTATTCTCCGACATGATAGCCTTTGAGCTCCCTGCGGGAGAGCATGAGATAGAGCTTACCCACCGCCCGCCGGCAGTGGCCTTAGCAATAGTGATAAGCATTCTCGGAGCAGCCTGCCTTGCAGCTTACTGGAAGCTCCTTTCAAAGAAGCAGCTGCCTAAGAAAGCATATACAGCAGCAGGCTGGGCAGTAAAGTTCGGAGCGCTTATTGCCGGGGTTGCAGTCTATATCTATCCTATCGTCATTAACCTGATGTATATACCTGAGTAACATAAAATGACCGGGGTGCAGGAGTATCTGCCCCGGTCATTTCTTTATCTTGCCTGTGTATTGCTGCAAGCTTATAATTGCTCTGCGCTGTCTGAAATGCGGTATGTTTCGGGTGC
>CADBTF010000182.1 GCA_902797485.1 uncultured Ruminococcus sp. | reverse complement strand
GACGTTATCGACGAGCTTATAGACCGTTACGGCGACCCACCCAAGAGCGTCACCGGGCTGATAAACGTTGCCCTTGTCAGGAATATGGCATCACGCATAGGCGTGCGTGAGATCAGCCAGCGGGACGACAAGGTGCTGTTCTTCATGAAGGCCCCGGAGGTAGACCAGATAAGAGCGCTTATCACCAAGTACGGCAACCGCCTGCGCTTTGCAGAGGGGGAAAAGCCCCACATCGCAGTGAAGCTCGACAAGCTGCAGAAGGCCCCCGACCTTATGGCGGAGGTAGTTCAGCTGCTGAACGATAACAAGTAAAGACCTGTAAAAACAGTGCGGAGCAGACTCGCCTTTTAAGCAGCGAGTCCGCTCCGCATTTTTGGTTTTGTGTGATTATCAGGTCTTATTTCCGGCAAACTGCGTCTGGTAGAGCTCGTAGTAGCTGCCGTGCTGTGCGATCAGCTCCTCATGGCTGCCGGCCTCGGCCACACGTCCGTGGTCGATAACTACTATCTTGTCTGCATCTCGTATAGTCGAAAGACGGTGAGCTATTATCAGTGAGGTGCGGTTTTTCATAAGCGCCACCATTGCCGACTGAATGTGCATCTCCGTCCGGGTGTCTACTGACGATGTGGCTTCATCAAGAATGAGTATCTTCGGGTCAGCCAGTACCGCCCTTGCTATGGATAAAAGCTGCCTCTGCCCCTGAGAGAGATTAGAGCCGCCCTCGGTGAGCAGGGTGTCGTATTTGTCCGGCAGGCGCTCAATAAATTCATCAGCGTAGGCCTTGTCAGCGGCAGCTCTCACCTGTTCATCTGTGGCATCTGCGCTGCCGTATCGGATATTGTCTCTGATAGTGCCGGAGAACAGCACTGTGTCCTGCAAAACAATGGCTATGGACTTTCTCAGCTCTGAAACAGGTATCTCGGTTATGTCGGTGCCGTCAACGGTGACGGTGCCGCTGTCTACATCATAGAAGCGGGTCAGCAGGTTCACTATGGTGGTCTTGCCGGAGCCTGTCGCTCCGACGATGGCTATCTTCTGCCCCTGCTTCACCCAAAGGTCAAGGCCGTGGAGCACCTGTTTTTCGGGAACATAGCTGAAATCCACATTTTTGAAGTTGATGTCGCCCTTTACATTCTCCGGTGAGAAGGGCAGGCTTCCGCCCTTTGGTTCCGGCTCCGCCTCCATGACCTCAAATATTCTCTCCGCCCCCGCAATAGCCGTCTGTATATTGGCGTACTGGTTGGCTATCTCGTTTATTGGGCGTGAGAACTGCTTTGAGTAGAGGATAAACGCCTGAATGGTGCCGACGGTTATCCAGCCCTGTATGCTGAACCACCCGCCGAAGGCAGCTATCAGCACAAAGCCGAAGTTTGAGATGCAGTTCATCAGGGGGCCCATCATGCCGCCGCAGATCTGTGCCTTTATGCCCGTTTTACGCAGCTCGTTGCTCATGGACTTGAACTCGTCGATAGATGCCTGCTCCTTTGAGTAGGCAGCAACTGTCCTGAAGCCGGTCACCATTTCCTCAACATGACCGTTTATCCGCCCTAAGATCACCTGCTGCTCCACAAAGAATCTCTTCATATATTTCGTCATCTTGGCAGAGACAAATATTGTCAGAAAGATCGTGGTAACAGAGATCAGCGTCAGCAGGGGAGAGTAGGTGAGCATTATCACAAAGGTGCCTATGACCGTCAGCACTCCCGATATCAGCGAGCCTATCGACTGTGAAACAGTTGTGGAGATATTCTCGACATCATTGGTCATTCGGCTCATAAGGTCGCCGTGGCTGTGGTTGTCAATGTATTTTATAGGCAGGTGTACCAAACTCTCGAACAGGTCTCTGCGCATGGTGCGTACAGTTATCTGTGAAAGCTTGGCAGAGAACAGCCCCTGCAAAAATGTCATCAGAGCCGTCAGCCCGTAGACTGCACCCAGCAGAATGAGCGTGCTTATCAGCTTGTCTATGTCCACACCGGTACGGGTCTCCGATGGAGTGATGCAGTCAATGGCGATCTGCTGTATCATGGGTGCCGCAAGGCCCAGCCCGGTTATCAGCAGCATAACTGCCAGCAGTGCAAAGAACAGATACCTGCTCCTGCCGATGTATTTCAGAAGCTTGCCAAGGGTCTTTTTGATGTTCTGCGGCTTCTCACGGGTGAGCAGCGCAGCGTGCCTGTTGCCGGGGCCGCCCTTGCTTCCGGGGGCTCCGGGCATCATAGGGGGTGTCGGAGGCATCAGTCCTCGCCTCCTTTCACCTGCGAGCGGTAGATGTCCTGATATACCTCGCAGCTCTTCATAAGCTCCTCGTGGGGAGCGCAGCCCACCAGCCTGCCGTGGTCCAGCACAGCTATCCTGTCACAGTCCTTGACACTGGCTATCCTCTGAGCTATGGTTATAACAGTCGTTCCAGCTAAGCTCTCCCTGAGCCTTTGGCGCAGAGAGGCCTCTGTTCTCAGGTCCAGCGCAGAGGTGGAGTCGTCAAAAATAAGTATCTCCGGCTTTTTAAGCACCGCCCTTGCAATGGACATTCTCTGCTTCTGCCCGCCGGAGAGGGAAGCGCCCTTCTCAGCAATGCGTGTGTCGTACCCGTCGGGCATGACAGATATAAATTCATCAGCTCTGGCGATCTCAGCCGCCTGCTCTATAGCTGCCCGGTCAGCGCTTGGGTCGCCCCAGGAAATGTTCTCCGCAGCAGTGGCAGAAAAGAGCTCGCTCTTTTGCAGAACTATACCTATCCTGCTCCTGAGCTCGTCCAGCTTGAAGCTCTTTACGTTTGCGCCGTCCACCAGCACCTCTCCCTCCACTGCATCATAGAAGCGGGGTATCAGGTTCACAAGGGAGCTCTTTCCGGAGCCGGTGGCTCCCAGGATAGCCAGGTTCTCACCGCTTTTTATCCTGAGATTTATTCCGTTCAGCACAGGCCGCCCGCCGGAGGAGGGGTAGTTGAAGGTAACGCCCCTGAATTCAACTGTACCCTTTTCTGTACTGTTATCTCCCTCGCCGTCAGAAATAGCAGGAACGGTCTCCAGCACCTCGTTAAGTCTCTTGGCAGAGGCCGAGGCTCTTGAGATGCTCTGGAACATCATTGAGAGCATCATTATCCCGTGGAGTATCTGAGTAACGTATGTGATCGCCGCCATGACCTCTCCGACCTTTAGGTTGGCTGCCTCCACCTGCAAGCCGCCGATGTATATGATCGCCAGCACCGCCGCATTCATGATTATCATAAGCAGCGGCTGCAATAGCGCCACCAGCTTCATGACCTTCAGGTTGGCAGTCATAAGGTCGCCGTTGGCAGCGTCAAAGCGCTTTGTCTCATGCTCCTCCTGAACGTATGCCTTAACTACCCTTGCACCGGTGACATTCTCCTGCATTACAGAGTTCACATTGTCCAGCCGCCCGGCAACGACAGAATAGAGCGGGTTGGCAAACCGCATGATGACCACAACTATCACCACCTCAATTGGCAGAGAGATAGCCACCACCAGTCCGAACCGCACATTGAGCTGCATCATCATGATTATGCCGCCTATAAGGAACATCAGGTTCCTTACCAGCATTCTCAGCGAGAAATCCACCAGCTGCTGAATTGCAGTTATATCCGCAGTCAGACGTGTCACCAGCGAGCCGGTGGTGAATTTGTCCGTCTGCTGGAAGCTCAGGCGCATCACCTTTTCAAACACGTCGTTTCTCAGGTCTCTTGCAAAGCCCTGAGAGGCCATTCCGCTGAATGCCGCCGAGCCCACTCCACAGGCCCCGCCGATAACTATAGTCAGCATCATGATAATGCCCGTATGGATAATTACCTCCATATTCTGCGGCAGCACACCGTCATCAACTATCTGCGAGAGCAGCTTGGGCTGCAGCAGGTCCACCAGCACCTCACCTATCATGGCAGCAGGTGTCAGCAGGGCAAAAACAAGATAGGGCTTCAAATATCTTGCAAGCTTCAAAGATCTCCCTCCTCCAGCAGATTGCGAAGCAGCTTCCTGAGAAGATATATCAGCTGTTCCCGCTCAGCGGGTGTCACATCCTTCAGCATTATCTTTTCCGCATCATGGAACCTCCGGCGGATCACATCGTCCTGCTGGCGCCCCTTCGGTGTGATGTAGACATAGACCTTCCGCCTGTCCTTTTTATCATGCTCACGCCTTACAAGGCCGTCATTTTCCATTTTGTTCAGCGCCGTGGATACCGAGGGCGTCGAGAGGCCGGCCTGCTTTGCCAGCTCCACCTGAGTGATGCCGTCACGGGCGCAGAGGATATAGAATATCCGCCTGTAGCCGTGTGAAGCGTTGTCCTCCGGGTAGGCCTTGGAGATATACCTCCCGAATATCTTTGAGATGTCGTTGATAAACATTGAGGGCTCTGCGTTTTCCAGCTCTAAAAGCTTCCTTGGGCGGTGGAAAAAATCGTCCGAAAAGTTTTTCATAAAAAACCTCCTTGTTGGTCAGGGAATGTAAAGCCGCCGAATATTATTCAAACAAAAATAGTTAGGTAGCTAATTATCTACCTAACTATTATAACTAATGTATGATATTTTGTCAAGAAGCATAATAACCGGATTTTGTAAAATTTCTCCCGCAAAAGTGATCGCCGGTTTTCATGGACGGTCAGCTTTCAGTCGTCAGCTGCCGGAGCATAGCCTTCAAAGCCCCGAAATTGATGATGAATATTATGACCGCCGGCAGCGCACAGAACGTCATGTAGTCCTGCTCCGCCACTATCACCGTCAGGCTCATTATCATCAGCAGGGCAGTGTTCACGCACAGCTTCCACATTGAGAAGCCGAAGGGAGCAAACTGCCGTATGTCCATCATTCTCAGGGTGAAGCAGATGATGTAGCTGAAGCAGGTGGCAAGAGAAGCCCCCTGTATGCCTATGAGGGGTATCATAACTGCGTTGAGCAGCAGGTTTGAGCAGAGCGAGGCCGCCACAGTGTACATAGCCCCCCGGCTGCGCTTAGCGGCAGTGTATATGCCGTATTCAAAGTGGTTGAGGCAGACGTAGACCGCTGCGACTATAAGTATCGGCGTGTAGAGATATGCCCGGCTGTATTCGCCGTAGCTGTCATAGCTGATAAGCAGGCCGGAGAGAGGCCTTACAAGAAATATCAGCCCCGCCGCCCCTAAAAACAGCACCGATTGGTAGGTGTCAAAAACATTGCGGTAAAAATCCTGCTTGCTCTTGGAGCGGTTCTCCATTATCGCAGACATATTCCAGGCCATGGCGAAAATAGTTGCAGCCATAGAAAGCAGATTAGGTACCTTGGTGGCCGTCGAGTAGATGCCAGCCGCAGTCTCCCCCAGCTCAACTCTTGTACTGTGCATATTGGATATGAAGATCTGATCGGAGAACCCCGTGAGGGTCCACATTACAGTGGTGGGTATCAGCGGCACCGAGAAGCGGAGCATTTTTCTGCCCAGCTCCTTATCAAACCATTTCAGCTTAAAATACCGCCTGATGCTGGCGGCAAGGAACATAAACAGCGCCGAGAACCCGTCCGAGAGGATAGTCGCCAGCATGAAGCCCTCCACCCCCATGCCCATGAAGCTGATGAATATAAGGCTGAAAATAAAGAGGGTAACAGTGGTGGCTATGCCGTCAAAGGAGAAAATCCGCACCAGCTCCCTTGAGCGGGCGAACTGCGAGCACAGCGCCCTCAGCGCCGAGGTCCAGACGTATATCCCCAGCAGGAAGGTGTAGCCTCTGAGGGGCCGCAGAAAGGGGAGAAGCGGCAGCAGCGGCACAAAAAGCAGCATCACCGTCAGTCCGCCGAGAATAAAGCAGGCTGCTGTGGTAAACACCCGCCGTCTGTCGAACTTGCCGTCCAGCCCGAACCGCACTATAGCCTCCGTCAGAGAAAAGGTAAACACCGGCACCAAAAACAGTGCGATAGTCTCTATCAGGGATTTGGTATAAAAGCCCGCAGGGTCGATATTTCGGGTGTAGAGCTTATTCAGCAGCAGCGCAAAGATCTTGGAGCTGAAGCTGCCCACAGCAAAAACGAGAATATTAAAAAGCAGCTTTTTATACTTATTCATTAAAACACCAACTTTTAAAGCAACACCGCACAACCCCTGTGCGTCAAAGGCCTTAGCCGTGGGCCCTGCAGTGCTGCCTTATTTTTTTCTGACGTTCCCCCGGGTGCAGTGTATGTGCTCATTCTGCCGTTCTCACCGGTCAAGTGTCCAAAGAGCCAAAAACCAAATCTCTCAGCACCCTATCAGCGTCTGGTCGAAGGCGAACAGCGCCCGGTTGATCTCAAAAATGTCATAGCTTTTGTTCTGGATAAAGTATTTGATGATAAGGTCAAATTTCAGGCTGTCCGAAAGAGTGTAGCCCGCCTTTGAGAGCAGCGAGAGCGTCTCATCAAAATCAAGCTCAAGGGCGATCGCAAAGGCAAGAGCCGTCTGCTTCTTGGGCTTGTAGTTCACATCAGAGCGTATCTTTGAAAAGAGCTTGCGGTCAATGTTGGCCTTGCGGTAGGTCTGAGCATCGGTAAGGCCCCGCTCGTCAATGAGCCTCAGCAGCGACTGTGAAAAGGATTCGTCCCTTGCGGATATATAGCTTTCCAGCGAAGCATTCGCAGCTGCCCCCATGAGCATGGGCTCCATAGCCGGCGCAGCCTGATCCTCCAAAGCCTCGTCAGCCATAGCGCTCTTAGCCTTGAAAAGCCGCCGGTCAAACCCACGCAAAAACCGGTTGCCTGCGGCAAGACGGCTTTTGCTGTCATCACGGCTCTCTGCGTATTTATCGTCGATATAAGCGGTGATGTTCTGATAGAGCTCGCTGCTTATGGTGTAGGCCGCTTTGTCAAAAAGTACCAGCGTGACCTCCATCTCGTTAGCATCAAGAAACTCAGAAACAGCCTCAGCAGCAACAGAAATAGCCTCTGCCTTCGGGTAGCCGTAAACACCCGCAGAGATCAGCGGGAATGCAATGCTCTCACAGCCCAGCTCCAGGGCCAGCGCCAGTGAATTTTTATAACAGCTGTACAGCAGCCGGCGCTCGTCCTTGCCGCCGCCCTCCCATACCGGCCCGACGGTATGTATCACATATTTGCAGGGGAGCCTGTAGCCCTTGGTAGCCTTGGCCTCACCGGTCCTGCACCCTCCCAGAGTGCGGCACTCCGCCAGCAGCTCCGGCCCTGCGGCCCTGTGGATAGCTCCGTCCACACCGCCCCCGCCCAGAAGGGAGGAATTGGCAGCATTAACTATAGCGTCCGCTGAGACCTTGGTTATATCATTCCTGATTATCGAAAACGGCATAAGATCAGCTCCTTGTCAATATTTCAAACCGGCACCGCAGATAAATTATAGCACATTATCAGACTAAAAGCAACAGCTTTCATTTTTTATAACAACAAAGCAAGATAAAATTTTACATATGATCGGTTGACAAACGCCTCAAAAAGTAGTATAATAATATTTGCTGTAAGCCCCCATAGTTAAATGGATATAACAAGCCCCTCCTAAGGGCTAGTTGTAGGTTCGATTCCTACTGGGGGTGCCACCGGGCTTGTAGCTCAGTTGGGAGAGCGCTGCGTTCGCAACGCAGAGGTCGGGAGTTCGAACCTCCTCAGGTCCACCAACAGCGCCCCTTAGCTGAAGCTATGGGGCTATAATAATAAATAAGAAAGAATAAAGAATAATGAATAAATACTGTCTTATCGGGCACTGTTGTATTCTTCATTATTATTTATTCTTTTTTCTTTATTCTTTGATCCCAATTTCGATGTGTATTGCTGAAAACGATAATTTGTCCTGCGGACGGCGTAATGCCCTCGCCCGCAGCCGTGTGCAGAAATAAAGCTTTATCTGGCTCGGG
>CADBTF010000181.1 GCA_902797485.1 uncultured Ruminococcus sp. | reverse complement strand
GCAGGCTGATGGCCGAGGCAGGCTTCAAGATGTCGTTTCACAATCTTCGGGCGATGTTTGCAACGATCTCCAACGCCTTGAAGATCCCCGACAACTATATCCAGAGCATCGGCGGCTGGTCAAATCCCACGACCATGTACAAGCACTATATCCGGGAGCTGACCTCCGAGGAGCAGAAGTATCAGGCGAAGATCAACGGTTATTTTTCCGGTCTTCTCAAAGAAAATCAGAGCTCGGATGACTAAAAACGGGCGCTCTTGTTTGGAAAAGCGCAGGAGAAAAGCCGCTTTTCCCTCGCAAATACAGCCTTTCAGCCGTATATTTTCGTGTGATTTTTGTGTGATTTTGGGTGATTTCAACCCCAAAACGGCTCAATATGTGAACTTTTGTGTGATTTTGCTTGACGAAAAAATGTCTAAAACTGACAAAAAATGTCATATCTGACACACAAACCGCACCCGCAAACAACGTATTTTGGGCATAAAAAAGCGAAAGCCCCGAATTTTCGAGGCTTTCGTGAAATTGAGATATTGGCGCGGATTGAGAGATTTGAAATGTGGGACGATCTTGCAAACCGCGCATCTACGTTATCTTTCGTTTTTCGTGTCATATTTCGTGTCATATATCTGCCGGAAAACGTTACCCATAGTATCAGCATATTCTGACTTTTTGTCATCATATAGATGCTGATAGACTTTTTTCAGCATTGACGTTGTGCTTTGACCAAGCATTGCCATAGCGTACTTGTCAGGTACACCGTTTATGAGCATTTGGCTGGCATATGCGTGCCGAAGATCGTGCAATCGATACCTGGGCAATCCGTTATCATCACAAAGTCTGTGAAACTTCTTCAAGATCGAGCTTGGAAGCATCATGCTTACGAACTCTTCTTTTCGCTCTGTCAGGTCAAGACGCTCTTTGAGAATGCCATTCACTTTTAACCTTCGATAGCTTGCACTGCTTTTTGTACGCTCCTGATACTCGTATTTCCCGTCTTTGTTGAGAGTATATTCGGCATGCACAAGCAACGACTTCCCGTCATAATCCTGCCATTTTATAGCAGCAGCCTCACCAATCCGCATTCCGAGAGTGATCGCCATAGTTACTGCAAGCTCAATAGTAGTGCCTTCTACCATTTTAAGTATTATTGCTATCGCTTCTTCATCGGGAATAGGCCTCTCCTTTTCTATGACCTTCGGGCACTTGATCATTGTAAAATCAAGCTCGGCCTTTACCGATCTAAGTGCTGCCCTTACTAATCCGAATTGGCTCTGTAAGGTTTTTGGCGAATATACAGCAGCGTTGGTGTTGATCCACTTTTGCAGATCGATCTCTGTCAATTCCGAGACTCTTATATCCTTGATCTCATCGATCGAATGATCATAGATATCATAATAGCTCCTGATCCCTGACGGTGCGTTGATATTGCTGCGATTGTCAATGTAGTCCTTGACAGCTTTTCCCACAGTAGGGTCACCAGCTAATGACTTTGTCTTTCTGTTCTTCAATCGAAAAGCTGCTGCTTTCTCCTCTGCCTCCCTTCTCGTTGCGCCTGTGAAAGACTTGTACTTTTTTGCTGAACGGTCATAAACTCTGATCCTCCAGGTCCCTGAAGGCAGCTTTTTTGCGTTGGCCATGATTTCTACTCCTTTCAATGAGCAAGAAACGGCCTGTTTGTTCCGTATACTATTATACCACATTTCCTGCTCGGTTTTGTTATTATTGTGTAAACTCCTTTATGCGAAAAGATCGGATATACTGATCTCAAGCAGCTCGCACAGTCGTACGATATCACCGACATTTACAGCATATATATTTGTCTCCCATTTGCAGACAGTAGAAGAGGCCACTCCCAGCACTTCTGCAACCTCCGCCTGTGTATATCCCAGTGCTGCACGAGCAGCTTTAAGCCGTCTCCGTGCCAGCTCATACTTATCCGGCTTTTTATTATGTTTCATATTTGTTCTCTCCTTTTCAGAAGTATCAGCTTGTATTTCAACAATGAAATAACCCTGCATTTATATTATCTCTGAAAAGTTGAAATTTTTGAAATTTTACTGCTCATTTAGCAAACGCAGATGATCAGATTCCGATGCGCTGCAATCGAGTCAACAATATTATTAAGATAACAATTTTATTCTCGTAACCTCTTGACAAAACCGCTTTAAGATAGTATAATAGTCACTAACGTACCTGGTTCGGCAAACACATGGGACAGATAAGGCAATTGTCCGGCTGCACTGAGCAGCCTGGATAGCTGTTGCCTGAT
>CADBTF010000180.1 GCA_902797485.1 uncultured Ruminococcus sp. | reverse complement strand
TTTCGGACGGCCTGCGCTTTGTTTGCGGGGTATTTTCAGTAATGTGTCAGCAGGTCAGAAAGCCTGTTAAACCGGGTTTCCGTTATGCAGCTTATCCCTACCCTTCTTCAGGCTCTTCATCTTCGTTTACTAAAACATCAGCGGTTGCTTGAACTCCGCTGCCATCTTTTGCCCTGACTGTGATCGTTACAGCACCGGGGTCCCCGGGATGTACTGTACACGATAAAGTATCACTGCTTGGCTCTATAAATGTGCTCTCACTATCACAAGTCCATTCCAGTTCCTTATTGGTGGCATTGTCGGGGCCCACTTGAGCGGAAATTTCAAACAAAGCACCCCATGTTTTCACAGTATATTCAGTACCGCTCAGTGTGATACTGGTGACAGGAATGTTGGTGGGCGCATCTTCAACCGCAATAGTAAAGGTCAGCTGTTCGGTGTGATCGCCGGCAACGGTGGGTGTGCCGCCGGTCTTGGTAAAGGTCAGCAGCTGCTCGCCGGCAGTTGTAAATTCAGCGACTTTGTCACCTACGGCAACAGTCGTCTCCTGAGCTGTGATAGAATAGTTGACCGACGAGGTCTCTCCGTTCTTGGCAGTGAAGGTGCTGCCAGATTCAGTGTTGGAAGCACTTGTCAGCTCTACAGTTACCTTCTGCCCGTCCTCCAGTAAAATATTGGAAGCGGAGATCGAAGCAGTCTGAACAGTTTCAGCACCTTCCTCGTTGATAACGGCACTTCCGGGGATAGTTACTATGTAGCTTGGGGCTACGGTGTAGGTGACATTAGTTGAGCCGGACTGAGAGTCGGTGCTCCTGATGGTGATCGTGTTGTTCTCCGGCTCATCAGCTGCAAGAGCCGACAGCGACATAGCCGAAGCGATAGCCATAGCCGAAAGGCCTTCTATGATCTTCTTGATCTTCATGTTTTTTCCTCCTTAAAGTTATTTTATAACAACAAAAGCGCACTCTCCGGGAACTATCCCATAGGGTACGCTGTTATTAACACATCTGAAAAAAGGGCGCAGATATGCTGTCTGTCTGTCTGTCGAATTATACAGCATCAGCATGAATATGTCAACCCCTTCCGTGAAATTAACATAATGTTTACTTATACATTATATCATAAATTCAGGGGGGCTGTCAAGGCAGCCGGCAATTATTTCAAAATTATAACGAAATGTTGAATAATATAGACAAAAATCGGCGGAGCAGTTTAGGCAGGGTGCTGTGTTCAGCTGTGAGCTTTCAGCTCCGGCAGGACGGTCAGGCCGTTTTCTGCTTCCTCTCTGATCTGGCGGAGCATCTCCTCGGCGGCAAGCTCCTTTTCTGATTTATGGTTCATGACCTCGGTGAGCTTAGCTGCTAAGTTGTTGGCATACTCGGTGATGACGCCGGTCTTTTTGCCCTCCAGCATTATCCGGACCACAGCCTCGGTGCCGCTCTCACGAATGATTATCCGTCCGTCATGGCCAAGGCGCTTTTTATAATCAGAGACCATTTCCCGGAAGCTCTCGTCCTGAGCCCAGACCTCCCGCTTGTTGTCCGGCAGGGCAATGTTAATGGATATCTGGGGGCAGGTCTCCATTATTGCTGAAAGCTCTGAGGCCTTCCGGCGGGTGCGTTTCAGCACCTCCAGCAGCCGCACACCGGTTATCATGCCGTCACCTGTCTTGGCGTAATCGAGAAACAGGATATGACCGTTTTTCTCGCCGCCCAGGTTATAGCCGAATCTTAACATTCTGTCCAGCACTGCCCCGCAGCCCACAGGGGAGGTGGTGACGTTTATACCCTCCCGCTCACCGAACTGTGTGAGGCCGAAGTTGCTCATAACAGTTGCAACGATCGTATTTGAATGAAGCTTGCCCTGGACCTTTAAGAACTTTGAAAAGATTGCCAGCAGCTTATCTCCGTCGATAATATGCCCCCGCTCGTCCACAGCTATGCACTTGCTGCCGTCGCCGTCAAAGCAGAGGCCCACGTCGCAGTGGCGTTCAAGGACGGTCTGGCAGATGAGGCCGGTATCGTTGACGCCGCAGCCCTCGTTGATGTTCATGCCGTTAGGGGAGCAGGCAGCAGTTACCACGCTGGCCCCCATGCCCTCAAAGACCCTTTTGGCATATCTTGCGGGGGCGCCGTTGGCGCAGTCGAGAGCCACCTTTATCCCTCGCAGGTCGCACTGGGAGGAATTGACGACCCTCCTGATATAATCCCATTCAGCCTGCTCCATATAGTGTATACGCCCCAGCTTATTCCCGCTTACCGAGAGCTTCTGCCAGCTGTCATTGTAGACCAGTGCTTCTATCTTCTCCTGCTTTTCCTCAGAGATCTTGAAGCCGTCTCTGTAGAACAGCTTTATGCCGTTATACTCCGCCGGCGAGGAGGAGGCGGTTATCATAACACCGGCATCGGCCTCGTAGAGGGTAGTAAGATATGAGACCCCTTGGGTGGGGATAACTCCCAGTATGTACGGGTCGGCTCCGGCGGAGCAGATGCCTGCCACCAGTGCCGATTCCAGAATATCGCTGGAATTGCGGGTGTCCTTGCCTATGATTATTTTAGCTCTGCCGCCTCTTTCGGCTACAGCCGCCGCAGCCACAGCCTTGCCGAGCCGCATGACGGTCTGGCAATCAAGCCCTGAAACTGCGACGCCCCTGACGCCGTCGGTACCAAACAGCTTACTCATTATACATCTTCCTTTTAACAATGCTGGTGCCGAAAAAGCGGCACAAGAACATTATATCAATTTTCAGCCAAATTGTCAACC
>CADBTF010000179.1 GCA_902797485.1 uncultured Ruminococcus sp. | reverse complement strand
TGAGCAAAAGGTATCATTTTGCCCTCCTTGAATGAAAGCTGCCGTATGTGTTAAATTATAATACAAAACTCTTTTTCTGTCAATAAACATCACTAAATGATACTTTCTGTCCGGGGCTTGAAATTCCCGATATAATAATGTATAATAGAGATAGCTAAGTTTTCAGATTGGAAGTGCATTAATATGAGTAACAATATCTATTCCCGCATAGGAGAGCTCCCCGCCGGTGACGCTCCCGATAAGATCACCGAGGGCTGCCTGGTGCTTGAAGGCGGTGCTTTCCGAGGGGTATATACAAACGGCGTTATCGACGTGCTGATGCAGGAGGGCTTCTGCTTCCGTACCACCTACGGTGTTTCGGCAGGGGCTATGAACGGGATAAACTATGTGGCCGGGCAGATCGGGCGCTCCGGGCGCTGCAATCTCCGCTACCGCAAAGACAGCAGATATGTGGGCAAAAAGGCTTTAAAGGCCAACGGCGGCATCATAGGCTTTGACTTTGTGTTCGGTGACCTCCCGGGTGTTGAGCCCCTCAACACCGAAAGGCTCATGAGCAAGGAAACAGAGTTTTTCCCTGTGGCTACCTGCCTTGAGACCGGCGAGACTGTCGCCTTTGACAAGGGCAGCGGCCCGGAGGATATTTTCAGAGAGGTCCAGGCTTCGGCCTCAATGCCATATGTTTCCAGAGCTGTTGAAATAGAGGGCAAGCACTATCTGGACGGCGGCTGCTCCTGCAAGATACCCTACCGCTATGCTATTGACCGCAGCTTTGACAAGATAGTAGTAGTCCGCACCCGCCCCCGCAGCTACCGCAAGCTCATAAGGTCCGCCCGCAGGCTTGATGCGGCAAAGCTCATCTATAAGCAGTACCCGGATTTTATAGCAAAGCTGGCCACCTCAAACTACGACTACAACCGCCAGTGCGACGAGCTGGAGCTGCTGGAAGCCAAGGGCAGGATCTTCGTGATCGCCCCCTCCGAGCCGGTGACGGTAGGCAGGCTTGAGGGTAATATCGAAAAGCTCGGTGACCTTTACTGGCTGGGCTACAATGACACCAAGGCAAGGATAGAGGCACTTAAAGAGTATATGGCTAAATAGTTTATTATTTTAAATCGGAGAATTGCTATGGCATGGAAAAGTATAAAATATCATAACGGCAGTGAGTACCGTGGTGAGCTGGACGCTCACGGCAAAAAGCAGGGCTTCGGTATGTTCCGCTATGCCGACGGCGGCAGCTACTCCGGCGAGTGGCTCAACGATCAGAAGCACGGCCGGGGAACTATGGTCTATGCCAGCGGCGATAAGTACGAGGGCGAATGGGTAAACGGCAGATATGAGGGAAAGGGTGCCTACACCCACAAAAGCGGCTTCGTCTATGCAGGGGATTTCAAAGAGGACTGCAGATGCGGCTACGGCAGAATGACCTCCCCCGACGGCAGCTACTACGAGGGCCAGTGGCGGGATAATGACCGAAACGGCAAGGGCAGCTACCACTGGGCCGACGGCTCTGTATATCAAGGCTCATGGGCCGATGACGGCAGGCAAGGCAAGGGAGTTATAGATGTTCCCGGCAGCTACCGCTATGAGGGTGACTGGTGGAGAGACAAAATGTCCGGCTACGGCATACTCACCCTGTCTAACGGTGACCGCTTTGAGGGCTACTGGCGCAACGGGCATATCGAGGGCAGCGGGAGCTATTTCTACAATGCCGGCGGCTGCTACGAAGGCGAGTGGCATCTCGATATGCGGGAGGGCACCGGGAAGCTCACCTTCCCGGACGGGAGCGTTTATAACGGCCAGTGGTACAACGACTACATTCAGGGCAGCGGCTCATACCGCGGTGCGGACGGCTCAGAGTATGTGGGAGAGTTCAAGCGGGGGCGAAGGTCCGGCAAGGGCAAAATGACCTACCCTGACGGCAGCGTGTATGATGGAGACTGGTATTTTGACCTGCGTGACGGTCAGGGCGTTATGACCTGCCCCGACGGAAGGATCATCTCCGGCAAATGGAAAAACGGCAAGCCGAATAATGACTGAGGAGAATAACAATGAAGCTGATAATGACTATCCATGTAACTGTTCATGAGCCTATAGCAGTCAAGGGCAGTGAGAGGACCGTTACGCTGCTGCCCTTTTCAGCGGAGGCAGAGGGTGAGTATTTCACCGGCAGTACCATAGCAGCGGGCTGTGACACACAGTATCATTATCCGGACGGTGCCTTCTTTTTATCTGCCAGATATATGCTTGAGGGCAAGGATTTCAAAGGTCAGCCCTGCCGGGTGTTTATTGAAAATAACGGCTCCTCTCTGGACAACTGCCGCCCAAGGATAACTACAGACTCAGCGGCGCTTTCATTCCTTGAAGGCACAGACCTGAAAGCAACTGTTGAACCAACTGACGGGGGCGAGGTAACTATTCGTATCGGGATAAACGAGACTTGATCTAAGGCGGTGTCGAAATGGCTTCTAAAAAGGAGTATCTTGATTATATTTCAGAGCAGCTCTCCGGGCTGGAGGGCATAAGCTATAAGCAGATGATGGGCGAGTATATACTTTACTATCAGGAGAAGATCTTCGGCGGGATCTATGATGACAGGCTGCTGATAAAGCCGGTCTCAGCCGCCAGAGCCCTTATGCCGGAGGCCCCGGAGGAGCTGCCCTACGAGGGGGCCAAGCCCATGCTGTTAGTGGAGAATGTGGACGACAGAGAATTTCTGGAGCGGCTGCTGAACGCTATGCTCCCGGAACTGCCCGCCCCAAAGAAAAAGCGCAAATAAAAACAAAGGCGGTACTGCACGCCCGGTGCGGTACCGCTTTATTCTATGCTGTTATTTTTTTCTGAAAGAATATCCCTGAAAGCTTGTTGTGCAGCTTGCCTATCAGGAATGAGGAGCCCAGCGCTACACCGGCGATCACAAAGAACCATATCACCGACATATAGACCGGCTGCTCATAAACGTGCAGGAAAGGATAGGGCCCTACCGTCACTCTCAGCAGGTTGAGAATGATGAACACCACCGCATAGGTCAGGGTGGGAACATTGGAAGCCAAGGCCATTTTCTTGTTTATCCTCATGCCCTGCTCCAGAAAGATAAATGACAGGCAGGAGATCAGCGGGCAGAGAATGTGGTGGTAGATCTGCGGGCCCTTGTAGAGCACACGGGCCACACCTCCGGAGGGCGCCGCCATAGGCACCAGCACGAATATCACCGTCAGGAAGGTAACTGCCAGGCAGCAGCTTGCCATGTAGCGGAGCATACCCGCAATATACCTGACCTTGCCGCCCCTTTTAAGATAGGAGATGAGCCATGCAATGCTTGTCACCAGTGCGAACACATTGCTCAGCACCGTATACCACCGAAGATTGCCGAGGCCGCCGTTTCTGTAGCTGATAGATGTGCCGATCAGCTCTAAGACTATTATCGAGGCATTCGCTGCCACCGGCAGGAGCCTTGCCTTGTTTTTCCTTCTGTCGGACATAATGGGCCTCCTTATCAGTCTGCAAGTATTTTTTCAAGCTCCTGCTTTTCATGCTCGCCCAAAGCAAGGGAGTGAAGGGTGTTCACATTGTCGATTATCTGCTGCGGCCTGCTGGCGCCTATGAGCACCGAGGAAACAGCCTTGTTGGAGAGTATCCATGAGAGAGCCAGCTGTGAGAGCTTCTGACCCCTTCCCTTGGCGAAATCGTTAAGGCGGTTGAGCTTGTCAAGCATTTCGGGGGTCAGCTCGCTTTTTATCCAGGTGTTGCCCTTGCCTATTCTTGAATCCTCCGGGATACCTTTCAGGTAGCGGTCGGTCAGCAGGCCCTGATAGAGCGGCGAGAACACACAAAGCCCCACACCGTTTTCAAGCGCCCACTTGTCAAGGCCGTCACGCTCTATCCAGCGGTTGAGCATGGAATATGAGGGCTGATTTACGATAAAGGGAGTTTTCAGCTCCTTGAAGATCTTAGCTATCTCGGCGCTCTGCCGGGAGTTATAATTTGAGATGCCCACATAAAGCGCCTTGCCCTGACGGACAGCATTATCCAGTGCAAGAGCAGTCTCCTCCAGGGGGGTGTCGGGGTCAAAGATGTGGTGGTAGAAAATGTCAACATAATCCAGCCGCATACGTTTCAGGCTCTGGTCGAGAGATGCGGTCAGGTATTTGCGGGAGCCGTTTTTATCGCCGTAGGGGCCCTCCCACATTTCGTAGCCGGCCTTGGTGGTGATAACTATTTCGTCCCGGTAGGCACGCAGGCCGTTATCGAGTATCATTCCGAAGCTTTCCTCTGCGGAGCCGTTATAGGGGTGGCCGTAGTTGTTGGCAAGGTCAAACTGGGTGATGCCAAGGTCAAAGGCAGTGCGGCACATCTCCTCGGCATTGGCAAGGCTTGAGCCCTTGCCGAAGTTCTGCCAGAGGCCCAGTGAGATCGCCGGCAGCTTAAGGCCGCTTTTTCCGCACCTGCGGTACTCCATTTTTTCGTATCGTTTTTCGTCAGCAACATACATTTTATAATACCTCCTTTTTGATGTGATCTCTCTATCTCTATAATAGCATTTTCCGCCGGAGATTTCAATAGATAAATGTTAATTATGCGAAGGGTTTTATGGCTGGTAGTCACCCTCACCGGAGCGTCTGATACAACTGAGGAAAACGCCGCCAAATTCAATGCCAAGAACGGCGATTCAACAGTGAAATACTCTATCAAGGCAGGAGGCGCCGCAGTGACTCTCGGAGGAGAGACCGCAAGTTTTGAAGACAAGTCTGATAACAGCTATTCAGTGAGTGACCCTGATCGGGTCTTTGAGATCAGTGATCTGATATCTGTTGTTGTAAACGATGAGGACATTAAGAGTACCCTTACTAAGAAATGATACTTGGAGAGATCCACAATAAAAAGCTGTGCAGAGCAGATCTGCACAGCTTTTTATTTACAGTGAATTCAGCTTCTTTTGCAGCTCGATCATATGGTTTCTGCAGGCTGTGATCTCACCGGTGTATTTGTTGAACCACTCAACGTCCATTTCGTCCGGCTCCTCCTGCAAAAGCACCGCCTGCACCAGCGCCGACTGCGATCTCGAACGCTTGCGCTCGATCTCCTCAATGGTCTGGCGGCAGATCTTTATCTCCTTTTTGAGCTTGCTCTTTTCGCTCATAACAGCTCCCCTTTTCTGTACTCAATATCCTTTTAGGTTTATAGACTCGTAAAGCTCCTTCGCCTCGTCATAGCCCTTGTCAAGCTCCGCCAGAATATCCGTCACAGCCTGCTGAAGCTCTTTGAGCTTGGTCTTCATCTGTTCGGGATATTTTATCAGGCAGGTGCTTATCTCGTTAATGACGATCTGTCTCTGTGTAAAGTCGTCGATCAAAAAGGCGTAGGAGCCGGCATTTGCCATATATACCGTTATTCTTGTGTAGTGGTAATCAAAATCGCCCTCGGCATCAAGATAGATATTCAGCTCCTCGTTTACGTGTCTCAGCTCGGTGGCGTACTGCCTGCGGTAGGTCTCCTGCACCCGGCGGCTCTCGTCAACATAGAGAGCTATGAAGATGACCAAGGCAATAAACGTAATGATAAGCAATACAATGGCCGCTATCATTCGGCGCTTCATTATCTTATCTTGATTCATTCTTCTTCACCTCTTCAGGAATACCGCCCTGTTCTTCCAGCCTGCGTTTTTCCTTTTCGATCTCTTCTCTTATTAGCCGCTGCTTGTTCCTCTCGGCCTCGGCCTTCTTGTCCTCATTGATCTCCTTGCCAATGCTCACCACAGACCTCAGCTCATAGACTGCTCCGATAGCCACTGCTATCATTATCGCCAGCAGCACCCATTTTTTAGTGCTTCCCACGTCGTCCCCGAAGGACTTCGGCAGGGAGTGCAGCCAGATGAAAAATCTTGTTTTTCCGGTGTATTTTCCAAGGACCTGCTCCGGCCGGACAGTCAGGCTGTCGTCCACCGGATTTGCGTCTCCTCTGGTGACGAAGGTGCCGTCGCTGTTGACCTTGGCGATCCTGTGAGTAACAAGCTCGCCCTTGATCTCATCAAGCTCGGAATAGAAGGCGATTATATCGCCCTCCCTGAGCTCGCTTGTGTCCACACTCTTGACGATTATGTAATCATCAACGTGTATCGAAGGCTCCATGCTTCCTGTAACTACCTGCAATACAGTTCTGCCGAACAGATTTACCGGCTTGCCTCTTGCGGTGTTTATCATAACATAAGCACAGAATATAGCTGAAAGCACAAGTATCACCGTCAGGGTAATGTCAATTATGTGGCTTCGTTTTCCTTCCTGCTCGCCTTCAGCGTTTTTTTTTCCTACTGCCGCATCAAGCTCTTTCTTGAGCCTTCTGCGTTCCTTATTCCAGCGGCGCAGCTTCTCGAACTTGCTTACATGGTACTCTCTGTAGAGGCGCTTCATTTCGAGTTCTATCTCACGCTGCTGCTCAGGTGTGCGGTTAGGCGGAGTGTATGTGGGCTTAGGTCTGCTCTTAGCCTGCTGCTTGCGCTTCTTCTTGAACTTTCTGTCCTCAAGGTAACGCCTGAACCTGTAGTGGAAGGTGAGGGCGTATTTCCTGTAGTAGACCTCCATAGCGTCCCGCTTGGCGGCCTCCTCCTTCTTGAGGCGTTTCTTTTCTTCAAGCTCGGCTCTGAGCTTCTTGTAATCCGGGTCGTCGGTATTTTCCGGGATTATGTGGAACCACACTGCAAGAATGTAGATGAACAGCCTTTGCAGCAGCCTGATAGGATTCTTTGAATACTCCCACCTGATCTGCTCGAAGGGCTTAGCCTCGAATTTGTTTCTCTCGGCTTTCAGGCGCTCTGCTCTTTCACGCTCACGCCGCTCCTTCTCTTTCTTCTGCTGCTCCAGCTTCATTCTGGCGGCGACCTCTCTTGGGTCCTCGAATTCGGGCTTTCCCTCCTCCGATTCCTCGATCGCCTCCATAGCCTGCTCTATTTCTTCCTTGGTTACCTGCTCGTAGGCCTCCTGATGCAGCTTTTCTTCGCTTTCCTTATCCTCCAGCTTGTCTACATCAACGCCCTCTGCCTCACCAAGTTCAGAGCGCATATTCATCTTGTTGAGCAGTATACGCTCACGCTCGGCAGCCTCACGTTCTTCTTCCTCACGTTTCCTGCGGGCCTCTTCCTCAAGCCGCCGCTGTTCCTCCAGCTTGGCCTGACGTTCCGCTTCGAGGCGTTCCCGTTCTCGCTGCTCTTCCTCCTGCTCTCGTTTTCGCTGCTCGATAAGCTCCTGAATACGGCGCTCTTCCTCCTCGGCCTCACGCTGTATTCGTTCCCGCTCTTCACGTTTTGCTTCCTCTATGCGGCGCTGCTCCTCGAGACTTTTTTCTTCTTCAAGCCGCAATCGCTCGGCTTCCTCCTCGGCAGCCACACGAGCAAGCCTTTCCTTTTCACGCTCCGCAAGATAAGCCTTTTCTATCTTGATAGCCTCACTTATCTGTGCAAAGACCTGGGTCATATTCTTAGGCAACCGCCTGGTGAGCTTCAACTCGCCGTCCTCGGCAACATATCCCACCGCCGCATCAGTCTGTATACTGTAATCCGCAGCGATCTCCTTATCGAACCGCTTCACGAACTTGGGAGCAATAGCCTTGGATTTCTGAGTTTTCAGCTCCTCCATTTCCTTCACGCCCTCGCCCTTATCGGTGTAAGAGCGGAACAGCAGAAGATTCATGACCACCAGCTTATAGAAATCTTCTATGTAGCTGTTCTGCGGCTTGACTGCGGTGTTTTCCACATTGATCTCGTAGCCCACCTTATCGTAGCTCTCGATATACTGCCACAGTGCCAGGCAAGCCTTCAGCTCAACGTTCTTCATGATAGCGTTGGTTCGCATTACAGGCGGCCTGATGTAGTTGTTTCCAAGCTTCATGCAAAGATCGGAGCCTTTATAGCCTTCGATTATCTTTTTCAGCTTTTCAACTCTCTGCCATATGGTAAAGCCGCTGGCGTCTGTTGATTCAAGGCTGTCCGAGGTCTCGATTTTGAGCTCGATCTTCATTTTACCGCCGGCGCCGTTGTCTATCGAGGTGTCATACCCCATAGTGTAGACTTCCTCATCGTGGGCCACCATTGCAAGCTTCTCATATCGGGTGCTTATAAAGATATACAATCTGTCGATAAGCGTATTTACAAATTTGTTCTCGTATGTCATAAAGCTTTCTTCTTTATGGACATTGAGTATCTTTGAAGGAGTTATCTTCCCGGTACGCTTGTCGATGCTTTGTATAAGGTCGGTATGCTGGGCCAGATGCTTAACGGATTCAACGGTGATCTTCCGGGAGCGCTCAATGGGGACTATCTCTTCCACGTCCTCAATGGTACGGCTCGGATTTCTCAGCACGTTATCAACGTGTACAAGGCCGTTTTCTATAGCTTCTACCCAGGAAACATCAATGGCCTTGGCCATGAGCTTCCGGTTGAAGGCAAAGGTGCTTCGGCTCTGCTTCAAAAGGCTGTCGAGAGAATCAAACAGCTCGTCGTCTCCAAAAGCGCCTACCGCCTCTTTAAAATCATCATACCAGTCATTATACAAGCCGTTCAATCCTATCACCTGCCTTTATAATAGGTTGCGGTCAAACAAACCTGTATTTTATCAAATATCAAACATCAGAACAGCTTCTGCAATCTCTCAAGATATGCAATAGACTCGTTCATCTTGTTCTTTCCGAAGGACTTGTTCATATAAACAACAAGCTCTCTCAGCTCGTCACGCAGCATGGCAAGGTTCAGAGATTCAAACTTTCTGAATATCTTAGTTGCCAGAACGTAGTCGATACCGTCCAGCTCCTCGCCGCCGCAGGCCACATAAACCGGCACGAACAGGCCCATCTGCTTCAGGATACGGTTACCGAAAGCCACACGCAGCTTTTCGATCACCCACAGGTCAAGCTGCTGTATCTTTCTCAGGTTCTCCTGAGAGATCGGGTAGGTCTCGAAGGCTGTATCGAACAGCTGCTGCAGGTGGTCGTAGCCCAGGCTCAGCGTGCCGGTCTCCGGGGCCTCAAAGGCAATACCCTTAGCGTCCAGATTAATGGGCTGAGCACGGTCGTAAACCTTATCAGAGATCGCATATGTAGAGTCGTCGTTATTCGCAGTACCGATGTACCATACATTCTGCGGGATCACCAGCTTGCCTCGGTCCAGCTTGATCGGGTCAGTGCTCCATACGTTAGGAACAATATCCAGCTCCCACTCATCGGCATTCGGCATTTCAAGTATTGAAAGCATTTCAGCGAAATAATACTCAACACGGGCGATGTTCATTTCGTCGAGAAGTATCAGGTTGATGTCATTATTGTAGTTGGAGGAATAGATCCTCTTGAGCACTTCAGTTTCGTTGAAATTCTTGGTAAATTCATTGAAATAGCCGAACAGTTCAGTACGGTCACGCCATGAAGGCTGAACAGATGCGATAGTAGTATCGTTTTGCAGGAACTTACCGAAGGAATACGGAAGTGAGGTTTTACCTGTACCGGAAATACCCTGCAGGATTATCAGCTTGGTAGAAGCCATACCGGCGATAAACAGGCGTATTGTCTTTATGTCGTAGTAAAGGTGCATCTTAGAGCAGGCAAAAGCACGGTACATTTCGCAGATCTGCTCCAGAGTGATGTCATTGTTGTACTCCGGCGGAGTGTAGTTCTTGTAGAAGCTGTCAACCTCAAGCAGACGGGAGAAACGTTTGTCGGCAGTCTGTATGACGCCGTCCTCGACCACCTGAGCGGCCTCTGCGCCGCCCTCCTCACCGGGCTGCACACCCATGCCTGCTGTGCCGGCAAGTGAAAGTCCGGAGGCACCAACAGGAAGACCCATCTGTGCCACCTTCATAGCCATGATCTCGTCCTTTTCCTTGGTCATCTTCAAGACCTGTCTTTGCAGGTCAGAGATCTCCTCAAGCAGGTCCTCATTTGATACGATCGAATGCCTGAACCGGATATACTTTCTGATTATGAGCACGATTATAAAGGCTATCAGTACATAGATCGCAATTACAATAATGATAGCCAATATCGCCAGCACCCAGCCCACAACTCCGAAGTTGGTGGAGTAGCTTTTGAATATCTCGATATAATTTTTAATGTTGAATATCTGTGCAAAGCCCTTCCCGATGCCGGAAAATATGTAGCCAAAGCCCTTCAGCATCTCGGAAATGAATGCAAAGAACCATTTCAAAAAATCGTTCATATTTCTCTCCGATCAAATTTGTTAAAGCATTAAAATCAAATCAGCTTTCCTGAGAGCTGTCTGTTTCCTGCGGGGCCTCTGCTTCTGCCGGAGCCTCAGTCTCGGCAGGGGTCTCAGTCTCAGCGGGTGTTTCAGCCGGTTCAGCAGGAGTTTCAGTTTCAGCCGGTGTTTCTGCCGGCTCGGCCGGAGTTTCAGCCTTTATCGGCTCAGCAGCCGGGTCAGCCGGTTTCTCGGCAGGTGCTTCGGGTTTAACCGTTTCTGCCGGATCTGCGGCCTCGCCTGATGCCGGTGCAGCAGCGCCCTCTGCCTGCTTCTGGCTTGCCAGATACTCCTCGATAGCACGGCGCTTGATCTCTTCCTCGTCGTTCTCGGTGAGCTTGGGCTTTTTGATCTCCATAAGTGTCGCAATGAATTTGTAAAGCTCAAACAGGAAGAACAGAGCCATAGGAATGATGATGCAGACAAAGAAGCCTGTCTGTGTGCTCAGGAAGCGGATAACCGCTCCGAAGCCGGGGAGCCTGGTGCCTGTCCACTTGCCGATGATGTCACCGGCATAGGCAGGCATATCATCATCAAGGCCGTTGTTATCGCCTCGTGTTATGAAGGAACGGGAATTTTCCGCCTGATTGATACCCACGATTCTATGGGTATTCTTTACACGCTTGCCCTCAATTATCGTCCAGAAGGTGATAACATCGCCCTCCTGAAGTGAGTTGATGTCATCGACCTCTTTACAGATGATAAGGTCATCGACCTTAAAGGTCGGTTCCATTGAAGGCGATTCAACGGTCATCGGTATAAACCCGAACAGGTTTGCAACGCCGTTGTTCCTTCCGCTGGAAAATACAAAAATGGTTATCAGCAGGGCCAGCACCAACAGCACCCAGGCCAGTACATTAAAAAAGATCTTCAACGCTTTCTTCATAAATTCATTCTCCCTTACTTCTTATGTGGTTTCCACTATCTTAAAGTCCATACCAAGCTTCATTGTGCCGCCGATCAGCGCATCAACACAATCAGGGTCGTTGCCCTCCAGCCAGATGACAATAGTATATTTATCCTTTTCCTTCGGCTCAAAGCCCTCATGCTTTGTCTGCATGACTATCGTTGAGGAAAGAAACTCGCTGTCGCAGTCGCTTTCCTTGCCGCTGCCGTTGGACTTGGTCTTTCCGTAGACTGTCTTTTCGCCGTTCTTATAAACCGCTATCCTGACTGCCTCATCAACGTTCTGGGTCACATTCTCGATATTCAAAGCGCCTTCATAGCTGATGGTGTCGCTTCCGGCATTGATAAGATAAAAGGTATACGCTATGTAGCTTTCACCGTTATGGCTGCCGTTTACCATATCAATATTCTCCGGCAGGTCCTCGCCGCTGATATTCGTCATATCGTAAACGATGTCCGCATTCAAGACAGATACAGTTCTGTCAAATTCCGGCGTTTCTGAAAGGGTAAGCCCCTGCCTCATCATGTCGTACTTATTGATCTTAACTGTGAAGCTTCCGTACTTGTCATAAAAGTATGAAACTGCATAAGCGATCGCAACAATGGCTATAAGTATGATTGCAAGCAAGGCAAGAATCCTTGTAACTATGACGTACCTTTTGACCTCCTTGGACTGCCGTCGCAAGGCAAGCACATCTACTACCTTATTTCTCTCGTTGTTTTCAGCCAAGGTCATTCTCCTCCCTTATGTATTCGCAGAAGACTGATCTATTCATCTTTCTTTCTCCTTATAAAGCGCTCCGGGATATATTTTCCGGTCAGCGGACCGGCGCAGTAGCTGCAGCCGTATTCAAAAAGCTGCTCAGCCTGACGTGAGCTGGTGACACCGTCAGCAATGGCATTAGCTTCCAGCTCGCTGACAAAGCCTATCATTGATCTCACAGCACCGTCGCCCCTCTCGGACTTTCCTAAAAACTGGGTGATCTCCGGAGAGAGCATAACATAATCCACATTAAACTCCGAGAGCTTCATCATAGGGCAGCTGTCAGTGCCAAAGCCGGTAAGCATAAAATGGAAGCCCCGGTTCCTGAGGTTTTTCATGACTAAGGAGGCAGAGCCGTCCTGCTCCTCAAGGAGTTTCGAGGAGAGTGTAAAGCACAACTTATTTGTATGCACCTCAAGCTTTTCGCAGAACTCCGCCAGATTTCTTTCTGCCCGTATGTCCCGCAGATATTCCGCCGGCATATAGACGGAAACCCATTCAAATCCCACATCTCGTTCGATGAATTTCTTTATTGCTTCCATAGCCTGAACTACCTCAAGCTCAAAGAGGTTTACGCACTGATTAGTGACCTCGGCAACGTCCCGGAAATTTTCCGGCATAAGGGTGCCAAGGCCGGGGGTGTTAAGGCGGGTCTGTGATTGATAAAAGGCAACATTTCCGCTTTGGGATTCTCTCACAGGGCGGTAATACAGCTCGACGGCACGCAGTCCGCCGACAAGTGTCTGCACCTCCTGATTCATCAGCCCTCACCTCCGAAAACGTTTTGAGTTGAAATACTCTATTCTATTATACTACTTTTAGGCGTATTTGTCAATAAAAGCATTGCAGTTTTTTTCTAATTAGTTAAATTGTACATAATTGTTTATAATAATTTCTATATATAGCAGACCGGGCCGGCTTCAATATCAACATCTATGGCTCCTCAAAAAGCGACAGATCAAAAAGCCCGCTGCCCGGAATTATCTCCGCAGCAGTGGGCACATATTTATATCATCAGCCTGAGCTTCTCGTCCAGGAGCTTCATTTTTACCTTTTTGGTCCTGCCCAGCACCTCTCCGTCGGTATGTGCCCATAGGGGCTCAGAGGCGATCATCTCAAATTCCCGGCTGCGGTGAGTATACAGCCCCGGCAGGCCCAGGTGCCTGCCCTTGTAGGCGCAGACCAGCACCCGCAGATATGCAAGCTTTGAGATATGGCTCCCGATTATCAGATCAAGCTGCCCGTCGGTAAAATCTGCCTGCGGGCAGAATTCAAAGCCTCCGCCTTCGTGCCTGTGGTTCATAACTATGGCGCTGAGACAGCTTTTATACCGTCTGCAGACGCCCTCACCCTTAACGGCAATATCCGCCGGACTGACGAGAAAGCATACCTTTATTGCCTCGATCAGATAAATGAGCCTGCCCAGCCCGAGCCGGTTAAGGACCGGTTTCAGTTTGGAGCGCTCTGCGAAAGCACAGGTGGCAGCACCGAAGCCAATATCGCTGCTTATGTTGAATTTGCGCCTGATAACTCCCTTATCAGTATAAAAGCTCAATTCTCCGATGTCTGCGCTGCGCCTGTACTCCCCCTGTTTTATCAGAGCAACAAGCTCACGGCGCTTTTTCGGAAGCCCCATATCACGCTGCATATCGTTGCCGGTGCCGCTGGGAATAAACCCAAGAAGCGTCTTATCAAAGCAGCGGATAGCATTCAACGCATCATTAAGCGTGCCGTCGCCGCCAATAATTACCAGCTTGACCTCCCTGCTGCCGTCTGTCAGCCCGGCGCAGATGTCCCCCACTGTCACGGTCTCTGAGGAGCAGTGGAGAACATATTCGCAGTCCTTGAACATAGGCTCCAGTTTCTTCCAAAGAGCCCTGCTTCTCCCCGACGCACCCGACGGATTCAAAACGATATCAAGCATATACATTCCTCCTATGCTTCAAACAGCCTTCAGCATTACTATACAAAACAAAGCCCCCGAAGCACAACGCATCGGGGGGGGTGAGAAGATTGGTGTGATTATCTTTTCGAGAACTGCGGAGCACGTCTTGCTGCTTTGAGACCGTACTTCTTTCTTTCCTTCATTCTCGGGTCACGAGTGAGGTAGCCTTCCTTCTTGAGGGCAGGTCTCAGCTCGGGATTGTACTGAAGCAGGGCTCTTGCAAGGCCGTGTCTGATAGCACCGGCCTGACCGGTAACTCCGCCGCCTGTAACTGTGCAGATGATGTCAAACTTGCCGTTTGTATCGGTAACGCCAAAGGGCTGACGAACGATGAGCTTGAGTGTCTCAAGGCCAAAGTAGTCATCAATGTCTCTGCCGTTGATTGTGATCTTGCCGGTTCCCTCGTATACACGAACTCGAGCAACCGAATGCTTTCTTCTTCCTGTACCGTAATAGTAGTTCTTGGACTCGTACATTTTAGCTGCTCCTTTCATTAAAACTCGCACTTTTCAGGCTGCTGAGCTGCGTTATTGTGCTCTGCACCCTTGTAAACTCTGAGCCTCTTGGCTGCGGCTCTGCCGAGAGTGTTGTTGGGGAGCATTCCCTCAACAGCGATCCTCATAGCTCTGTCGCTCTGTTCAGCCATCAGCTTGTCATACTTGATCTCCTTGAGGCCGCCGATCCAGCCGGTGTGCCATCTGTAAGCCTTCTGCTCCAGCTTCTTGCCGGTCAGAACTGCTTTGTCAGTGTTGATGATGATAACGTGGTCACCGCAGTCAGCATGGGGTGCAAAGGTGGGCTTATGCTTACCGCGGAGAATGTGTGCAGCCTTTGCAGCTACACGTCCGAGGGACTTGCCTTCGGCGTCAAGAATATACCACTTGCGGGTAATATCGCTTGTCTTGGGCATATAGGTTGCCATAGTGTATCCTCCTTTTAATATCCGGCGCTCAGAGATGCTGGCGCCATTTGATCTTCCGGCATAAATACCGGACTCACAGCATTTGCTATTATACACTATGCAAGGCAAAATGTCAATAGGCAAATTGCCGGATTTTTAATTTATAGCCCTCTCACGCTTGATTTCTCTTTGTTTTTCTTCATTTCTCTCGTTTTCTTGGTTTTCATTTTATTTTTCAT
>CADBTF010000178.1 GCA_902797485.1 uncultured Ruminococcus sp. | reverse complement strand
CACCTCAAACTCAGTGCCCGGCTCGCCGTTGCAGGTGACCTCACCGTTTCCGATAACGGTTATAGTCAGCTTGTGGCTGTTTGGCACCACTGTATTGATGACTGCTTCGCCGGGGGCGACGTTAGCGGGCGCATCAGCCGCTTCGTCCTCGGCAAAAGCCATTACAGCGCTTGCAGAAAGCATTGAAAGGCTGAGCAGAAATGCTGCTAATTTTTTCATAATTTCAACTCCTTAGTGAGATTCAGATTAATCGGGCTGCTGATCTTCTGCTTGTTCTTCTTCATCATCTGTCAGCTCACCGTAGGAGACATTAAATGTCACAGTGTCGCTGTAAGAACCGGCATAAGCCTTGTCCCAATCCTCCTGAGCAATATCTATCCTCAGGTCGCCGCTTTCGCCTACAACATAAGCATAGAAATAGCTTTCCTGAATGGTACTTTCGTCAAGCTCTCCGGTGTCGCCGTCCTCGTTTATCAGAATGATGTCATAGGGAATGGTCTTTTCCTTGTCAGCTTCGTTCTTTAAGGTGTAGTCGCTCTCGACATTGACCATGACCACCTTGCCCGGCTCCAGTCTGCCGGAGACAAGTACCAGCTGGCCGAAATCAGTCTGAGCGGACTCAGGGTCGCTCTTTTCGTTTATCGTCGTGGGCTGTGTTTCCTCACCGCCTGCTGCAAAGGCTGTCAGAGTCATTGCGCCTGCGAGGGTGAATGCGGAAAAGCCGCTTATCAGTTTTTTTATTTGCGGGTCCTCCTTGTGTTATTCTCCAAATACATAAGTCAGCGTATTATCTATTAAATCGTCCGGCTGCACCGCATCATAAGTTCCGTCAATGCAGAGTGCATTTCCGACCAGGTCGCTCAGGTAAACATTTCCATTATAGGTATCCCACTTGAAGCCTGTGGGCAGAGTGATCTCGCTCCATTTCTGACCGGCGGAGTAGGAGATCTCCCAAGGGACCATAATATTTTGGTCAATGTCAAAGTATTCGATTGTCAGCTTGTTGAGCGTTTCCTTCACAGCAACGCCAAAGGTCAGTGTCTCGGTGTATTCGCCGGCGGCGGTGGCATTGTCGGTGCTGAGCACCTCGAAATCAATGGAGCTTTCGCCGTCCTCGGTGAAACTGGCAACGGTATTGTTTTCCTTGTCAACGCCCACCTTGCCGTCGTTTATCTGATAGGTGACAACTGCGTCGCCGTTCTTGGCGCTGAACACAGTGCCGGAGGCGGTGTTGCTTGCGCTGTCAAGGGTGACTGCTATGCTCTGGCCCTCATTGAGTGCAACTTCCTCGGCTTTGAACGCCGCAGAGCCGCCGTCTATGTTCACCTCAGCGGGGATAGTTACGGTGTAGGCCGGGTCGATAGCAGCAGATTCCTCATGGTAGCCTATATGCTGTCCGCTCTCATCAAAGTGGCTGGGGTTCAGACAGCAGTCCTCAGCAGATGTGAATTCGTCCGCATCGGTTCTGTAGCTGCCATAGCAGCCGTCTCCATAATAGAAATACCAGTCGCCGCCGTTGGTGATCTTGCTGGAAAAGGGATTGACAGAGACTTTGTTCGGATCGATAACAAATATACAGTTACCAAAGTCAAACTCATTGTAGGTGTCTCCCCAAAGAGTATCGTAGTCGCCTTCATAAGCGCCTTCCATGTTGATATCAGCGGACTGAAAAGCCTTATTGTAGACTGCCGCATTGGGGTTGGTACCGCCGTTGACACCGTTGTTGAAGATAGCAGCTGTCAAATCTCCGTCGCCGGGGATCTCTGCATAGTACACGCCGTTTTGTGCGTCGTCAATTTCCATTTTATAGCCCGGCCAGCTATCATCTATAGCAGCGAAACCGCCCCACCAATAGATGCCTGCATAGTGATTGCCGTCCTCGGCAAGGTTGAGATCATTGCACCAGGATGGGGACTTGTCGCCTTTTTTAACAAAAAGCTCGTCGTGAGCTGCTTCGATCACTTCACCGGTATCGGGGTCGTTGATCTCCGGAAAATGAATATACACGTCATTGTCAGCTGCGGGGCCGTTTTTGCCGTTTGGCATCATGAAATAAACTTTTGCAGTATTACCGGTATATTCTTTCATTGCATCTTTAAGCGAAGGTGCATCGGTATCTACAACATTATAGGCATTGACTGCCAACAACCCTCCCAAAGATGTTCCGGCAACTGCCAGCGCACACAGCGCCGCCGCAAAACGTTTGATCTTCATTTCTTCAACTCCTTATTGTTTATTTGATAATATACAAACTTATGCAAGGATAATTATTTACTCTACCATTATAACATACTCTCTTCCTGCTGTCATTTGAATGTGTTTTTGTTTGTTTCAATTAACAAAAAATTGGAGCATTTCACTAATTTCAGCAGCTGAGCTTCGGCATATCGCTAAGGGGGCCCGGCAGCCTGCACAGGCACGATTTATATTTCCGGGAAATGTGCACAAATCACTTGACCTTTTGTGAAAAATTTGGTATAATTACTACACACTGTACTTGTGGGGAGGTAATACCATGAGCGATAAGTCAGGCAAAAAGCCTATGCGTGAGGTGTCCGTGGAGGGCTGCAAGCTGATAGGCAAGGGCGGAAACGGCGCAGTCTACCGCCTTGACGATGAAACTATAGTAAAGGTATACGACGGCAGGCGCTACAGCCCGGAGAGGATAAAGAAAAGCCGTGAGACCACAAGGAACGCCTTTGTTGCGGGCATACCTTCGATGATAGCCTTTGATATGGTAAAGGTCGGCAAGGATTACGGTGTGGTCTATGAGATGATAAACGCCCGCAGCATGAAGGACGTTATCGCATCAAACCCCGGCAAGACCGAGGAATACGCCCACCTTATAGCAGCCACCCTCAAAAAGCTGCATCACACAGAGTTTGAAAAGGGCGCTCTGCCTGACGCAAGGGGCCTGCTTCGGACGGAGATAAAAATGTCCGCAGAGAAAGGGGTCTACACAAGGGCGCAGGCTGAGAGGCTTTTCAGAATGGTGGAGGATATACCTTTCAGGAACACCTTTATCCACTATGATTTCCACCCCGGCAACCTTATGTATCAGAACGGTGAGATCGTGCTTATCGACATTGACGATGCCGGCCTCGGCCACCCGATAATCGACCTGGCGTCCATGTATCTGGTGTATGTTTCCGCAGCCAAGGCCAACTGGAAGGTCAACGAGAACGACATCACCAAAAAGCAGTATGCTGTGCTGTGGGATATTATCATCAAGGACTATTTCGGCGTCAGTTCTCCCAAGGAGATCAAGGAGATAAACCGCATCATCAAGGGCTATTCCCTCACAAGGTTCATAAAGGGCGTGGCCTTCAAGCAGGAGATACCCGCAGTTATCCGCAAGCCGGTGGTGGGAGTATCAAAGCGGCAGCTTTTCTCCATGATAGATTCCATGCACCCTATACCTTAAAATAACCGCAAGCCGCAGGGCGGAGAGCATTTCCGCTTTGCGGCTTTTTTGCCGGTCCGGGGCGGAAAAAGCAGATGCTCAAAAAAGACTTGACTAATTTGTGATTTGGGTATATAATAGTAAAGATGACACTTTACGGAGGACTTGAAATGGATAAGAAGACCTTTTATATAACCACTCCAATATATTACCCTTCCGGCAACCCGCACATAGGCCACTGCTATACTACCGTTGCCTGCGATTCTATCGCAAGGTACAAGAGAATGCAGGGCTATGATGTGATGTTCCTCACCGGCACCGACGAGCACGGTCAGAAGATCGAGGAAAAGGCCAGGGAACAGGGCGTTACTCCGAAGCAGTATGTTGATGAGATCGTGGCGACCTTCAAGAAGCTCTGGAGCTATATGAACATCAGCTATGACAGATATATCCGCACCACTGACGATTACCATGTTGAGTCGGTGCAGAAGATATTCCGGGAGCTTTATGACAGAGGCTATATCTACAAGGGCGAGTATGCAGGCAAATACTGCACCCCCTGCGAGAGCTTCTGGACAGAGAGCCAGCTGGACGAAAACGGCTGCTGCCCCGAATGCCACAGGCCTGTGACCGTCGCCAAGGAGGAAGCCTATTTCTTTAAAATGGCCCCCTTTGCCGACAGGATAGAAAAGCTGCTGCTGGAGACTGATTATTTGCAGCCGAAATACAGAGCGCAGGAGCTTGTAAACAATTTCATCAAGCCCGGCCTTGAGGACCTCTGTGTTTCAAGGACCAGCTTCTCATGGGGCGTTCCGGTGGACTTTGACCCCGGCCATGTTGTTTATGTCTGGATAGATGCCCTCTCCAACTACGCTACGGCTTTGGGCTACAAGAACAGCAGATACAGCGATTACGATAAATACTGGCCCGCAGATGTTCACATGGTAGCCAAGGACATCATGCGCTTCCATGCTATCATCTGGCCTGCTATGCTTATGGCTCTGGAGCAGCCTCTGCCGAAGCACCTGGCTGTTCACGGCTGGATAACCTTCCAGAACAAGAACGGTGAGGCGCAGAAGATGTCCAAGTCTCTTGGCAATGTGGTAGACCCCTTCATGCTGGGGGAGCGCTACGGCGTTGACGCTATCAGGTATCACATTCTGCGTGAGATGGCTTTGGGCGCTGACAGTGCATTCTCAAATGAGATCATGATAAACCGCATCAACTCCGACCTTGCCAACGGCTTCGGAAATCTGGTCTCCCGTACCGTTGCTATGGTGGATAAGTATTTCGGCGGGACCATTCCGGCTGAACGTGAAGCGGGGGAGCATGATGATTCTCTGATCGAATGTGTCAGCGGTATACGGGCAAAGGTAGATACCTGCATTGACGAGACAAGGCTGAAAAATGCACTTGAAGAAATATTCACAGCTGTTGACAGAGCTAACAAGTATATCGACGAGACCGAGCCCTGGAAGCTTGGCAAGGACGAGAGCAAGCGGGCAAGGCTGGCAAGCGTGCTCTACAATCTGCTGGAAGCTATCAGAGTGATCTCAACGCTGCTTTCACCCTTTATGCCCACTACCATGCCCAAGGTGTGGGAGCAGATCGGTGCAGGTGAAGCTGACATAAGCTATGAGAACGCCGGCAAGTTCGGTGTGCTGCCTGCTGATGTGACTGTTCACAAGGGAGAGATGCTTTTCCCAAGGATCGACATGGAGAAGGAGATCGCCGAGCTGAATGCCATAATCGAGAAGAACATGGCAGAGGCCAAGGCCAAGCTTTCCGACAGTGAAAAGGGCGAGGAGTTCACTCCTGCCGAGCTGGCGGCTGAGATCAGCATAGATGATTTTGCCAAGGCTGACCTGAGAGTGGCACTGGTCAAGAGCTGCGAGAAGGTCAAGAAGAGCAAGAAGCTGCTCTGTTTGCTGCTTGACGACGGCTTCGGCGGCAGACAGGTGGTTTCCGGCATAGCCGAGTGGTACAAGCCGGAGGACCTTATCGGAAAGAAGATCATCATTGTGGCTAACCTGAAGCCTGCAAAGCTCTGCGGAGTGGAGTCTCAGGGAATGATACTTGCAGCCGACACTCCCGACGGCGGCGCTGCGGTGGTCTTCCCGGATCAGTCTCTCCCCTGCGGAAGCAAGATAAGATAAAAACAAGGGGGCGCATAAGTGCCCCCCGCATAAGCGCCCGTAGCTCAGTTGGATAGAGCGCAAGACTCCGACTCTTGAGGCCGCTGGTTCGAATCCAGTCGGGCGCACCAGCAGGGGCGAGCCCCTGCACCGATGCCCTCGCCCGCAGCCGGGTGGGGGCTTTTCATTTTGTATGGCTCGGGGCAAAGAATAGCTGAGTATCATACTGGATATAGTTGGTGTTACCTTATTTGCGATGTCATCTTTTCCGGCCGGCCCTGACAGCTCACACGCTGCGGCTGTTATGTGGGGAGCTCCGGCTATTGTTGCAGAAATATTAAAATGATACAGGTCTCTTGATTATTCCGTGAAATTTTGGTATAATCATTGCAGCAGGGCTGCTGTGAGGCAGCCCGGAACGGAGGGCTGGCTATGATAAATATTTTAGTAGTGGACGATGACAAGGACCTGAATCATCTTGTTTGCAGCTATCTTAATGACAGCGGCTTTACTGCCAAGGGCTGTCTTTCGGTGAACGATGCCTACGATGAGATGTACAGCAATCTCTACGACCTGATAATCTCAGATATCATGATGCCTAAGATAGACGGCTTTGAGTTTGCCGAGACTATCCGCAGGCTAAATTCAAATATTCCCATTCTTTTCCTCTCCGCAAGGGACGACCTTGCCTCAAAGGAGAGGGGGTTCAGGCTGGGGATAGACGACTATATGGTAAAGCCGGTGGAGCTGGCAGAGCTGGAAATGCGTGTGCGTGCTCTGCTGAGGCGGGCCAATATCGCAGAGTCTAAAAAGCTTACGGTGGGGGACCTGACTCTGGACGGCGACGCCATGACCGCCGCCCGTGAGGGCAATGATATGCAGCTTTCCACAAGGGAGTTCAATATTCTCTTCAAGCTGCTCTCCTACCCGAACAAGACCTTCTCCCGGGCTCAGCTCATGGACGAGTTCTGGGGCATAGATTCAGATGCCAGCCTTCGGGCGGTGGACGTTTACATCACAAGGCTCAGAGATAAAATGTCCGAGTGCTCCGGCTTTGAGATCAGGACTGTCCGTGGGATAGGCTACAAGGCGGTACTCAAATGAAGCGCCGGGATATAGCCAAGGCTGCCGGCAGCAGCCGGTTTCCAAAGTCTATTTTCTTTGGATACTTAGGTTCGCTGCTGCTGCTTTCGGGTGTGCATATAGCGCTGCTTCTCGGAATGCAGCAGGCGCATTTCAATGAGATAATACTGATACATATTATCCTGATCTTCTGGGGGCTGGTGGCAGGCGGGCTGACCCTCTACACCCGCTATCAGGTGAGAAAGACCTACGAGATACCGATGCTGAAGCTGGCAGAGGCGGCCTCAAAGATCTCCAAGGGGGATTTCACCGTCAGGGTGGAGCCCCTGAACAAGCCGGATAAATTCGACTACCTTGACCAGATGATCGAGGATTTCAACAAGATGACCAATGAGCTGGGCAGCATCGAGACCCTGCGGGTGGATTTCTTCTCTAATGTTTCCCACGAGATCAAGACCCCTATCGCAGTGATACAGAATTCCGCCGAGATGCTCAGACGCCCCGGCCTGACAGAAGCCCAGCGCCGGGAATATGTTGAGACCATAACCTCTGCCTCCAAGCGGCTGAACACGCTGATAACCAATATTCTGAAGCTGAACAAGCTGGAGCGTCAGACCATAACCCCGAATGCCACTGAATTTGACCTCTGCGATCAGCTGGTGCAGTCAGCGCTGATGTTTGAGACCGTCTGGGAGGAAAAGGATATAGAGTTTGAAGCTGACATAGCTGACGAGCGCAAGCTCATTACTGCCGACCCGGAGCTGCTGCCCCTGGCATGGAACAACCTGCTTTCAAACGCCTTTAAGTTCACTGAGAGCGGCGGCACAGTCACTCTGCGGGAATACTCCGAGGGGGATAAGGTATTTGTTATCGTTCAGGATACAGGCTGCGGCATGGACGAAAAGACCCAAAAGCACATCTTTGACAAATTCTACCAAGGCGATACATCTCATTCAACTGAGGGCAACGGCTTAGGGCTGGCACTTGCAATGCGGGTGCTGCAGCTGTCCGGCGGGGAAATAGCCGTTGAGAGCGAGCCCGGAAAGGGCACAAAATTCACAGTGACGCTGCCTGACAACTAAACGGAGAACAGCACAGACCGGTGCTGTTCTCCGTTTTTTTGAGCTTTAATATTACTGCAACAAAACTGAATACTTTCTGCAACAAAAGGGGCTTATTATACATACATACCAAAGGAAAACAGGAGGGAGCAAAATGAAGGTAATAGATGTTGATAAGCTGACTAAGGACTACGGCCACGGCCGGGGGATATTTGAGGTGAGCTTTCAGGTGAATGAAGGCGAGACACTGGGCTTCCTGGGGCCTAACGGAGCAGGTAAGTCCACCACCATGCGCCACCTGATGGGCTTCTCAAAGCCCCACAGCGGCAGTGCTGAGATCGGCGGGCTGGATTGCAGCGCCAAGCACCATGAGATACTTAAAAAAGTGGGCTATCTTCCGGGTGAGGTGGCTCTGCCGGAGGGCCTGACAGGACAGCAGTTTATCCGAATGATGCAGGATATGCGTGGCACCAAAGGCAGCGGCAGGACAGAGGAGCTGCTAAAGCTTTTCCGGCTGGACCCGGAGGGAAACGTCAAGCGAATGAGCATTGGCGAAAAAAGAAAGCTGGCTGTTGTCACCGCCTTTATGTCCGACCCGGAGATACTGCTGCTTGATGAGCCCACCAGCGGCCTTGACCCGGTGATGCAGGAGGTCTTCATAGAGTTCATCAAGGAGGAAAAGAAGCGTGGCAAGACGATCCTGCTTTCAAGCCATATATTCAGTGAGGTGGAGGCCTTGTGTGACAGAATAGCGATCATCAAGGAGGGCAGGCTGATCTCAACAGTTGAAGCGGCAGAGGTGAAGCACGGGCTGCAAAATCAGTTCACTATTGAGTTCGAGAGTGCCAAGGATTATGACAGCTT
>CADBTF010000177.1 GCA_902797485.1 uncultured Ruminococcus sp. | reverse complement strand
TGCTGAGTATTCCGCAAGGATATTTGATAAACTGAAAAAGCTTACCCCTGCCGATGACGGGCAGGAAGCAGAGACAGAGGACCTTTCTGACGATGAAGATTGATTACTTCGACATTGGGCTGAACCTCTTTTCCTCCCAGTTCCACGACCCGGCGGAAATACTGCAAGGCGCCCATGAAAACGGCGTGCAGGTGATGATCACAGGCTCTGATATGCCAAGCAGCGAAAGCGCCGCTGAGTTCGTAAAGACACACAGCTGCTATGCCACAGCGGGGATCCACCCGCACGCTGCCGGCAGAGCCAAGGCTTCGGATTTTACACGGCTCCGTGAGCTTTACCGGAATGACCGTGTGGCGGCAGTCGGCGAATGCGGCCTTGATTATGACAGAATGTTCTCTGCCAAAGATGAGCAGCTGTACTGCCTTGAACGGCACATAGAGCTGGCGGAGGAAACGGGTATGCCTATGTTTCTGCATGAGCGGGAGGCCCATGCTGATCTGGTAAGGCTGTTCAAAGACCGCCCTGAGCTTTGCAGGCGCTCGGTGGTACACTGCTTTACAGGCGGCGCTGATGAGGTCAGAGAGTATATCGACATGGGCTTCTGTATCGGTGTTACCGGCTGGATATGCGACGAGCGCAGAGCCGACGCTCTGCGAGCTGCGGTAAAGCACATTCCCCTTGACCGCATAATGGTGGAGACAGATGCGCCCTATTTAAAACCCAGAGGCATTAAGGGCCTTGGGCGGGTAAACCTGCCGCAGTATGTGAAATATGTAGTGTCGGCCTTGGCGGTATATATGGGTGCTGACGAGGAAGCGCTCAAAAAAAAGCTGGTGGAGAATACCCTGAGGCTGTTCAGGCTCGAAGGCTGAACCCTGCGAACTTATACCAAAGCCTTATATAGAAATGAGTGAGAAATATGACCTTTGCGGAGATAGGTGCTTTTTTTGAACAGCACGATAACTATACTATACTGACCCACAAAAGCCCGGACGGTGACACCCTTGGAGCCGGCTTCGGCCTGTGGGGGTACCTGACTGCTATGGGCAAAAAAGCCAATGTCCTTAACGGTGACGGCTTCCCGGAGCGCTACAGCTTTATGTATAAGGGCTATGCGCCGGAGGAGTTTCAGGAGCAGTGTGTTATTGCTGTTGATATTGCGGACCCTAATCTGCTGGGCCACAGCTTGGCACAGTACCAGCAGCCGGGCAGGATAGACCTCTGCATCGACCACCATATTTCCAATAAATATTACGCAAAGCAAAGCTATGTGGACGGTGCGTCCTCAGCTGCCTGCCTGATATTATATCAGCTCTTTAAGGAGCTGGGCAGGCCGATCAGCGATCAGGTGGCTCTCTGCCTTTATACCGGCATCGCCACCGACACCGGCTGCTTTAAATACGAAAACACCACTCCCGCTGCACACATCGCCGCAGCAGAGCTTATGCAGTACGATTTCCCTTATGCAAAGATAAACCGCCTTATGTTTGACATCAGAAGCAAGGGGCGCTTGGCGGCAGAGCATTTCGTTGAGGCAAATATGGAGTTTTTTGCGGGCGACAAATGCGCCATGATAGTGCTGACCACCGAAACTATGGAAAACTGCGGCATACGGCAGGAGGAGTTTGACGGGCTGGCTTCTATCCCGCTCACAATGGAGGGAGTAGAACTGGGAATAACTGTCAAGCAGCGCCATGAGAATGTCTATAAGCTATCCGTCAGGACGACGGAGAGGATAGACGCCTCTGCCTTTTGCAGGCAGTTCGGCGGCGGCGGACATATACGGGCAGCCGGCTGCGAGATCACCGGCACCCTTGAGGAGACCCGCAGCAGGATACTTGCAGCAGTGGAGGCCCTTGAGCTATGAGCAGCGGCGAGCAAAAAGAGCTCTGCGGAATGATACCCGTATACAAGCCCGCCGGCTGGACCTCCTTTGATGTTATAGCAAAACTCAGAGGCATACTGCACATGAAGCGCTTAGGCCACGCCGGCACCCTTGACCCTATGGCGACCGGTGTGCTGCCGGTGTTCGTCGGCAAGGCCACCAAAGCCTGCGATATTCTTCCGGACAGCGGCAAGGCTTACGAAGCGGGCTTCCGTCTGGGCCTGACCACTGACACTCAGGATACTACCGGCAGGCAGCTTTCCGTATCAGATATGCCGGTCAGCAGGAGCACTGTTGAAAAGGCCCTGGAGGGCTTTCATGGGGAAATAATGCAGCTGCCGCCTATGTATTCCGCAGTCAAGGTGGAGGGTAAACGGCTTTATGAGCTGGCACGTCAGGGCAAGGAGATAGAGCGGGAGCCCCGGCAGATAACCGTCTATAAAACGGAGCTGCTTGATTACGACAGCACCGCCCGTGAAGGCAGACTGTTCATCAGCTGCTCAAAGGGCACATATATACGCACTGTGATACATGACCTTGGTGCTGCTATAGGCTGCGGGGGAGCCATGACCTCACTTTGCAGGGTGCGGGCTGCGGGCTTTGAGCTTTCAGACTGTGTTACTATGGAGCAGCTTTCGGAGATGCCGCCGGAGCAGGCAGTAAGGCCGCTGATAAATGCCTTTGAGGGCATGGCTAAGGTCAGGCTTGACGAGCACTGCACTGCCATGTATAAAAACGGCGTCAAGCTGGGGGCTCATCAGGTGGGGCTCGGCAGGAGCTTTAATAGGCTTTTCTGCGTGATCGGCTCGGGCGGCGAGCTGTTAGGAATTGCAAGAATGGACAGCGCCGAGGGAGAGATCCGGGCTGTAAGAAATTTTTACTGACTATTGACAGGGGTGGAGCAAATGATAGATATAACAAACAGTTCTGCCCCCTTAGAGCAGCGAACGGCCATAGCGCTGGGCGTGTTCGACGGAGTGCATCTGGGGCACAGGACAGTCATTGACAGGGCGGTAGCTCTGGGCAGCGGAGAGCTTAGGTCTGTGGTGTTCACCTTTAAACAGGGGACAGTCACCAACAAGGGCAAGGTCCGTCTGCTCTCTGATGAGGACAAGCTTTACAGGCTTTCTCAGAGAAGGGTCGATCTGGTGTGTATGCCGGATTTCAATTTGGTCAAGGACCTTTCTGCCGAGGAGTTCGTCCGGGAGATACTGGTGAACAGGCTCAGCTGCCGCTACGCTGTCTGCGGGCGGGATTTCCGGTTTGGGCACGGCGCCGAGGGCAATGTGCAGCTGCTGGAAAAGCTTGGGCATGAGCTGGGCTTTGAGGCGGTGGTACTGGAAAAGCTGGTGCTTGGGAACGAGACCGTCAGCTCAACTAAGATCAAGGAGCACATAGCCGCCGGAGAGATAGTCAGGGCCAATGAGCTTCTGGGCTATAGATTCGGCTACCGGCTGCCTGTGATACACGGGCGGGAGCTGGGGCGCACCTGGAGCTTCCCGACGATAAATCAGCTTCTCCCGCCGGAGATCGTCATGCCGAGATTCGGGGTATATGCCTCAAGGGTCAAGGTGGACGGCAGGCGGTATACGGGAGTGACCAACATAGGAGTCAAGCCGACTGTGGGCCGGGAGAAGGCACCGCTGTCGGAGACATATATCATAGGCTTCAACGGTGACCTTTACGGAAAGGTATTGCAGGTAAGCTTGGAACGCTTCCTGCGCCCTGAGCAAAGGTTTGAGAGCATCGATGCTCTGCGGGCACAGATCGCAAGAGACACCGCCGAGGCCGCAAAACGGGACGCACTTTGAATACCGGAGCATTTTAGCAGTCTGTCACACAGCTGACACATTGGGCTGATATAATTATAATGGCAAAAGAGCTGCCCATATAGATAGGAGGATCAGAATGATAGAGGTCGAGCATCTGTCAAAGCATTACGGCGATAAAAAGGCAGTGAATGATATATCGTTCAAGGCCGGGGACGGAGAGATATTAGGTTTTCTTGGGCCTAACGGCGCCGGAAAATCTACCACTATGAACATATTGACCGGGTATATCTCTTCAACCTCCGGCAAGGCTAAAATTGACGGCATTGATATTTTGGAGGACCCAAAGGCTGCCAAGGCCAAGATCGGCTACCTGCCGGAGCTGCCGCCGCTTTATATGGATATGACTGTTAAGGAGTATCTGAATTTTATATACGATCTGAAAAAATGCAAGCTGCCAAGAAACACGCATCTGAAGGATATATGCTCACTGGTAAAGATCGAGCACGTTTATAAAAGGCTTATCAGGAATCTCTCAAAGGGCTACAGGCAGCGTGTGGGGCTGGCTCAGGCGCTGGTGGGCAACCCGAATGTGCTGATACTGGACGAACCCACAGTCGGCCTTGACCCTAAGCAGATCATCGAGATCAGGACGCTTATCAAAAAGCTTGGCCGGAACCATACGGTGATACTGTCATCGCACATTCTCTCAGAGGTGCAGGCGGTCTGCGATAAGATCGTAGTCATCAACGAGGGCAGGATCGTCGCAGACGATACTGAGGACAACCTCTCACAGAGGCTTTCTCAGGATAACAGGCTGACCGTCAGGATCGAGGGCGAGCAGAGAAAGGTCACAGAGATGCTGGAGGGCATCAAAAATGTGGTAAAGGTCGATATAGGCGCCAAGCACGGCGAGGATATCATGGAATACCGCATTGAGGCCAAGGAGGGCTCGGACATAAGGCGGGAGCTGTTCACAAGCTGCGTTGAGCACGGCTTTGTGATACTGGAGATGAAGTCCAGCGAGCTGACGCTGGAGGACATATTCCTGAGACTTACTATGGGTGAAAGCATTACCGGAGGTGAGGAATAATGGGTGCGATTTTCAGACGTGAGGTGCTCTCATATTTCACCTCTCCGATAGGATATATTTTCCTGGCGGCATTCTATGCCTTCTCTGCATTCAGCTTTACAAGCAATTCCCTGCAGTACGGCACCACTAAAATGGACGGTATGTTCCAGCAGCTGATGATAATACTTATCGTGCTTATCCCTATACTGACGATGAGGACCCTCTCTGAGGAAAAGAAAAACAAGACCGACCAATGCCTGCTGACTGCCCCTGTAGGGCTGGGCGGCATAGTTGTGGGAAAATTTCTGGCAGCGTTTTTAATGTATGTGCTGGCGATCTCCATAACACTGATCTATGCAGTTGTTATCTCTGCCTTTGCAGAGCCGGAGTGGGCTGCCATACTCGGCAACTTTGTGGGGCTGCTGCTGGTGGGCGCTGCCTTTATAGCAGTGGGCATCTTCTGCTCCTCCCTGACGGAAAATCAGGTGGTATCAGCAGTCATCAGCTTTATTGCGCTTATCGCTCTTTATATGCTTACAACTATCGGAGATGTTATCCCCGCAGACTTTATAGAGCGGCTGCTGCCGGATATGAACGCTGTGCTGAGAACGGTCATTACCGAAGCTGTCTGCGTGCTGGTAATAGCTATACTGTTCTTTATAACCGGAAAAAAGGCCGGTGTGCTGATAGGCGGATTTGTGGCTATGCTTATTCTGGGGCTGTTTGCTGCTAAGGGCGAGCTGGTCCCCACAATATTTGATAAGCTCTCCTTCTGGGAGCGCTACCTTGGCTTCACCTACGGGCTCTTTGACCTTTCAAATGCGCTGTTCTTCGTGAGTGCAAGTGCGGTATTCCTGTTCCTGACGGTCAGGGTGCTTGAGAAACGCCGTTGGGCATAAGGAGGTGGAAGCAATGGCAGATAATAACGAAAACAAAGCAAGTGTAAACGACGAGCCCGATGCTTCCCCGAAGAAGGAAGAGAGCAAGCTGGACGAAATAGTCAAAAAGCAGCGTGAGGGCAAGCTCAGCAAGCAGGAGCCGGAGGCTGAAAATGACACAGCAGATACAGAAGATGACGAGGCTCCCGCTGAGCACAAGGAAAAGAGGCACACCAATGTCAAGACCCTGAAGCATGGGCTTATGGCGACGGTGCTGACACTGGTATTCGTAGCAGCGGTGGTGCTGGTGAATGTGATCGCTACGATCATTTTTGAGCGCTACCCCCTGACGCTGGACCTTACCAAGGAAAAGAAATATTCTATCTCCGAGCAGTCGGAGGATTATATCAAGAGCATTGACACTGATGTTACGGTGACGATATTTGCCAAGGAGGATAATTTCTTAGCACTTTCGGATTACACCAGGCAGGCGGTGGAGGTGCTGAAAAAGTACAAGCAGTATAACGACAGGATAGACTACCGCTTTGTGGACATTGACTCTAATCCTGATATTGTGAAGGACTACGGCATGGATACAGTCTCGGCCTATGATATTATGTTCGAGACCAACCCTACCTCTGAGGTCAAGCGCACAAGAAAGGTCACTATCATCGACCTGCTGAGCTTCAATGACGAATTCCTGACAAACCTCAACAACTACGGAATGTCGCTGGAAACGCTGGTGGCTCAGATGGGCAGCTCGCTGACCTTCCTGCAATACTACGGGGCTTATGTGGAGGCCTCCCGTGCAGATGAGGCGTTTATCTCGGCGCTTATGGCTGTTACCGACCCTAACCCCACAACTGCGGTCTTCCTGACCGGGCGCTCCGAGGCAGACAACCTTAACTATCTGCACTCTCTGCTGGAGGCTAACGGCTATCAGGTCAAGACTATAGACATCACCAAGGAGGAGATACCGGAGGAGGCCAATGTGGTCATCGTTCCGGCGCCTACTCAGGACTACCTGCCGGAGGAGGTCACCAAGCTTTCGGACTATCTGGACAACGACGGCAAAATGGGCAAGCAGATGCTCTACTGCGCTTCCCTGCGCCAGAAGGCTACCCCGAACATTGACGAGCTTCTTGAGGAATACGGTATCAGGATCGGTGAGGGAGTTATCGCAGAACAAAGCGGCGATTATTTCTACCGCCTGCCCTACTATACCATAACGACAAATATTTCCAAGAACTTTACTCAGGACCTTACCAGCAGCAGCCCTGTACTGCTGAACTGTATGTCCCGCCCGATAACCCTGCTATTTGATGAGCGGGGCAACAACGGCACCGAGGCTTATGTGCAGTCCACCGAGGACGCTATGACTATCGACGCCACCACCATGGAGACAATTTCCAAGGGCAGACAGATATACACCGCTGTGGCTTCAAAGGCAGTATTTTCCACCGAGGACGGCAGCGGCACCTACTCCAATATTATCGTGTACGGCGCTGTTGAGACGCTGGCGGACAGCTACCTCAGCTTCTCGCAGTTTGACAACAGAGAATACGTTCTGAGCCTGATAAACGGCGTTACCCACAAGACCAGCACAGGCATTACAGTTGAACCGAAGGTCATCACCGGAAATGTCTATGACCTGACAGACAAGCAGAGATCGGTGCTGCAATGGACATTCACTCTGATAATACCGGTCATTGTGCTGATAATCGGCGGTGTGATCTGGCTCAGAAGGAAGAACAGGTAAAAGAGATGAACAAGAAGATCCAAGGAATAATCATTGGCGGAGTAGTTGTGGCGGCGCTGGGCGGCACCTTAGCTTTTCTGGAGCTCACCGGCACCGGCAAGACCGACTCTGAGGCAGACAGCTCCAAGGCAGTCGCTGCCATTCAGGAAGAAGACGAAAAGATCCCCCTTGTCACCGCAGAGGCCGACGATATAGTTTCTGTAGTGGTGCAGAATGCCACCGGCGGCTACACCATTGAGCGCCCCAGCTCCGGCAAGACCGAGCTGAACATCAAGGAGCTCACCGGGCTCAATCAGAACATGACCATGAAGCAGGGTGTCCTCAAGGACATTGCCAGCCTGCAAGCCTTCAAGCTGGTGGAGGAGAATGCTTCCGACCTTTCAAAGTACGAACTGGATGACCCCAATACAGTTTTCACCGCCGAGTTCAAGGACGGCACCAAGCGCACCTTCAGGATAGGCAGCAAGGCCACCCGCAACCGCTACCGCTATGTTGCGGAGGAAGGCAAAAGCGATGTTTACATGGTGCTGGAATCCACACTTTCGGATATGATCGAACGCAAGGAGGACTTTATCACTCTTTCGCTGATAGGCGCTTCTACCGCCACAGAGGACACGCCCTACGGCCGGCTGACTGTCACCAGACGTGATCTGGAATATGACATGGCCTTTGAGGATATTGCTGATGAAAGTCAGGCGCTGATCTCCTCACAGGTAATGGTGGAGCCGATCTTTGCTCACCTGAACATTCAGCTTTCCTCAAATATCACTCACGGCCTCTGGGGGCTGACTGCCTCCCGCTGTGAGAAGATATTCCCGGACGAGAATGACATGAAGGAATACGGTCTGGCGGAGCCCTTTGCGGAGGTATACTACAAAAACGACACAGAGGAATACCGCCTGAAGATCGGCAGCGAGATACACGCCACCGATTCCAGCGGTGCCGAGACTGACGAGATAGCCGCCTATTACTGCTATCTGGAGGGCAACCCCGGTGAGGACTGCATCTGGCAGATTGCTGCGGGCAGCCTGCCCTGGGCCACCTACACTGCCGGTGACGTTATCTCTCTGATGACCACCAACAAGATATTTGACATAAATGAGCTTAAAGTAGACGTCCGTGGAGAGGTGTCTGACTACACTTTAGACGGTGACGAATCGGAAAATACAGTTTACTGGGTAAGGAAAAACGGCAGCGATGTAAATGTGAGTCTGTTCCAGAATCTTTACAAGTACCTGCTCTATTTCCCCACCAAGGAGATCTACTTCGATGAGATCACCGGCAAGCCCTTTATGACTATCGACATCGTCCGCAAGGACGGCGGCGGAGACAAGCTGGAATTCTTTGAGGAGAGCTCGAGGCGTGTGCTTGTAAAGCTCAACGGCAGGCCCTCCTACAGGCTGGAATCCCGCTGGACTGATGTGTTTATTGAAAACATGGGCCGTCTGGACAGAGGCGAGGAGATCAAGGAGACACCTTAACTTGACACATTTCGCACTCGGGACTTGTTATAATAAAGAGTGCTGACAAAAGCTAAATATATAAAGGAGTTGTTTTTATGGCAGAGACAAAATCACCGTTTTTCACCTACAAGGGAGTGCCGCTTGTTAGGAAGGGAAAGGTCATTTATTTTGGAAATATGTATGACGAGTATATTGTAATGATCGAAATTCTCAGCAGCGAAAAGAAGGGCGAGATCGACGTTGCCAACAAGGTAAGGCTGAGAAAAATGGCAACTGACATTACTATCCCCCCAAACAAGGCGATAGTTAAAATGGCAGAAAAATCCAGCCTTTACGAAGCCCTTGATTTCGCCTGTGCATGGCTGAAGGTCTGAATACCGATCGGCAGACTGTAATGTAAAGCTGATAATTAAAGCGGGTATCTCCCAATTGAGGAAGATACCCGCTTTGTGTTATTATTATCTGAAGATCAAAGCACTGCATTAGCCAGCATCAGCTTGATGCGGTTTTCCTGATTGACCTTGGTGGCACCGGGGTCATAGTCGATAGCCACGATGTTCGCATCTGGGTAAGCCTCCTTGATGACCCGGCTCATTCCCTTGGCTACTATGTGGTTCGGCAGGCAGCCGAAGGGCTGTGTGCAGATGATGTTCTTGGTTCCGGTCTCGGCCAGCGCTGCCATTTCAGCGGTGATGAGCCAGCCCTCGCCCATTTTCACGCCCTGATGGATATACTTATCCGCACAGCGGCGCAGGTGCTCAAAGTCGTGTGGCGGCTGGAACACGCCGTGCTCCTTGATGACCTTGATCTGCTGCTTCTGGAACTTGTAAAGCACGTCATAGCCTATCTTGTAGGCTTTGGTGGCGGTGGTGTTGATGTCGTAGAGGTCCTTGTCGTTCAGCAGGTCAGAGGCACAGTACATAACGAAATCCAGCAGGCCGGGAACATTCGGCTCACAGTCCTCTGAGATCAGGAACTCGTTAAGGTCATTGTTTGCCAGCGGAGAATACTTAACATAAATCTCGCCCACGATACCTACCCTCGGCTTCTTGACATTGCTTCTGGGGATAGATGCAAAATCCCTGAGCATAGCCTTGTAGATCGGTGTGGGGTACAGATACTGCTTCTTATCCATGAGCTTGCCCAGGCGGTGCTGCCAGCGGGCCAGCATACGGTCGGTGTCGCCCTTTTTAAGCTCATAGGGGCGGCACTGGTTGTAGAGCAGCATCAGCATATCGCCGTAGAGCACGGCATAGATCAGCATAAGTGCGATCTTCGGAGTCATGGGGAAAGCGGGGTTCTTTTCCAGCCCGCTGAAATTCAGGGAGATCACCGGCACCTGCGGGAACTGTGCCGCAACAGCCTTGCGTATCAGGTGAATATAGTTTGAAGCTCTGCACCCGCCGCCTGTCTGGCTCATTACCAGTGCCACCTTGTTCACATCATACTTGCCGGATTTCAGGGCGTCCATGAACTGCCCTATTACCAGCAGGGCCGGGTAGCAGGCATCGTTGTGGGTGTTTTTAAGTCCCTCGTCGATAACATTCCGGGAGGTGTTCTGCAGCAGCTCCATTTTGTAGCCGTTCTTTTCGTATATCTTGATTATCAGCTTGAAATGTATCGGCAGCATATCCGGTATCAGGATAGTATAGCCCGCATCTTTCATTTCCTTGGTGAAAACTGTTTTGAAAACACGGTCAGAGCCGCCCATATTCTTTCTTGCGATCTCTTCATCAGAAAGCTTCTGCTTGCTCATTTCTTGTTCTCCTCCTTTTCCTCTAAGGCTGCCGCCAGCGAGCGCAGACGTATCTTCGCAGCGCCCAGATTGGTTATCTCGTCTATTTTCAGCTGTGTGTAGAGCTTGCCCCGCTCCTCAAGGATAGCTCTCACCTCATCGGTGGTGACTGCATCTATGCCGCAGCCGAAGCTTACCAGCTGCACCAGCTGCATATCCTCATTGCGGCAGACATACTCAGCCGCCCGGTACATTCTTGAATGGTAGGTCCACTGATTGAGCACGTCCAGCGGGGGCACGTCCACCAGATTTGAAACGCTGTCCTCAGTGATGACTGCAAAGCCCAGCGAAGCGATAAGCTTGTGAATGCCATGGTTGATCTCCGGGTCGATATGATATGGTCTGCCGGCGAGAACGATTATCTTCTGGCCTTTCTCTCTTGCGTGGGCGATTATCTCCTGAGCCTTCTTTTCGATGCGGCGGCGGTAACGCTTCTGCTCGGTGTAGGCCTTGTTGAGCACATCAAACACCTGCTGCTGGGTTATGCCGTATTTCCTGAAGGTGTTGGCAACGACTTTGGAAACGTGCTTTTTCATTGTTATATTAAGATATGGTGCCTTGAAATTTCTCTCGTTCAGCTCCGGCATATTTGCCCGCAGCAGCTCCGGATAGTAGGCAACTACAGGGCAGTTGTAATGGTTGTCCGAGCCGCCCTCGTCGATGTTATAGCTCATGCAGGGGTAGAATATCATATCCACGCCCTTTTCAAGCAGGCTCATGATATGCCCGTGGGTGAGCTTCGCCGGGTAGCAGACGGTGTCTGAGGGGATAGTCTGCTGGCCCTTGTAGTAGGTGTCACGGGTGCTCTCCTCGGAGATGACCACCTCAAAGCCCAGCTCATAGAGCATAGTGTGGAAATAGGGCATCAGGTCATAGAATGAAAGGGCCAGAGGCAGGCCGATCTTAGCCTTGGGGTTCTTGGGCTTCTTCTCGGCGTAGGCCTTTATCTCGTTGTATTTATACTCGACCATATTCTCGGTCTTGTTCTCGATCTTTATGCCGGCGCCCTTCTCGCAGCGGTTGCCGGACACAAAGCGGTGGCCGTCGTTGAAGCGGATTATAGTCAGGTTGCAGTGAGCAGTACAGCCCCGGCATTGGGTAGCAAAGGAGTTATAGGCGAACTCTTTAAGCTGATCGGCATTCAGCACGCCGGAATGAGCGTCCGGCTGATTTTTGGTTTTCTCCTTGGCAAAGAGAGCGCAGCCCAGAGCGCCCATAAGCCCTGCGATAGCCGGCCTGATAACATTTCTGCCCAGCTCCATTTCAAAGGAGCGCAGCACGGCGTCATTCAGGAAGGTACCGCCCTGAACAACGATATTCTCGCCCAGCTCGTCGATAGACTTGGCTCTGATGACCTTATAGATGGCATTTTTGATTATTGAGGAGGAAAGCCCTGCTGAGATGTCCTCAACAGAGGCGCCGTCCTTCTGAGCCTGCTTTACAGAGCTGTTCATGAACACGGTGCAGCGGGAGCCCAGCTCAACGGGAGCCTTGGCAAAGAGCCCCAGCCTTGCGAAATCTGCGATCTCATAGCCCATAGCCTGAGCAAAGGTCTGTATAAAGGAGCCGCAGCCGGAGGAGCAGGCCTCGTTCAGCATGATGCTGTCGATAGCGTTGTTTTTGATCTTGAAGCATTTTATATCCTGCCCGCCTATGTCGATGATAAAGTCAACATCAGGGCAGAAATAAGCCGCCGCCTTATAGTGGGCGACTGTTTCAACAATACCGTAATCCACGCCCAGGCCGGCCTTGATAAGGTCCTCACCGTAGCCGGTGACTGCCGAGGCCTTGATGTTCAGGCCGTCGGTGGCAAGGGCATATATATCCTCCAGCTTGGAGGCGATAACGTCCAGCGGCTGGCCCTTGTTGGAGCCGTAATACTGATAGAGCAGCTTGCCGTCGGGGGTTATCAGCACCAGCTTGGTGGTAGTGGAACCCGCATCTATTCCTAAGTAGGCATCACCGCGGTAGGTCTCGATATTTTCATATTTCAGGTCAGACTGCTTGTGGCGCTCCACGAACTCCCGGTATTCCTTCTGGTCAGCGAACAGCGGCTTGCCGGTAACGATAGTGTCATGAGCCTTGGCGTTCACGATCTTGTCAATAGCCTCGTCGATAGTCAGCTCGTCGCCCATTTTCTGAGCGTGCAGAGCGGAGCCGTAGGCCATAAAGCAAGGAGCCAGCTCCGGGAAAACTGCGTGCTCCTCATCAAGCTTCAGGGTGTCAACAAAAGCCTTGCGAAGCCCTGACAGGAACGAGAGCGGCCCGCCGAGGAAAAGCACCTTGCCCTGGAGCCTTCTGCCCTGAGCCAGACCCGACACAGTCTGGTCAACTACTGCTTGAAATATCGAAGCAGCGATATCCTCTTTTTTAGCGCCCTGATTCAGCAGCGGCTGAATATCGGATTTTGCAAATACTCCGCAGCGGGAGGCAATGGGGTATATCTTGGTCGCCTTGAGGGACATATCGTTCATATCGTCAACAGTCACTCCCAGCAGGCTTGCCATCTGGTCGATGAAAGCGCCGGTGCCGCCTGCACAGGTGCCGTTCATGCGCTGCTCAACGCCGCCGGTCAGGAAGATTATCTTAGCGTCCTCTCCGCCCAGCTCAACAACAACGTCAGCATCGGGGTAGGTCTTGTTGACAGCAGTAAAGGCTGAGAACACCTCCTGCACGAAGGTTATCCCGCAGGCCTCTGCGATACCGAGGCCGGCAGAGCCTGTGATAGCCACCTTGAATTTACCTCCGGGGTAGAGCCTGCCGATAGTGCGCAGCTGCTCCGCAACTGTCTCTCTGACCTTTGAGAAGTGGCGCTCGTAGGTATTGTATATTATTGTGTCCTCATCAAGTATCACGGTTTTAACGGTGGTCGAACCCACGTCAATACCGAGGCTGTATATTTTTTCCATAGCATTACCTCATTTACAATCTGCATATTTGCGTATACATTATTAATTATACCACATCTGTCTCTTATTGTCAACATTTAGATCTCAGCTGTTTATAATGTTCGGCTAACTCAGCAAAAAAGAAGCCAAGCGCCAGAGCGCTCAGCTTCTTGATGATAGCAAATGCCAAAAATCACTTATTGTCCTGGAGCCTTGCAAGGAGCTGGAGGACCTTGAGATAGAGCAGGATAACGCTCAGCATCAGGCTGTAGCCGCAGTACCACTCATACTTCTTGTTTACTCCGCTTGAAACTGCCTGTGCGATAGTGTCGAAGTCGATAAGCAGCAGAGCCGCAGCGATCAGCACGCCGATAACTGCAAACACGATACCGAGAGGGCCGCTCTGCAGCTTCAGGATAGATGTCACGATAACGCTGTTGGGTGCGAGCCAACTCAGCAGACCGAATACAACGCCTCCGAGAACTGATGCAATAAGTGCAGTCAGCACAATAGTCTTGAACTTTTCTCCTACCTTAACGATGCCGGTGAAATAGAGCACTGCCATAGCTGCAATAATAAGCACTGTCAGCACCAGAGCCTCAACAACTATGCCCACATACTGTGCCGCATAGATATAAGAGGTTATAGCCACTGCATAGCCCATGCCTGCGCAGTAGATGGTGCCTGTTACAGGTATAGTTCTGGGAGCGAAGGCTGCCACGAGGCCGGCGATAAGTGTGACTATCCATGCACCTATCATAATGCCCAGTTCGTTTGAGTAGATAACATAGCCCTCCGAGATCTGCTTAGAAACAGTATATCCCTGGGAGCCAAAGTAATTGTGCATATAGAAAAATGCACCGACTCCAAGAAGAACTATTGCCATAAAATAAGCGACCTTAGCGAAAACGCCGCCAAAGGTACAAGCTCTTTCTCCACCGTATGAATCCTCAAAATTCATTACCTTGGCACAAGCCGGGTTAGCGAAGGAGCTTCTTCTCTGATTAACTGCCATTTGAATTACCTCCTTATGATTTTATTAGTATTATACCCCAAAACAGGGCGCTTGTCAACTGTTTTTTTGCGTCGCATTATGCGGCTTAAACAGACATTGCCCTGGCAGCTGCTTCCTCAAGATAAAGCATATCCGCCTGCCTGCCCTGAGAGCGGGTCTTTAAATAAAGGTCTGTATCCGAGAAGATCCTGATGACCTTTCTCATTCTCGGCAGAGACACATTCTGCACCTCGTTGAAGGCATTGCGCACAGAAAACTCCCGGTTCTTCGGGTATTTGAAATCCTGTATCACCGCCTGCTGGCTTCGCCCGGAGGACATTGCCAGGCGGGCACGGTAAAGATCGTTCAGCGAAAAGCTTATAGTTCCCAGGATCTCAAAGGCTTCATAATTCTGATCTGCCAGCTCTCTGATACGGTTGAACACGAACACCGCTCTTGAGCTCAGTATGCTCTTAGCCAGTGCAAACCCGTCGGACTCCACCTTTTTGATGCACAGTGCGTCAATGTCGGCACGGGTTATCTGCCTGCCGGCGGCATAGGAGGTGAGCTTTACTATCTCCTGCCTGACCTGCGAGGTATCACACAGGCAGCACTCTGCCAGATATTCGGAATCCCCTTTAGTGATAGAGCAGCCGGCCTTATTCACAGCAGCGGCAATGCTCTTTCCCATTTCTGATGTTGTCTTGAAGGCAAATTCGCAGCTGACTCCGTGCTTGGCGCAGAATTCGGAGAAGCGCTTGTTCTTGTCAGTGAGGGAGCGCTTGTTCTTGTAAAGGTCCACGCCGGTGGAATAGATGATGACAGTGGTAGTTTCCGGCAGGTCTGCCAGAAAGGTCCTGAGCCGGTCACCGGCTGACTTGCCTATCTTAGGCGAATCCATATTCAGGTCATTTACTGTCACTACCACTCTCTGGGCGAACATCGGCAGCATCTCGCAGGCCTCATAGAGAGCATTAACGTCTAAGTCGGCGCCGCTGAATTTGTGCAGGTTCATAGTGCGGTCAGCCTTGGGGCAGAGCTTGTTTATCAAGGCAGAGGCAAAGCTTTGCAGCGCCCCTGTATCCTGACCGTATAGATAATAGAGCCTATCCGCAGGCTCGTTTCTGAGCCTTTTGGATAGGTCCGCAGGAGTTAAGCTGGGCATCTTTAGTGTCCTTTCTTGATTTCGGTTCACGGTAAAATGAGCACATCGCAGGCGCTTTAACAGAGCGTCAGAAAAAGCGCATTGACTATTTGCTGCTGTGCAGGCTGAACTTTGATTCTGTTCCGTTAAGCAGCTTCTTGAAATTCTCCTTGTGCCTTACGATCACCAGCAGCGCCGAAAGCGCAGAGATGATAAGCACATAGCCGCTCTCTGCACCCAGTATCGCTAAGGTTATGGGGCAGGCTGCCGAGGAGATGCAGGAGGAGATCGACATGATCTTTACGGTAAAGAGCAGCGTCAGGAACAGTGCCATAGCTATGAGGGCCATGCGCCAGTCCACGAACCATATAGTGCCGAAGCCGGTCATAAAGGCCTTGCCGCCCTTGAAGCCGTACCACACCGGGAAGCAATGCCCCAGCATACAGAAAAGCCCTGTAAAGGCAGCACCGAACTGGGGCATATCGTACAAAGCGCCGAATACTATCATAGCTATGCAGACAGGTATCATGGCCTTGATTATATCAAAGACCATTACCACCCATGCCGCAGCATTCAGGCCGTACACCCGCTTGAAATTGGTAAAGCCGGGGTTGCCGCTGCCAAGCTCACGGATATCCTGCTTATAGATGAGCTTGGAGAGCATTATTGCCCCGTTGACGCCTCCCAGCAGAAACGAGGGCACAGCAAAGGCGGCGCACACCAAATAAAAATCTATTCCCATCAGTTCACCACCAGAATAAAATCATAAATATCCTGACCGCCGCTGATCTCGCAGACCTCCAGCCGGCGGTATTTCTTTTTGGCATAGGCAGCCAGCTCAGCCGAAAGGCCCTTGGCGGCGTTTTTACCCTCGATTATCATGAGAGCTGCATGGTCGGCAGGCTCCATAAGCTTCAAGGCTGCCACCGCAGTGTCAAAGCAGTCGGTATCAGCAGAGACAACGTCCTTGCCGATTATGCCGATATACTCCCCCTCCCTGATAGAGAGGCCTCCCAGCTCTGCTGGACGAATGCTCCGGGAGATCTCTGCTGTGACGGTACCCTCCATAGCCTCATTCATCTGCTGCTCCACAGTGTCAGCGTCAGGGGTCAGGTCAAGCATTGAAAGCACAGAGATGCAGTCTCCTATGGTTTTGGTAGGGATAACTCTGATGTCAGACTTATTATAGAGCTCCCCTGCCTGCTTTGCAGTCAATATGATATTGCCGTTATTCGGCAGCACGAATACTGTCTCAGCATTGGCCTTGTCAAAGGCTGAAAGCATATCGCTGGCGGAGGGGTTGGAGGTCTGCCCGCCGTCTATGACAACATCGCAGCCCATTTCTTTAAGCTCGTTTTTAAGGCCCTCTCCGCAGGCTACAGCCACCACCGCATATTTGCGGCGCTCCTGCTGCTTCTCCTGCTCATTGGCAATGACCTCATTGTGCTGCAGCATCATGTTCTCTATCTTGACAGTCAGGAACTCACCGAAGCGCTGGCAGTATTCCAGCACCTTATAAGGTGTCATGGTGTGGACATGGAGCTTGACTATAGTGCCGTTCTTAAAAGCGACGATAGAATCTCCAAGGCCGCTCATAAAGCTGATGAGCTCGTTTATATCAAAGGTCTCAGGGTCGCACTTGATCTTTTGCAGCCTTACCAGCACCTCTGTGCAGTAGCCGAATTCAAGGACGCTGTCCTCTGTGAAAAGATCGGTATTCACAGCCTTTGGTACGCCCCCGTGGATATAACCGGTATCCACTGAACGCTCAACTGCCTTTCCGGTCAGGGCGCTGTACATACCCTCAAGGATATAGATCAGCCCGGCTCCGCCTGAATCTACAACTCCGGCCTTTTTCAGCACGTCCAGCAGCTCAGGGGTGTGCTTCAAGGATTCCTTTGCTCTTGCGATAGCCGCATCAAACATTTCCTCCAGAGATGAAAAGCTGCTCTCTGAGATCATCTCGCTGGTCTCTCTGGCCACAGTCAGGATAGTGCCCTCTGTAGGGTCTATGACCGAGCTGTAGGCCTGCTCCACTGCGCTCCGGCAGGCCTTGGCGACAGCGCTGAGGTCAGCAGTATCAAGGCCCTTCAAGCCGGCTGCTGCGCCCTCAAAGAGCTGTGAGAGTATAACTCCGGAATTTCCTCTGGCTGAAAGGAGCATACCTCTGGCAATGCCGGCAGAGGCATCTGAGATGCTCTCAGTATTGCAGGAGGCATTGGCGCCTCCCTGGATAGTCAGGGTCATATTGCTGCCGGTGTCACCGTCCGGAATGGGGAAAACGTTGAGGTCGTTGACCTCGCTGCTGTGGAGCTCCAGATTGGCAGCTCCGCTCCGGACCAGCTCCAGCAGGCGCTCGCCGGTCAGAATGGCGGTGCCCATTACTTGGTCTCCCCTGCCTTGTAGGTGATCTCCTTGCCGAAGCACCATAAGCCGACAGCATCAGCGCCGACAGAGATGCCGATGATCGGGCCGAAGGGAACGATCACAAGCTGCTTATGGGGGATAGCCTCTGCGATCCACTTTTTAAGCTCCTCGATCTCCTCCGGGTCAGCGTCCGCATGGACGAGATAAACACAATCGTCCTGAACAGCCTCGTCAGCGCCGGCAGCAGCAGCCATATCAACGATCTCCTTCAAGGAAGCGGCTCTGCCTCTGATCTTCTTGACAGGCACCTGTGCGCCGTTGGCGTCAGCGATAAGGATAGGCTTTACTGCCATAAGGTTAGCCTGATAAGCCTCGCTGTTTTCAACTCTGCCTGTGCGCTTGAAGCTTTCAAGAGAGTAAACTGTCATAAACTGATTTACGCACTTTCTCTGAGCAGTTACTTCGTCTACGATCTCCTCAAAGCTCTTGCCGGCCTTCACCAGCTTGGAGGCATAGATCGCCAGCATACCGATCCCGATGCTTCCGTTGAGGGAGTTGATGCAGCTGATCTTGGCATCGGGGTAATCCTTCAATACCTCCTTGGCCACAACTGTGCCGGTATTAACGGAGCCGGACTGTCTTGAGGAAATAGAGATATAAATAACATCATAGCCCTCAGAGAGGTACTTTCTGAAAATGCGGTCGAACTCATTGGCAGGCACCTGAGTGGTGGTGAGCTTCTCGCCCTCACGCATCATGCCGTAATATTCAGCGGGGGTGTATGCCTCCCAGGTAAGGGAAGCCTCTGTTTCCTTGCCGTCACGCACTACATACATCTTGGCGTAGTCGATGTCGTATTTTTCCAGCAGCTCTGCTGTCATATCAGAGCAGGAATCGGTGATGATCTTGATCTTTCTCATTTTTTACTTCCTCCTAATAATAGATATTGTGGACTTTCACAAATTTGCAGCGTTAATATTGTGGAAAATGCCGTATATTTTAACATTCCATTCTTATTTTACATCATCTGCACAAACATTACTATATACAAAAATACGTGCCCGCACAAAAACAGTACAAGCACGCACGATTGTAACAATAGTTAATTGTTTTGACTGTTCTTTGCTAACAGCTCCAGCTGGCCCTCGAACAAAACTCTGACTCTTTCCAGTGACGCCTTCATTCTTTCCGGGTCATCGGACATCTTATCCTGGAGCCAGCGCATGAGCAGCCCGAAGAAGGCTTCCTCATAGAACACACAGATTATATCCAGATCAGTCTCCGGTATCTTATCAAGATAGCCCTCAGATTCAAAGGAGTGCATGATAAGGCTTCTGATCTTCTCCCCGGCAAATTTTGACAGCCGCTCGTGGCCTACAGTCTTATAGCAGTTCAGAAAGACCTTCTTGTAGCTTGAGGCCAGCTCCATAAAATCAAACAGGCCGTTGTCGCCGTTGTTTTTTTCATATATCTCTTCCATGCAGCTGTCAAGAAAGGTAGTAAACACATCATAGATGTCATGGAAATAGTAGTAGAAGGTATTGCGGGTGATACCCGTTTCAAGGGCCACATCACGGATAGTTATTTTATTTATAGGTTTCTTTTCGGCAAGCCGCAGCACGCTTTCGGTTATCAATCGTTTGGTAATCTGAGCCATTATCTCACCCCTGTATGTTGTTAGGCAGTACCGCACTTGACACACAGCTGCTGGGGGGTATTGCCTTTGCTCATTATAACACAAAAAAAGGAAAATTGCAAGCCCTAAAGTCAGTTTATTCGCTGGGAGCGTTCTCTGAATAGTTCCCCACCACAGTATGCTCCTGCTGAAGGCGTTCCCTGCTTTTGCGGCTCAGTATCTCCACAGAGCCGGAGCGTGAGAAAGGCAGCAGAGGTGCGGTGTAGGGTATGCCGTATTCCTGAGAGGCGCAGGCGTTGGTCATCACCATGGCGGAGACCACTGCTATACCGAAAAAACCTGCTGCTCCGCCGGCACAGATATACACCAGCCTCAGTGCAGAGCTCTGCTGGGCAAGGCCGGGTATCACAAAAGAGGCAGTGGCAGTCAGGCCCACTATTATCAGAAGCGGTGAGGAGATTATCCCGCTCTTGACCGCCGCATCTCCGATCACAAGCCCTCCGGCTATGGAGATCGCACTGCCCACAGCCTTAGGCATACGCACAGCGGCCTCCTTCATCAGCTCTAACAGCACGGTGATGATAAGCATTTCCACAAACAGTGAATACGGTGTGGAGCGTTCGGAGGCGGTGAGATTCAGCAGCAGCTTTAAGGTCAGCATTTCCGGGTGGTAGTTGGCAACTGCCACATAAAGACCCGGAAAGATCACAGCGAAGAAAAAGGCTATATACCGCACCAGCCGCATGAGTATGACGAAATACGGCTTTGAGCAGGCATCGTCAACAGTGCGGAAGCTCTCGGCAAACAGTGAGGGGCATACCAGCGCAAAGGGGGTGCCGTCTATGATAAGAGCCGCCCTGCCCTCATTGATCTTGGCACACACCACGTCCGGCCGCTCGGTGGCGGAGATCTCCGAGAATAGCCCCACCTGCTCCCTGCCCTCCAGAAAGGGCTTCAGGGTGCCGGAGGCCAGAAGAGTGTCAAGCTCGATGGCCTTGAGCCGCCGCTTTATATCTGCGATCATGCGGCTGTCTGCCCTGCCGGACAGATAGCAGAGGCAGACATCTGTATTCGTCAGCCTGCCGACGGTCAGCATTTCCAGCCTCAGCGCAGGGGTCTTCATGCGCCGCCTCACCAGAGAAATATTTGATCTCAGCGCCTCGCAGAACCCCTCCTGTGAGCCCATGATGTTGTGCTCGCTGCTGGGCTCGGTGACAGCCTTTTTATCATACCCCTGAACACCGTAGGCTGCTGCCCCGCCCCCTTCCACGAACACCACAGCAAAGCCTGAAAACATCATGGCTGCTGCCTCACGCAGGTCAGCAGGCTGAGTGCAGTCGGCGGTAAGCAGCGCCCCGGAGGTGAGCAGTTCAAAAAGCCTCTGCCCGGAGCCCCCGGCTTCCTTGGCAAGCCGTTCCAGCGGACGAAGCACCAGCTCACTCAGCAGCTCCGCAGAGGCCATTCCCTCAATGGCAGCGACTGCACACCTGACCCCGGACAGCTCAGCCTCGCTGGTGTTAAGGTCAGCGCTGCCGCCCAGCAGCTTTTTCAAAGCATCTATATCCTGTGAAAGCTGCTTTGTTATTTGATATTTGTCATTGCTTTTGGCAGAGCTCATGGGCATATCTCCTTGCAAACGTTGTTATACTGAAATAGTATGCCCGGCAAGCCTGTGAATAATTCATCTCCCGATCTTGTTATGTATTGCAGCAGATCATAATTGATCTGCACCGCCTTGAGCTTGTCTGAGGTCAGGTGCAAATGCGGTATGTTTGGGGTGAAAAAGCGGTATGTTTGGGGTGGAATTGCAGTGTGTTCAGGGTGGAAATGCGGTATGTTCCGGGTGGAGCCGTTCCCGCAAGCAGCGCAGATACGCAGTTTGAGAGGGGTCAGATTTTTTCGTACTATTTGTACTTTTTGTACTATATAAAGAACGCCCTTCCGCCCTTTAGCGCAGGCGCAATAAAGAAGTTTTTATTCCGACATTTCTGCTGTATCACGGCAGAAGTGTCTTTACGTTACTTAGTGCAGCGCCTGCTAAAAGAAAAAAGAAGAAAGAATAAATAAGAAATA
>CADBTF010000176.1 GCA_902797485.1 uncultured Ruminococcus sp. | reverse complement strand
GGCGGCATCATGACAATGCACGGAACAATAAGCACTGCCGATTTCATTACAATAATTATACTAACAGTCGGTTTGATCGAACCGCTTATCAGGGTAATGTCCTATTCTGATGATATAGCCCAGATGGACACTATTGTTACCGAAGTGCGCAGCATTCTTGATGCTCCTGAAATGGTCCGCCCGGAAAAGCTCACCAAAAGCATTTCAGGCGGAGATATAGTTCTCAGTAATGTTCATTTCAGCTACTCGGATAAAGAAATACTCCACGGCATATCAATGACTATTCACAAGGGAGAGTTTATAGCGCTTGTAGGCCCTTCCGGAAGCGGTAAATCCTCCGTAGCAAGACTGATAGCAAGTTTATGGGACGTCGGCAGCGGCAGCATCTCTTTCGGCGGAGCAAACATCAAGGATATACCCCTTGATGACTACAACCGGCGGATAGCTTATGTATCACAGGATAATTACCTTTTCGACATGACAGTTCGTGAGAATATCCGCCTTGGAGATCAGTCTGCCACAGATGCACAGGTTGAAGACGCTGCCAAGAAATGCGGCTGCCATGATTTCATTATGGGCCTTGAAAACGGCTATGATACTCTTGTCGGCTCCTCAGGCGGGCATCTTTCCGGCGGAGAAAGGCAGCGCATAGCTATAGCAAGGGCTATGCTCAAAAATGCAGATATAATAATTTTTGACGAAGCTACTGCTTACACTGACCCAGAAAATGAAGCCGTCATACAGCGAAGTGTGGCTAAGCTTGTGAAGGGCAAAACACTTATCGTAATAGCTCACAGGCTATCCACTGTTAAAAACGCTGATAAGCTGTATGTCATCAAGGACGGCAATATAGAAGAGCAAGGCACACATGATGAGCTTATGAGCCGTGAAGGAATATACCGAAGCTTTATTGAAAGCAGGAGTGAAGCCGCCTCCTGGAGGCTCTGACTATTTGAAACATCAAGGAGTACAGAAAAATGATTCTTGCAGAAAATCTTTCGGAGAAGGAGCATAAAAAAATACGCTTCCTGATCGGTGACGCCTTTGTGACAAACGAGCTCTTTCATGAGCTTGGAGCTATTGAAGAACGCAGGCCGCTGGTGCTTAAATATATGGCATCATATGTTGACTACGTTTACGAAGCAAAATCACTGTATATGACCGAGGACGGCTGCGGGTTTATCGGCTTGCAGTACAGTGAAAAGGCTCCGATACTGCCGCAGCTGAAAATGCTTATTAGGATATTCTATTGGCTGCCCTTCAAGAAGCTAAGAAAAATGCTCCGGCACATCGGGCAGATAGCAGACACAAACCAAAAGTATGCTAAACGCCCGCATATTGATGTGCTTATGGCGGCAGTCGTCAAGAGCTCTCGGGGAAAGGGCTATGCAAAACAGCTTATCATGTTTGCTAAAAAAACAGCAGCGAAACGAAATGTTCCGCTGCTTATAGATACAGATATGAAGGCTTACGCTGAAATGTACCGGCACCTGGGATTTAAGCTTTACAACAGCAAAACCGCAGATAATCAGGTAACAAGATACAGCCTGATCTGGAAGCATGAAAATAGTTCTTCAAAGTAAAGCCTTATTGATCCAGAGGTTTTCTTGCCGCACAGTGCAGCCGGAAAAAGCCTCGCTTTTCAAACAGTTCAAGCTGCAAGCCTGCATTTTTACACAGGCTTGCAATTTCTTTTCTGCCGTAAACATGAACATCTCCATGCCCTGCAAGATTGATGACAGGCATCTCAATATTGTTCATAAACCAGCGAGCTGCATCGGTGTTTGCTGTCATATCCCTGAGTATCAGTCTGCCGCCCGGACGCAGCACACGGGAAACACTGTTAAAGAAATTCTGCACATTGGGATAATGGTGGAAGCTCACCTGCCCGGAGACATACTTTTTTCCGGGAGTATATTTTGCTGAGATCACAGCCTCCTTCGGGCAAAGCTCACCGATCAGCTTCTGACCCTGACCAAGGCCGTAATCCTGAGCTGTATCAAAGATCACAAGGTCACTTTTCATTGCTTCAGATACAGTCTCTTTAAGTGTCTGCTTATCAACGCTGCTGCCTCTGAGCACCTTGCCGTATACCTTGCTGCCCCATGAATTGGTGCCGACTATTGCTCTGTAGATATTTTTGTTTTGCATTCTGATCGCTCCTTGCTTATAGTTAATTAGCCACAGCTAACTATATATTGATTATAACACAAAAATTCACAAACGTCAATATGCAAAGCTGAATATCTTTAAGGCAAAATAAAAAGTCAGCCGCTCTGATCGTTTTATTCAGAGCGGCTGTTAGTATTAACCCATTGCTGCAAGAGCTTCTATATCTTTAGCCGAGGGATTTACCTTGCCCTCAATGATCTCGGCATTCGGAGCGCTTGGCTGCATATTCTGAACAGCCTTTCCAAACCCGCTGCCGCCGGAGGTTGCAAAGAGAATTATCTTCTTTCCGGAAAAATCATAGCTTTCAAGAAAGGTATTGATTATTGTCGGAGCGATATACCACCACACAGGAAAGCCCACATAGATCGTGTCATAGGCTGCAATATCTGCATTTTTATCAGCAAGCGCCGGGCGAGAGCTGTGATCGCTCATCTCTACACTGGTTCTGGACTGCTTATCCTGCCAGTTAAGGTCAGCACTTGTATAGGGTACAGCCGGGCGTATCTCATAAAGGTCTGCACCTGCTGCTTCTGCAAGCTTCTTTGCAAGGGCGGCCGTTTTGCCGCTTGCGGAAAAATATGCTGTTAATTTCTTGCTCATAAATATTACCTCCGTTATAATGATCTTCCTAATTTGTATGCTTGCTCGGGATATTTGCTTGAACGTGTCATTGAGGGGCTTCCGCAGCCATAGCCCAGCACCGTACCCTTGTCCTCAAAATTGATGTAGCGCACAAGCGTTTTATAGTGGGCAGTCAGGGCATCAAAGGTCCAGTCATCAGAATTCCATGCGACAGTCAAAAGTGCTGACTTCAAATGCCGGCGGTTTAAGCTGCTGTTGTAAGCGCAAAACCGGTCCACGACCGCTTTCAGCTGGGCGCTCATTCCATAGTAATACAGCGGCGTTGCAAACACGACCATATCACATGAGAGCAAAGACCTTCGGATAAGCTCGTTATCGTCCCGCTGAACACAGTCACCCTCATACCCGCAGGCAACACAGCCTGTGCAGGGCTTTACATTCAGCCTGCAAACGTTGATCGTTTCCACCGTATGGCCGCTTTCCTCGGCGCCTATTTTAAAATGCTCCGCAAGAATGCTTGTGGAGCCCTTTGCATTGGGGCTTGCCATAAGTATAACTATTTTCATACTGTACCTCATTTTCTTGCTATGCCGTTTTTGTCCAGCCATTCATTTATATCATCATTCAGTGTGCTCCCGCCGGAGTAATGCACCGACAAGCCCTCACCTATCGCTGAATCGGGTGCAAGCTTAGCAATCGCTGTCAGGCTTTGACCGAATCGTCCGCCGCCGTGTGAGCAGAAGGGAATGATCGTCTTGCCGGAAAGATCATAGCTTTCAAGGAATGTGGCTATCGGCATAGGGATAGATGCCCACCAGTTGGGGTAGCCAAGCAGTATGATGTCATACTGCTCCATATTGTCGATATGCTCATTCAGTTCAGGACGTGCCTGCCTGTGCTGGTCCTCCTGGGCCTCCATAAGAACGGTGTTATAGTCAGTCGAATAAGGGTCAACAGGTGTCAGCTCTACTATGTCCGAATCAATGCGGCCGTGAATATTATTTGCAATGTCTCTTGTGTTTCCGCTCCATGAGAAATAAGCTATAAGTATCTTGCCACTCTTTACCGGCTGGATATTTTCTTTTACAGTCAAAGCTCCTGCCGGAGCCTTATCCGCATTTCTCACAAGCCTTACACCTAAGTTATAGCTTTTCATATCAGATTGTCCGGCAGCACGGTAGGCACTTCGCATATTCTTGGCAAAGTCATTCCAGCCGCCGCCTCTGTAAACATGGCGCGTGCCGGTTTCCGGGCCTGTAGGGTCAGCTGTCTTTGCGGTATCGTATGCGCCGTAATAATCCCAGCACCATTCATTCACATTGCCGTGGCAGTCATATATTCCCCATGAATTCGGTTCAAAGCTGCCAACTTTCAAGGTAGTCTGCCGGTATTCTCCGGGGCGGGCTTCAAGGACTTCGTTATCAAAATAATTTTCCTCTATCTCATAGGGATAATGCCCGTAGAAATTCGCATCATCAGCGCTGAGAGAATGTTCTGTATTAAAGGGTGTCTGAGTTCCGGCACGGCAGGCATATTCCCACTCGGCTTCTGTGGGCAGGCGGTAGCCGTTTGCAGACCTGTCCCAAATGACCTCACCCTCACCGATAGTGTATGCAGGTGTCAGCCCCGCTGCCTTGCTTCTTGCATTTGCATACTGCACCGCTTCAAGCCATGAGATATTATCAACAGGCAGACCGTCACCGTCAAAGGTGCTCGGGTCATTGCCCATGAGCGCTTCATAGTCAGATTGTACAGTTTCAAGAGGGTCAATATAAAATGCGGAAACTGTTACCTCGTGGAGTGTTTCATCATCAATGCGCCAGTTTTCACTATCCGGACTGCCCATATTAAAGCTGCCGCCGTTTACAAGAATAAAGCCGTCATTGACTGCGGTGGGTACAGTTGTGTTTCCTTTGACCTCGGAGGAAGCTGCCCCCTCCTGAGAGCTTGTGGCGGTTTGAGTTTTATTATTTGTACTCTGCCAGCCTGACTTATCAAAGCCTGTTCCGCTTGAATTCTCTCTCAGGGCAAAGAACATCACAACACCGATCACTATCGCACAGCCCAGCCATATCAGCGCCTTCGGGGAATACTTTTTATCCTTCACTCTTTGAGTGACCTCCGAGAGCACATACCCCACAAGCACAAAGAACATGAGCATAGCCAGATTTTGCAGAAGTATTATGGCCTTAGCAGTTGTGTAATCAAGAAATGCAAAGTGAGTTTGGAAGGTGATATATTCAAGGATATTGCTCTTGATAAAAAGCCATGATCCCACTCCGGAAACACCTGTCAGAACACATCTGAATATCAGCTTGCCCCTGTCAGGCATTCTGGCTGTCATGGTCTTCATATGAAGCCCTATGTGAATACCCATTAGTATAAACGACCAGTGAGACATTGCAAGGTGCAGCTCTCTTGCTGTCATTACATTGATAAGCCCGTACATAAACGGCACTGCATGACCGCTCATTGAAATACCGCTCAGTGCAGTCAAAGCGATAGACAAAAGCAGCAGTGTGTTCACCGCCGTCATAGCAACACGGTACGGCGAATACCTTCCCTTAAAGATCGCACTATACCACCTGCGGTTGAGAATATGGTGCAGCACAAGTGTCACAGTCATACCAATGCCAAGCCATTCATGCAGCACATCACCTGTCACCTGAAATGCCATTATAAACAGCAGCAGGACTGTCAGCACTACATCAACTATCCTCTTGATGATGTTTGTAGTCTTAGCCTGCATAACAGTCCCTCCTTATCAGTTCATTCCGTTTATCCAATCCTGTATCTCGCTCTCGGAAATGCTCGCTTCAAGCCTTCCGCCTACAAGCCAGCTACCGCTTCCCGCCTGTGAAGCAAGGTTTTCACTGCTTCTTCCTATAGGGCTGCTGCCGGAGGTGCAGAAGGGTATTACCGTCTTTCCCTCAAAGCTGTGAGCCTCAACAAAGGTGCTCATCATTCTCGGTGCGTCACCCCACCAGATCGGATAGCCTATATAAACGGTAGTGTAGCCCTCCAGATCAACAGTATCATTCGCAATTGCAGGGCGAACATCAGGGTCATTCATCTCGATAGTAGTTCTGCTCTTGTCATCATGCCAGTCAAGGTCTGCATCACTGTAGGGTTCAGCAGGGATAAGCTCAAAAATATCTGCGCCGACGGTACTTGCTATCTTCTCCGCAACGCCTTTGGTAGTGCCTGTCGCAGAGAAATATACAACTATGGAATCAGCGGTCTTACTGTCATCATTATCCGTATTCTGCGGCTGCTCCTCTGCTTTTTCAGACACAGCCTTATCTTCCTCCGGCTGATTTGCTGTTTCAGACGACACATCAGACTCCTCTGCCTGTGACGCCTGTTGAGCAGCTTCATTCTTAGCAGTTGTATCTGCCGGTGCAAAGCTGCTGTTATCAGTATTTCCGCAAGCTGTAAAACCGAACATACAAACAGCAGCAAACATTGAAAGAATTAGTCTTTTCATAGATGTCTCCTTATTACTTCATTTCTTTTTCCCAAAAGCGTACCACATTCAACCCGAGGGCGATCTTTGGCATATCAGTCATAGCAGTTACCTCCATTAAAACTTTCCGCCGAACACAGGGAAAAAGCTGTGTTCACCGTAATTTTCTATATGCCTGGTATCTTTAAGCACCTGCATATCCTCGTCAGAAATAATAAAATCCACCTCTGCATTTGATCTCATATGCTCCGGGTTTGCGGTTTTCGGCAGAACGATCATTCCAAGCTGAATGTCAAATCTTATACAAAGCTGAGCAGCGCTTACGCCGTATTTCTTAGCCATATCTGCTATCACCGGGTTTTTCAGCGCTTCACCGTGAGCCACAGGAGAATACGCCTCCATGAGAATATTTTTACTTGTGCAGAAATCAATAAGAGAAAGAGGCGAATTGGAAATGTGGCAAAGCACCTGATTGACCATAGGTTTTATTTCAGCAGTCTCCCAAAGACTGTCAATGTCACCCTCAAGGAAATTTGAAATGCCTATCGCACGGAGCTTCCCTGCCCTGTATGCGTCCTCTAAGGCTCTCCATGCCTCACGGTTGCCCTCCACAAAGCGGTCATCAGACTGGTTCACATATTTCCAGGGCTGAGGCGAATGAATAATCATCATGTCCAGATAATCAAGGCCGGTTTTTAGAAGTGTCTCATCAATACCCTCGGCTGCTGAATTATAGTCCTTGTGCTCCGCAGCAACCTTAGATGTTACAAATATATCCTGACGTGCAATACCGCTTTCACGAACGCCCTTGCCCACACCGGCTTCATTTCCATATGCCTGCGCTGTGTCAATATGCCGGTAACCGATTGAGATCGCAGATCTGACCGCATCAGACACAAGACTGTCATCAATAAGCCAGGTTCCCAGTGCCAGCTGAGGGATCTCAACTCCATTAGGCAAAGTTAGTTTTTTGTCAAACATGATACATACCTCCATTAAAACAATTTGATAGTAAGATGTAAGTATAATCTTTACGGGTCATCTATTCTGACATTGTGTCATTATAGGTATTATACCACTATTCTGACACCGTGTCAATATACTGCAAAGCATTTTTAAAATTTCGTTATATTGTACAATTATGAGGCGACAAATTTATCAAAACAACAGATTGTCGAACCTATTGTTCAGTTCACGGTCAAGCTGATCTCTCAGTGACCTGAACAGCTGCGATAGAGAATAATCAAAAGAACAGGTGCAGTTCTGAGTTCACCTTCTATGTTAAATCGCACAATTACGCAGAGCCAGATTTGTGCATACATACAAATTTTATGCTCCAGTATCACAGACAGGGGTTTTATTCTGTTATAACCTACAGAGGGGCAGCTCCCCCAGAAGCAAAAGGAGAAATTCTATGAAAAGAACAGCGGCACTGGCAGCGGCAGCGCTTATGCTCACCGCCTGCACTGGGAACAATGAAACATCAGACATACTGCAATATGAGTATCTGCCGGCAGAGCAGCTATACAGCGGCCTTGATGCAGCTTTGGAGACAGAGTATACAAAATTCACCCTCCCGGAGCGCTCCCAGATACCTGTGCTCAACCCGGAGGGCATATATGAGCTCCGGCTTGGATATGTTAATACTGAATGCAGCGTGGACTGGCTCAAGGAAAAAGTCGATATGCTTTATGAGGCTCTTGGCTTTGAGTTCGGAGGCAGGACTGTTGTTGATGGATATTCAGCATACCGTAAAGACGAGAGCAATGATGTCAGTATGCTTGGGTTCTCACAGACCTATTGCAGGTGGGAGAATACCCTTAACGGAGTTAGTATGCTGAATGAAAACATCATCAGCTATGATACGTTGTTTTATGACCGCTCCCCTGCCGGCGGGGCGGGTGAAGCAGCTGAAAAGCTCGCTGACAGAGCAATTCAGATCGCAGATAAAATAAGCGGTGTCACCGGTGATGAGCTGGATAATACTGTAAGTGACATCTGCACATTACATACTGACACAGCGGTCGGCTATGAGATAGGGATCAGAAAAAGCTATAAGGGAATAGGAATACAGGACCTGTTCTCATCACATATCACTGACACTGAAACAAGCCCCGGAAACGACCTGCTGGCGGTTTCTATGCAGAGCTATATAGATCTTGACTCTGACCTTGGGCCGGAATATTATGTAGGCTGCAATTCTTATAATGTACAAAGCGCAGATAAGCTTGAAAAGGCTGTTTCCTTCAGATCGGCCTGTGATATACTTGAAAGGGAGCTTGCAGAATATGTCAGGTTCAAATTTGATACTGTAATGCTCATGTACGAGCCCAGAGGGAAGGCACTGTCAAGTGAAATGACAGCGCCGGAAACTGTAAGCTGTGTTCCAAAATGGTTTTTTATCTCTGACAGCAGCTCTCAGTCCGGAAGTCATTCCATTGATTATGTAACGGTCGATTGCAGAGACGGCTCCGTCGAGGTCGAGATGCCATAGATAATGTAAGGAGGACTGAATGAAACGAATATCATTTATGATACTGCCGATAGCGGTCATTTCATTATTGTGCGGTTCCTGTGCTGATGCACCGGAGTCGGTCAGATCAAATAACCAAAAGGCGGATACGGAAAACGGGCAGCTTGTTTATGTTGAGCTCCCGCATATTTTAGACGGCCTTGATGAAGCCCTTGCAAAAAGCTATAAAAAATTCAAGCTCCCGAAGCTTGAGGATATTGATATTCAAATACCGGAAAAACTTGCTTCACTTGAATGTACATATATCGGTGCAGACCTTGATTTTGATAAACTTGAACGATTAACAGTAAGCTTTGCAAATTGTTTTGACATAAAAAGCTCCCCTAAAAGGGCAGAGCCAATGGGAATAGAGATCACAGAAAATGAAAAGACAGCTGACGGAATGTTTTATAGTATGTTCTGCTATCGGGATTATGGGCATTCCGGTATTGCTCTTCCGGAAATGGCGAAACAGCCGGAACGAAAGCTTGTCTATTCTCCGGCGCTGAATAAAACTACGGATGATCCTGTTATAACAAATATAGCTGAGCAAAGCAGCAAGACAACAGACAGAGTGTATTCTGAATTGCATATTCCTTTTGATTTCCGTTTTGATAAAGCAGTAGAGCTTAAGATTGGTGACATTACTTCTTATGAATGCTATATGCAGCGTTCCTATCGGGGCGTGGATTTTTTTAGTTTTTGCACGTTAGCTCAAGGGTATAATGATGAAGATAACAGAATAATGTATGACCTGATGAAGGACGTTTTTCACTATGAGAAGGACGGAGACCTCTTCGGCTGTGAATATCCCAGCTTCTTCGATATAAAGGAGACCGCCGTCGGTAAATATATACCGCTTTCACAGGCGATAGGTATGCTTGAAGATGAGCTTGCTGAATATGTAAGATTTGAATTTGATGATATAAGGCTTGTGTATATCCCCAAGGGCAAGGCTATAAACCTGCTTGACAGGGAGGGCAGGCTCCTGCCCCAGTCGGAGCTTGATCCGACACTGAAGTGCGAACCCTGTTATGTGTTCTGTATGTATGAAGACGGCAGAGAAGCGGAATTATACGAAAATATCAGATTCGTTTCAGTAAACTGTATTACCGGTGAAACAGAGGTATATGTTTAGGTGCCTTTGCTTGTGCGATACTTGATTCCTCAGGAATAAACATGACTTTCTTGACAAGTGACCTATCGTTCGCTATAATTATACGGAAAGCGGAACGGTCTCTCCGGCTATGAGGGTTATCTTGAATGTCTTGCGGAAAGAAGGCGCAGAGAGCTTGATATACTGCGCTCTCTTGACATTGATTATTACTCCGTGAGCGAAGACCTGAATACGGCTGAATTCAAGGAACTATACACCTCAGCAGGCTGGGGCTGCCCGCCTGATGAACAGATAGAGACTGCAATAAAAAACAGCACAAAGTCATACATAGTCAGACACCGAGAAACAGCCGCAGCAATGATAAACTGGCTGGGCGACTGCGGTATGCACTGGTTTATGAAGGACTTTATCGTGCGAAAGGATCATCAGCGTCAAATGCTGGGAACGCTGCTTTGCCGGTTTTCTGAAAACTACATAAGAAGCACAATAAAGGATAATCAGAAGGTCTGTATCGACTTGAGAGCCTTCAAGGGTAAAGAAGGCTTTTATCAGAAGCTCCGCTATAACATAATGTCAGAAAAAACAGGTGCAGGCATGGAAAAGATGCTGAAAAAATAGCATTTGGAACCTCGCAGGAAACAGACAGTTGCTTGCAGAGCGGTCTCATATATGCTATGATATAGGTGAGGTGATATTATGGAAACCAAAAACATTATTCAGGAGCTGAGGATAAAACACGGTATGTCGCAGGAGGAGCTTGCAAATAAGATCTTTGTCACAAGGCAGGCAGTAAGCCGCTGGGAAACAGGTGAGACTGTACCGAACACAGAAACGCTTAAACTGCTTTCAGAGTTTTTCAATGTTTCTATCAACACGCTGCTGGGTGCTCCGAGAAATCTCATCTGCCAGTGCTGTGGAATGCCCCTTGACGACAGCATTATCAGTCATGAGAAGGACGGCTCGCTCAATGAGGACTACTGCAAATGGTGCTATGCCGACGGCGAATATATGTACAGCAATATGGACGACCTGATCGAGGTCTGTGTGAAAAACATGGTGAGTGCCGAACACTCAGAAAGTGAGGTCAGAGAATATCTGAGATCGACTCTGCCGCAGCTGGACTACTGGAAGCGATTTGATCAGCTTTCAGACGGCGGAAAATTTGAGCGGTTCAAGCAAAAACTTATCGGGGAGATCAACGCATTGCAGATCGAGGGTATGCCGAAGCTTGAGAAGCTCAATCCCCTTGTGGGGAGCTTCGTTAATCTGCCCTACCGACTGCCAAACGGGAATACTGTGAAATTCCTTGACGACAATACGACCTATCTTGGCAGCCAGCTCGAATGTGAATTCGGCGGTGAGCGGTGCTTCGGTGTGCTGGCAAATATGGAATTTATCCTGGTCTGCACCTATGAAAAGGACGGTAAGGACCCTGAGCTTGTGATCTACAAAAAGCGATAAAAAAGAGGCTCATGCCGCACAGCACTGCGGTATGAGCCTGAAATTATTCTATTAGTTTTTTTCTGCTTTAAGATACTTTATTTTTTCTTCCTTACCACCGTCAGCGTTGCGCCGAGAACGATAACTGCTGCTGCGGCAGCGGCTGCCTTGCCGGTGTTCGGGTTGGAAGAGCTGCCTTCAGAGGAAGGCTTGGAAGAAGAGCTTGCATCAGCCTTGCTGCTCTCCACCGCAGACGAGCTTTCTGCCGCCGAGCTGCTTTCAGCAGCGGAGCTGGTTCCGGCTTCTGAACTGCTGTCAGCCTCCGGAGTGCTGTCTGTTCCGGAGCTGTTTTCCGGTTCAGGGTTCACCGGGTCGTATACATTCTCTGCTTCGCTGTAGGTCACGGTTATCTTGCGGAAGATGTAATTGTCGCAGCTGAATTCTACAACATATTCCGTGCCGTCCACCGGCTCTCCGTAGCTCACAGATGTGCCCGCTTTGTTTGTGACTGTGCCCTTTTCGATCGCAAGAGCGCCGTCCTTCAAGCTTACGAATACCGGGTCGATGTCATCGTCCTCCGGGTCAACGGTCAGAGGAGTGATGTAGGTGTACTCTGCGTTTCTGCCGCCTGTGGTGTAGTATACCTTTACTGTCACCTCTCCGGCGTCCTCCGGCAGCCCGGTGATGTCAAGCTCTGTTTCGTTTTTGAATTTCGCAGTTACATCACCGGTGTAGACCTTTGAAATATCAAGGTCAACTGCATAGTCGTAAACATAGTTCACATAAACAGGAGCTGTCCCGTCCTCGTTATCAGTGTCCTTGACAGAGCAGTAATAGCGGATATTTTTGAGCTTCTTTCCGTCAAGGCCATTGGTGAAATCAACGTTCCATGCCATTTGGTTGAAGGCCCAGATCTGGTCAAGATGATAAAGCCCAACTGCTGTGCCGTCATCAGCAGTGAGCACAACTGCATTGATGATCTTGTCACAGGCCAGCTCTGCTTCACCCGCATTGAGCTGAATGTCGCCCCAGTTGGTGCCGTAGGAAGCAGTTACCTCAATGCTCTCTGAGGAAGCATCAACGCTGCCGGCCTTAAATTCTGTGCCGTCAAGCACAAGGTAATTATCCGGAGCCTCGTCAAGCACATAGTAGGAATACTCCGGCGATTCTGTCAGAACCTGATAACCTCCGAGATATGAGACGGACACATTGCCGTGAGCCGCTGTAGCAGTGGTTATCTGGCTGGATTCTGTTATCTCAGTGCCGCCGAGAGCCTTTACTGCATCAATGCTTTCAGCCTTCACAGCCCAGGTAACTCCCTTGAGCTTTGAGCCGTTATCTATACTCACAGCAGTCACAGTCTCGCCGTCATCAAAAGAAGTCGTCCCGGAATGATATGCTCCTCCTGCCTTGCCGTAGTTTCCGGTTTTGTTGGTGGCAGAGGAAACAGCATCAACATCACCTATCTTCGCACTGCCGGCAGAATAAAACTGGCTGTAGGGTATGTTCATAAGAACATACACGCTGTCGTCATCTGCAAGCGCAGAAAGTGACAGCGAGCTTGCAGCAACAGCCAGCGCCATTACCGCCGCAGCGCACCTTTTGTGTTTCATAGAAACACTCCCTTCCTTGAATGCTTCTGGTTAGTTATAGCTAACCCATTGCCTTTATTTAATGGCACAGCTCTACAAGGAGCTTGCCATTTGGTTAGCATATACCAACTACAGATATTAGAATTATATCATAAACCTAATAAGTTTGCAAGAGTAGTTTTTCACAAATAGTATTTGATTAATCTGTTGATATTCTACGAGTCTCAACAGGCAGAAAAACTTTGTGTTAATGAATTGTAAAATGCAGTGTTGCGCCGCTTGACATTTAAGCTCATTTTGATTATAATAATTTCTGGCTATGCTGCAAACCAATGCACAGCTTTAATTTTTGATATAAGGTTAGCTATAGCTAATCATAAACAGGAGAAATTATGCTATTCTTGATTTCTTTGGCTCTGGCGGTCATTCTTGTGCTTATCCTTGCTCCGCTGCTCAGAAAAAGGCCGCTGCCCTTTTACATCACCGGTGCTGTGGTCTCAGCAGCGGTAACAGTTCTCTCGCAGCAGCATATTGAAAATGCTTTCCTGCGGAATTATGTCTTGGCCATTTTCTCAAAGGGTGCCTTTGCGGGAGCCCTGTGGGTGATCGTAATGTTCATCGGCGCTCTGCCCAACGGCAGCCGACTGATGAAGCGGCTCATGCCGGCGAGAGGCGAGCTTTCGATCTTCGCAGCGTTAATAACGATTTCCCATATCGTCACCAACGCTGTTTCCTACATTAAGCGGCTGCTGGCCCCGGAGTTCAGCCCCAAGTCGGATTTTATCGTCACCTGCTTTGTATGCATTGCACTGGTGCTTATAATGCTGCCCCTGACCGTTACCTCCTTCAAGCGCATCAGGCGAAGAATGAACGCCAAAAAATGGAAGCAGCTCCAGCGGGGAGCGTATATCTTCTATGCGTTGATCTACATTCATGTTATGGTGCTGTTCATTCCCAGAGCAAGGCAGGGGCAGGAGGGCTATTTTCTGAGCCGCCTGAGCTACACAGCTGTATGGGGGAGTTACCTTGTTTGCAGGGTGAGAAAGTGGTATGTCCGCAAAAACTCTCCCGCCAGACGTGCAGCCATTAATGCAGTATGCACTGCCTGCACACTTGCTATGGTGGGAACTGCCGCCCTCGCCAGTTATTGCAGTCATCAGGACAAGTCAATAAAAGCCGATGAAATATCCGATCCAAAAACAGTGGTTTTCACTGCGTCCGCTTCCGTCACGTCCTCACAGCAGCGGGAGGATACCAGCGAGACCGTTCAGGCCACGACTACAACTGCAACTGTTACGAGCCGATCCTCTGAAACATCTGCCAGAACAGGCACCACCTGCAGGACCGCATCTTCGTCAGAAAGCGAGGAGAAGCTCTCATCTGAAAATGACAGCTCCCGGTCAGAGACAGAAACCAGCACAGCCCAAGAAACAGCTCCGCAGGAGGAAAGGTCTCCCGAAACAGTCGCATCCGCTGCCAGTGAGGAAAGGCCTGTTACAGCATCAGCAGACACAACAAGAGCCGAATCTGCCGCTCATACCGAAAAGGCAACTACAAAAGCAACCACCAAGACGACCACTAAGGCAACCATAAAATCGACCACAAAAGCAACGACAAAAGCGACCACTGCCGAGACCACCAAGGAGACAGTCACCGAGCCGCCCCAGCCGGTGTATATCTACAACAACGGCGAATACACCGAAAAAGCCTTCGGCTACGACTGCTATATCACTGTTACAATTACTATTGAAAATGACGTCATCACATCTCTGACCGCCTCAACAGATGAAGAAGAAACAGAATATTTTGACATGGCCTACGGCACTATGGCGCAGGATATTATAAATAAGCAGTCTCCCGATGTGGACGGAGTTTCCGGCGCCACCTACAGTTCAGACGCTATCAAAAAGGCTCTGAAAAAGTGCCTTGAAAAAGCAAGACGCTGAGCCGGACGCATTGTGAACTGTATTACAAAGGCCTTATATTTTTAATTCTCCTGTATCATAATAGCTGTAAAGTGAAAAAGCGACCACATCTACCTTTTCGGTGATCATACTGATCCGGCTAAGGCTGCTCGTCCTTTTTTCTCCGTAGAAATTGATACCAGTTCCTCCGAGTACAGTCAGTATATTTCCTTTGGTCATTTCAGTAAAGTAACACACCCCTCCGACTCGTCTGAGATCGCCGAATGTGTAAGAGAAAATCCCTCGCAGATGTGTCTGCGGGGGATTAAATAATCATAGCTCAACATCATTTTCGTCTATGTATCTGAACGCTTTCAGAATAGCTTGCGGGATAGACAACTCTCTTTGCTTTGCAAAATCTTTTATGTAATCAATGTCTTCTTTTTTATAACGGAAAGTCAACGCCTTATAATTCTCTTTAATATAGTTCTTGTCATATGCCTTTTTATCAAAAG
>CADBTF010000175.1 GCA_902797485.1 uncultured Ruminococcus sp. | reverse complement strand
TTTCACCGTACTTACCAGGGACGCAGAGCTTTATGTGGCTGCCAACAGCACCGTAAAGAACTCCGCTGAAAACGCTGCTGCCAACGGCACTGCCGCAAAGGTCTGCGAGGACGATAAGGCCGCTGTTGAGGCTGCCAGGGCTATCCTCATGAAGCTGCCGCAGAACAATCTTTCTCCGGCGCCTATTTATGAATTTGAAGCTCCCGAGGCTGCTGCCGGCACTGACGCTGAGAGCCTTGCAAAGGCTGTGTTCGATGCTGAGAGCGTTTATGAGCTTTATGCCGATTACGGCAAGGCCGCATACACTGCGCTGGCTTCGCTGGGCGGCTCAGCTGTAGGCGTGCTTGCTTCCAACAAGACTGATGATAAGCTTACCGGTGACGACGCCAACAAGCTTGCAAGGTTTGTCCGCACCTGTGATGCCTTTGCCATACCGGTGGTGACCTTTGTTGACACCGAGGGCTTTGCTGCCGATAACGCAACAGAAGCAGCCGGCGCTGTAAAGAGCATGGCTAAGGTGGCTCACGCTTATGCTGAGGCAACTACCGTCAAGCTGGCGGTCATTTCCGGCAAGGCTTACGGCTCTGCATATATCGCTCTGGCAGGGGCCTGCGCCAATGCAGATATGACTATCGCTCTGCCGGAGGCTGTTATCTCACCCCTTGCCCCCGAGACTGCTGTTGAGTTCCTGCACCATGACGAGCTCAAGGGCTGTGATGATCTTACAGCCAAGCGCAGTGAGCTGGCAGTTAAGTATGCCAGGGAAGAAGCCTCTGCTGTTGAGGCTGCCAAGGCGGGCGCAGTTGATATGATCGTAGATGCTGCCGGCCTGAGAACTGCTCTTATCAATGCGGCAGACGTGCTCTCCGGAAAGAGAACGACAAGGCTCCCCAAGAAGCATTCAAATATTCAGCTTTAAAATAAATAATGAGATTGGTGGTTATGTAAAATGAAAAGATACAGCATTACAGTTAATGGCAAGGCTTATGATGTAGCGGTGGAGGAGCTTTCTGCTGATGCAGCAGCTCCCGTTGCTGCGGCTGCTCCTGCTGCGGCTCCCAGGGCTGCGGCTCCTGCTCCTGCGGCTGCACCTGTGGCTGAGGGCACTAAGATCACTGCTCCTATGCCCGGCACTATCCTTGATGTCAAGGTTGCAGTCGGCGACAGTGTAAAGGCAGGTCAGGCACTCTTTGTGCTTGAAGCAATGAAAATGGAAAATGACGTAAATTCGCCCTCTGACGGCAAGGTGCTCAGCATCAATACCACTAAGGGCACAGCAGTAGAGACCGGAACAGTTCTTGCTGTTATCGGCTGAACGAAAGGACGGTCATAAATGGGAAAGCTTAAAATTACAGAGACCGCTCTGCGTGATGCGCACCAGTCTCTGATAGCTACAAGAATGTCTATCGACGATATGAGACCTATCCTTTCGCAGATGGACAAGATCGGTTATTATTCTGCCGAGGTATGGGGCGGAGCTACCTTTGACGCCTGCATCAGATTCCTGAATGAGGACCCTTGGGAGAGACTGCGTATCCTCCGGAAGGAGATGCCAAACACCAAGCTCCAGATGCTGTTCAGAGGCCAGAATATGCTGGGCTACCGCCACTATGCAGATGACCTGGTTGAGTATTTTGTTCAGAAATCTATCGCCAACGGTATTGACATAATCAGGATATTCGACGCCCTTAACGACATAAGAAACCTTGAAACAGCTATCAGGGCCGCCAACAAGGAAAAGGGCCATGCACAGGTAGCCATCTCATATACTCTGGGAGAGGTGTTCACTCACCAGTATTATATGGATTACGCCAAGCGCATAGAGGCTGCGGGCGCTGATTCTATCTGCATCAAGGATATGGCTGCGCTGCTCACTCCCTATGAGGCTGAGAGCCTTGTGCGTGACATCAAGTCGGCAGTAAAGATACCTGTGGCACTGCACACACACTATACCTCCGGCCTTGCGTCCATGTGCATAATCAAGGCTGTTGAAGCCGGTGTGGATTCAGTGGATACTGCTATCTCGCCGCTGGCGCTGGGAACATCTCATGCTCCTACAGAGTCTATCGTTGCTACCTTCCAGGGCACAGAGTATGACACAGGCCTTGACCTTGTGAAGCTCAACGAGCTGAGAGATTATTTCATGACCCTCCGCAAGAAATATATTGATTCCGGTCTCCTTGACCCTTCAATGCTGGCTACCAACACAAACGCACTGCTTTATCAGGTGCCCGGCGGAATGCTCTCAAATCTGCTTTCACAGCTGAAACAGGCCGGCAAGGCAGATCAGCTGGAGGACGTTTTAAAGGAGGTCCCGAGAGTAAGAAAGGATTCCGGATTCCCGCCGCTGGTAACTCCCACCTCGCAGATCGTGGGCACACAGGCGGTTTTCAATGTTATCATGGGTGAGAGATACAAGACTGTCACCAAGGAGTTCAAGGGGCTTGTCAAGGGCGAATACGGCAAAACTCCTGTTGAGATCGACCCTGAGTTCCAGAAGAAGATCCTCGGAGCAGAGGAGCCTATCACCTGCCGCCCGGCTGACCTTTTAAAGCCGGAGCTTGAAGAAATGCGCAAGGAGTGCGCAGAGTGGACAGAGCAGGAGGAAGATGTGCTCACCTACGCCATGTTCCCGAAGGTCGCTCCCAAGTTCTTTGAGCAGAGAAGAAATAAGAAATTCGGTATCGACCAGCACGCTGATGCGGCAAATAAAGTACATCCTGTTTAATATTCACAAAGAGCGCCTTTCGGGGCGTTCTTTTTTTGTGCATGAATATTTACAATATCGTATTGACAAATAATATTATACGGTGTATAATATAGTCAAGATAATAATATTGTGGAAGGAGGAATAATATATGGGCTTTCCGGTTAGTTCTGGTTTGCTTGATGCAATGGTGCTTTCTGTAGTTTACCGCAGCGATACCTACGGCTATGAGATCACTCAGCTTTTAAGGCAGGCGGTAGATGTTTCGGAATCGACTCTTTATCCGGTGCTGCGCAGGCTCCAGAAAAACGGCCTGCTTGAGACCTATGATAAAGAATTTATGGGGCGCAACAGAAGGTACTATAAAATAACTTCTGCCGGCATCACAGCGCTGGACAGTTACTTGTCCGAGTGGAGGGACCATAAGGCGAAGGTAGATAAAATACTTATCGGGGAGGAAAAGGCAGTATGAAAAGAGAGGAATTCCTTGCTGCTCTTAAAGCTCGGCTGAACAGGCTCCCTGCCGACGAGCTTGAAAATGTGCTGGACTATTACAACGAGATATTTCTTGACGCAGGTGAACAAAACGAGGAGGCCACCGCTCAGAGCCTTGGCAGCATTGATGACATAGCCCGCCAGATCTACGCTGAAAACGGCATTGAGCCGGACGGCAGGCCGGTGTTCTTCGTGGAGGAGCAGGCAAAGGGTGAACCTGAAAACACCGGCTCTGAGCAGGAAAGGGGCTATACAGTCAGAGAGCCCCAGCCGGTGAATGTTACAAAGCTGATACTGCTGCTGGTGCTGTTTCCTGTGTGGTTCCCGATACTCACGGTTTGCTTTGTACTGACACTGGTGTTCTTTATAGTTGGCTTTGCCCTGGAGATCGCATTCGTGGCCGCCGGAACAGGTCTTGTTATCGGAGGCATCATCACACTGTTCCAGGTGCTGCCGGTGGGCTTGATATTCATAGGCTCCGGGCTGATACTTTGCAGCATCTTCGGGTTCACGTCGTCCTTTGTATTCAAGGGCAGCTTTAAGATGTTTGTGGGTGCGCTTAATAAATTAGTCTCCATTGCACATAATATCTTTGTCGGAGGTGAGACTGTTGGCTGAGGATAAAAAGTCACGGAGCTATATAGTTCCTTTGGTGTTCCTGATCTGCGGCGCGGTTATTCTGGCAGCCGGCATCATAGTCTGGAAGGTGGGCGGTATCGACAAGTACATAGAGCTGGAAAGCTTCAGCGTCACCGACCAGCCGCTGGAGGACGTTAAAAAACTTGACATTCAGATACAGTCTGCTGATGTAGAGATCAGGACCGGCGGTGAAAAGCTGCAGCTTTCGGCAGAGAATGTTCCCGCAAAGCTCTATGACCACGGCATAAGAGATAACACCTTTGTGCTGAAAAGCTCCCGAACAATAAATGTTTTCGGGCTGCCCGATCTTCTGAACTGGTTCGGCGGCAATGACAAAAAGGCGAAGATCACCATTACTATCCCTGAAAAGGACTTTGACAAGATAGACCTTGACATAGGCGCAGGAAATGGAACTATCGAGGGCCTTTCTGCTGAGGAGATCAGCTTCGATTTCGGAGCTGTGGATATAAAGGCAAGGAACATCACCGCTTCAAAGAAATTTGATGTTGACAGCGGCACCGGCAGCGTGCTCTTTGAGGACTGCAAGACCGGCAAGGTGGATATTGACGGCGGCATAGGGGAGTTGACCTTCGAGGGAACTGTCGCTGACGGCTTGAAGGCTGACTGCGGCATAGGTCAGGTAAACATCACGATCTTCGGCTCCTACAATGATTATGACGTAGACGCTGAGACCGGTATCGGCAGCATAAACATTGAAAAGAATTCCTCAAGCAGCTCCCACGGCAATATACCCGTCAAGGTAAACGGAGGCATAGGTGAAGTAAATCTGAAATTTGTAAACAAATAGATCGGAGGTAATCAATATGAACGGAAAGAGACTTTACAGGCTGAGACAGGGCAAAATGATCTGCGGAGTATGCGCAGGTATCGGTGAATACTTTGAGGTAGACCCGAATGTGGTCCGCCTTGGTGCGGTCATCTTAGGCTGCATGGGAATGGGTGTTGTGGCTTATATCGTCGCAGCGATAATCCTTCCCGAGAAGATCTGATACAGTAATTGAACAGCCTCTGAGCAGCACGCACGGAGGCTGTTTTTTATTATATGCAAAAAACTCCGCAGATAAAGCCTGCGGAGCTTTGCTTTTGATATGCAGTATCTGATGTTATTCTGTTCTCAGAGCGATCACAGGGTCCTTCTTGGCGGCGATCTTAGAGGGGATAAGCCCTGCAATGAAGGTCAGGAACATTGAGATAGCTACCAGTGCGCCTGCACCTATCCACGGGAGCTTTGACAGCCCGCTGATGTCGGTGATGTTTTTGATGATGATATTGATAGGGATATTCAGCAGGATAGTGACTATGATACCTATTGCTCCGGCGCAGAAGCCCACGATGAGAGTTTCAGCGTTGAATACACGGCTGATGTCTCTCTTGGAGGCGCCGATGCTTCGGAGAATACCGATCTCTTTGGTCCTTTCGAGAACGGAGATATAGGTGATAATGCCTATCATGATGGAAGAAACCACCAGTGAGATAGCTACAAAGGCTATGAGGATATAGCTGATGGCATTGATGATAGTGGAAACAGAGCTCATAAGCAGGCCGATATAATCGGTGTAGGTGATCTTGTTTTTCTTTTCAACGGAGTTGTTGTAGTTGTCGATCTTTTCGGTGATCTTTTCCTTGGACTCAAAGTCCTTGGGGTAAATGTTTATCCTGTAGGGGTCGTCCATATCCGAAACACCCAGCTTGATAAGGTTGTCATCATAGGTGGCGTCGGTTTTCAGGAAATTCATCTGGTTGGAAAATCTCTTGACTATGTCATTTGCAGAGAGGCCGGATTCCTTCATCTGCTGTAAGTAAGCGCCCACAGTCGCCTGCTGGTCGGCAGGGAGGTTCATTACATAGGCCTGGAGCATCTCATCAGTGATCTCCAGGGTCTTGCCTTCCTTTTTCTGCTGGTCAACATAAGCCTGCACCTGTGCTTTCTGCTCCGGGTCCTGTATGGTGGCGATATAAGCGTCGTAAAGCTGCTCGTTTACGTCCTTGCTCTCAAAGGGCAGGCCGGTGAAGATATCCTTATCGGGGTTGGCCTTCTGCTCCTTGACTATCTCGCTCTCGTTGACCTTGTTGATAAGGTGCTCCATGAGTGAGCTCTGGTAGCCGATAGAGCCGCCTCTTGTGGAGATCGCCACAGCGTCGGGGGAGGGCTTGAGTATGCCGACGATCGTAATATCTTCGCTCTCTTTCAGCTTGTTTACAATGTAGGCGTTGTCCTCACTCATATCAGCCCATGTGCCGTCTGCCTGCTTTTCAAAGTAGTCTGTGTTCACAAAGAGCTTGAATTTAAGGCCCATAAGCTCGTCGAAAGTGTAAACGTCATTTTGGGCCTTCTGCTTTTCGACGGTCTCTCCCGCAAGGGCCTTTTTAAGCATATCCTGTATCTCCTCCGGGTCTTTAAGGCCGAGGGTGTAGAGAGCATAATCCTGAATGCCGTTGTTCTCGTCGATTATAAGCACGACCTCATTGTAGTTCTCCGGCATTCTGCCCTTGACTACCTCATACTGGTTGCTGAGCATCTCCTTGTTGTCGATAAGCTCAGACCATACGTTGTTGCCGGACATTCCAAGGTTCATCATAGAGCTGGCAGAGCCGGTGATGTTCATTGAAACGCCCATGCTGGCGTAAATATCCTCAATGATCGTGGAGGGGTTGGTTTTTATCAGGCCGTTCTCCACGTCTGCCCGGTAGATGTTCAGCGGGGTCTGATAGGTATACTTGATGCTGGTGACTAAGTCCTTGAAGCCGTTGCTGCTGTCATCAAGGAAGGCCTTGAAATCCTTCAGGTTGTTGGTGATGACCTGGCTCATCATGGTGTTTACCATATTGAACATCATGCCGTTGGAATAGACCTTGTCCTTGTCTCGTTCCTCTGTGTTCTTGACCTCTCCCTGCATACTGGTGAGCAGGTCGTTCACGTCAAAGGTCTGATGTTCGATCTGTAAGGGGTAGCTGGAAAGTGTGTCTTCCTGGACCTGATCGATATAATTCTGAACACCGCTTGAAAGCGATAGTATCAGCGCAATGCCTATGATACCGATGCTTCCGGCAAAGGAGGTAAGGATAGTGCGGCCTTTCTTTGTCATAAGGTTGTTCATTGAGAGGGAAAGGGCGGTAAAGAAGGACATGGAGGTTTTCTTGCCCTTTTTGGACTCCTTATCTGCCTTTTTGTCCTTGATAGGCTCTACCACATTCCCCTGATAGGGGTTGGTGTCATTGGTAACAACGCCGTCCAGCAGGTTGATTATTCTTGTGGAATACTGCTGGGCCAGCTCAGGGTTGTGAGTTACCATGATTATGAGCTTATCCTTGGAGATCTCCTTGAGTATCTCCATGATCTGCACGCTGGTCTGTGAATCAAGGGCGCCGGTAGGCTCGTCAGCCAGCAGGATATCCGGGTCATTGATAAGGGCTCTTGCGATAGCGACACGCTGCATCTGCCCGCCGGACATCTGATTTGGCTTTTTGTTCACCTGATCCTTCAAGCCCACCTGTTCAAGCACCTTCAAGGCTCTTTCACGCCGTTCGGCCTTTGAAACGCCGGAGAGGGTCAGGGCAAGCTCAACGTTTGAGAGCACAGTCTGGTGAGGGATAAGGTTATAGGACTGGAAAACAAAGCCTATGGAGTGGTTGCGGTAGGTGTCCCAATCGCTGTCCTTATACTCCTTGGTGGAGCGGCCGTTGATGATAAGGTCGCCGGTCGTATAGCGGTCAAGGCCGCCGATGATGTTGAGCAGGGTAGTTTTACCGCAGCCTGACTGCCCAAGGATAGAAACGAATTCATTTTCTCTGAATTCAATGTCAATGCCTTTCAGGGCTTTGACAGTCTCATCGCCTGTAACATAGTCCTTGGTAATACCTTTTAAACAAAGCATCTGATTACTCCTTCCGATAATTATTTGATATTGCCTTGCAAATTATATATCAGCTTTTTTAACTCAATTTAAACTAACAGAGGGTTTGTATAATTTCAGCACATTGTACTATATGCACAGAGAAGAGTATACAAAATTATGCAAAACTAATAGTTGAATTATAAAAGAATTTGCTGTATAATAATTATGTATGACAAAACAATCAGAAGAAAGGAGAGCTCGCAATGAGCGACGGAACAAAAAAACGAATGTCCAATGATGAGCTTGCCAAGCAGATCATGGAAACCATGCAGGAAAGCGAGCGGGCGGTAAACAGGCCGAAGAAAAAGAAGCACAAGCCCTCCGGCAGAGGCGCTGTGGCTGCCAAGAAGGGAATGAGCCCTGTCAAGGCTATTGTCATTACAGTTCTGATAATACTGGCGCTTGTTATCATATTCCTGCTGTTCTTGTATTTCAGGGGTCTGCGGAATGCTCAGGGAAAGTTTTTGCAGAATACATATATAAATGATATACCCGTCGGTGAGCTGACAGAGAATGAAGCCTTTGAAAAGGTCAAGGCATCAGTCACCATACCGGAGAATATCGTTCTGCTGAAGCTGGACGGGACAAAGATCGAGATACCTCTTGAATCTGTGGGGTATCAGGATAATATCAAGGTGTGCATCTCCCAGTACATGAGCCAGCAGAATTATTATACCTGGTTCACGCATCTTTCGGAGAGAACAGATTATACCTTTGACGCTGCCTTTAAGTATGACAAGGACATTCTCTTAGCGGAGATAAAGCGCAGGATAGTCAATTCCTCCGGAAAGAACCCTGCCAAGGACGCATACATCAAGCATACCAATAACGGCTTTGAGATAGTCAAGGAGGTCATCGGTGACAATATCGACGAGGCAAAGCTGCAGACACTGGTTGACTATGTTACGGAGGAGCTTGGCAAGGGCGAATATGTGATAGACATTTCAGGGCTTGACCTTTACCAGCGGCCGAAGGTCTTAGCCGCTGATCTGCAGGACGAGCTTGAGGAGCTTGAAAGCATCGACAGTGTGGAGATCTCCATAGATTTTGTCTATGAGAAGGCTGTGCTCAAGGGCTCTGAGTTCAAGGAGTGGATAACCTACGATGAGGACAATGCCCTCAACGGCTTCACGGTAGATAAGAAAAAGGTCATGAGCTATGTGGAGAGCCTTGCGGCTAAATATGACACCTACAATACGACCCGTGAGTTCCAGACCACCAACCGGGGAAAAATGAAGATAGAGCAGGGCGAGGGCTGCTACGGCTACTGGCTCTATCAGGATAAGATGTGCGAAAAGCTCATAGATACTATCAAGGAATGTATTTCAGTGGAGCTGGAGCCTATCTACTATGTGAACCCCTACTCAAACTACGTCTATGACTGCGACCCGAAATACAGGACCAAGGACAGCGACATCGGCAACACCTATTGCGAGGTCGATCTGAAAGCACAGCATTTCTGGTACTACGAAAACGGCAAGAAGCAGTATGAATGTGACATAGTTTCCGGAAAGCCCACTCCTGAAAGAAACACTCCCGGCGGCATCTACAAGCTGTGGTTAAAGGAGAAGAACAAGCTCCTTTCCGGCTCCACCTCCGCAGGAGAGAGCTGGTCCACCCCCTGCACCTACTGGAACAATATCTCCACCTTCGGCGTGGGGCTGCACGATTCAAGCTGGCGGAGCGCCTTCGGCGGCAACATCTACACCTATGACGGCTCTCACGGCTGCGTTAATATGCCGGTGGCTGCTGCGAAATATGTATATGAAAATGTTGCTATCGGAACACCGGTAATAATGTACTGGTAAAATAAAGATAAGAGAAGCGTCTGCGTTATGCAGGCGCTTTATCTGTTACAAATTGATAAAAAAGCAGCATCAATAGTTGACTTGATTGTTGATAGGTGATATAATATTTTCATAGGCCATTGGCATAAAAGAAAGGAAGTCAGACACAAATGATAAGGAACAAAAGAAAGATATTGACTGCCGCATTGGCTGCTGCATTGCTGCTGGCAGGCTGCGGCGCTGTTGAGGAAAGCAAGGCGCCCGCACACCCCTCATTTGTCCACGGGGAGAAATCATCATCAGCGGCAGGTGAGCCGGAAGCATCTTCGGCGGCAGAGACATCTGCTCAGAGCGAAGAAAGCAAGGCGGACATTGCCTCGGCAGAGGTCACATCTGAGGCACAGGCAACATCAGCAGCCGAAACCACCGCCGCCGAAACTCAGACAAGTTCATCAGAAGCGGAGGCAGAGGAGTCTCAGTCGGAGGAGCCCTCTTCCGACAAATATGAGATAGACTCCAACGGGCATAAGCAGTATATTTTCAGTGACAAGTACGAAAGCTTTATAGACGGGCTGACCTTTGTGGGAGACAGTATATGCTACGGGCTGGAGGTCTATGATTATCTTGCCCCTGACAATGTTCTGGCATTCGGTTCGGTGGCAGCGAGGAACATCTTTGATTTCACCTTTGATGTGAACGGGGTGGAGTACGGAATCATTGATGCAGTAAAGCTTGTGAACCCCAAGACGCTAATCTTCTCAATGGGCATGAATGACATCAACCTGACTACCTCGGAGCAGTATTGCGAAAACTATATGGATCTGCTTGACCAGGTCCATGCGGCGGTGCCGTCAGCAAAGCTTTATGTGGCTTCGATCACTCCCATTTCCAACACCAGTGATTTCAACGATAACGCAACTATAGACAGCTACAATGCTGCCATCAAGAGCTTTCTGGCAAATTCCGGAAAGGGCTACGGCTATGTGGATATAGCCTCCTACCTGAAGGACAAGTGGAACGGCCTTGCTTACGAGTATTCAGGCGGTGACGGTATTCATTTGCAGTCCTCAGCTTATTCTGCGATACTCTATCAGGTCTGTGAACAGCTTTGTAAATAAAGTATCTTATACAAAAAAGGCTTGTCGGATAAAACCGGCAAGCCAATTTTATTATAGGTCTGAACAATCGTTTGCCCCGAGCCCGTCATTGTATTAGTTTTACACAAAGCTGTTGGCGAGGGCATTACGCCGTCCGCAGGACTTGTTATCAGTCTCCGAAGGAGATGCCGATGTCTCTGGCGGTCTTTACCATCTGGTCATCAGCGGGAACGAATTTGGTCTTGCCTGCCACGTCAATGAGCTTGTTTTCGGTGACGGTGTCGTTTATCATGGCGACAGCATAGCCGAATTTATCCTTGGCGATAAGCTCTGCGGCGTGAACGCCGAACTTGGTAGCCAGCACTCTGTCATAAGCAGAGGGGCTGCCTCCACGGAGCATATGCCCGGGAACACAAACTCTTGTCTCACAGCCGGTGGCTGCTTCTATCTGCTTGGCAATGCGTGTAGAAGCGGTGGTAATGCCGGCGTCGGCACGGCTCTTGGCACGCTCCTTCTTTTTCATCTTAGCTTCGTTCACGTCAAATGCGCCCTCGGCAACAGCCAAGATCGAGAAGCCCTTGCCGTTCTCGGCACGCTTGGTGCAGGCAGCAGCCAGCTTGTCAATATCGTAGGGTATCTCCGGGATAACGATTATATCAGCGCCGCCGGCAATTCCGGAATAGAGGGTGAGCCAACCGGCCTTGTTGCCCATGATCTCAACTACAAGTATCCTGTTGTGAGAGGTGGCTGTGGTATGGAGCCTGTCGATAACATCAGTGGCAATATCAACAGCGGTGTGGAAGCCGAAGGTAACGCTGGTGCCCCAGATGTCGTTGTCGATAGTCTTAGGCAGGCCGATAACGTTCAGGCCCTCCTCAGAAAGCAGGTTGGCGGTCTTGTGGGTGCCGTTTCCGCCGAGAGTGAGCAGGCAGTCAAGCTTCTGCTTTTTGTAGGTCTGCTTCATGGATTTTACCTTGTCCACATTGTCCTCCTCGACAACCTTCATCATTTTGAAGGGTGTGCGCTTGGTGCCGAAGATAGTTCCTCCCTGAGTGAGAATGCCGGAGAAATCAGACTGATTCATCTCCCTGCACATATTATTGATAAGCCCGTAGTAGCCGTTCTGGATACCGACTATCTCCACGTCCTCACCAAAGCGCTCATAGCAGGCCTTGGCAACGCCTCTGATAGTAGCGTTCAGGCCGGGGCAGTCGCCGCCGCTTGTAAGAATACCGATACGTCTTTTCATATTATAACCTCCTATAAATTTCGGGTGCTGCCGATGCAGGCTGCACCCGATAATCAGTTTCTCAGTATTTATCGTCCTCGTCGTTGAGAACTATTTTAAGGTCTGTATCATCACTGGCGGGAATATCATCATCAGCGCTGATGCCGATACCGCTGTGTTCTTCTTCGCTGAAGAAGCTCTCGGTCTGCTCCTCGGAGAGCCTGAACTTGGCTATCATGTTCTTGAGTATGAGAGACTGCTGCGAAAGCTCCTCACTGGCGGAGGCAGCTCCGATAGCGGTGGCGGTGTTGGTGGCAACAACTGCGGAGATCTGGTCAACACCGGTGTTGATCTGAACGATAGCCTCTGCCTGCTGAGCGGAAGCATCTGTGATGTTCTTGACAAGCCCCTGTATAGTCTCGGAGCCTTCAACTATCTCTCCGAGGGAGCGAGCGGTCTGCACTGCAAGCTCGGAGCCCTTGTTTACAGCCTTAGTGGAATTCTCGATAAGAGCAGCGGTCTGCTTGGCGGCCTCAGCGGAGCGGGAAGCCAGCCGGCGAACTTCATCAGCAACTACTCCGAAGCCCTTGGAGCCTTCACGGGCGGCTTCAACTGCGGCGTTAAGAGCAAGGATATTCGTCTGGAAGGAGATCTCGTCGATCACCTTGATGATGTTTGAAATTTCGGCAGAGGTGGAATGTATCTGCTGCATAGCCTCCAGCATATTTGTCATGTCCTCGTTGCAGGCGGTGATAGCCTTGGTGTTTTCGGTCACGATATTATAAGCGTTCTTAGCGTCCTTGGAGTTCTGCTTTACCTGAGTTGATACCTCGTTCAGTGTAGCTGAAAGCTCCTCGATAGCGCTGGCCTGCTGGGTGGAGCCCTGCGAAAGAGCCTGTGCCGAATTGGATACCTGAACTGCTCCGGAGTTTACCTGTTCAGCGGAGGTGTTGATAGAAGCAAAGGTCTCTCCCAGAGATTCAAGGATCTCGTTGAAGGTGGATTTGATCTTGATAAAGTCGCCCTTGAAATCGCCCTCTACCCGGTGGGTCATGTTGCCCTCGGAGATATTTGTAAGAGCAGCGGTGATAAGGGTGATGTACTGTCTCAGTCTTACGATCGTGTCTGCCAGCGAGCCGGAGAGAATACCGATCTCGTCCTTGGAATAGGAGACCTCAACTCTGTCTGTCAGGTTGCCCTGAGCCAGCTCACGGATACGGTTGGTGGTGGAAACTATCGGCTTTGCCATGCGCTGTGCAAAGAAGATCGAGAAGCCGACGGTCAGCAGTATCAGCACCAGGCCGATGAACGCGATATTTCTGAATGCGTTCTTTCCGGAGGTCATGAACTCCTGAGATTCACAGACAACGCAGAGGGTGCCGCCGAAATATGAGCACTGAGCAAAGCCGGCGGTGAATTCTGTGTTTTCGCCCTCTTTGTTTGTGTACTTATACTTGCTGGCTCCCTGCCCAAGGGCGCTGGCTGTTGAGAAGAACTCAGAGATAGAGGAATAGGTCGAATCGCTCTTGGCAAGGTCCACCGGGTTGAACCTGATAACTGCCCGCTGCAGCTCGTTGTGCAGCATTACCTCACCCTTGGAGTTCACCACATAAGCGAAGCCGTTATTTCCGATCTTTATTTCTTTAATAACATTGTTAAGTGCAGTGGCGTCGATAACAGCGGCAGCAACGATCTGCTTGCCGCCCGAAAGCGTGGCAGGGCAGAGCACGGAGAAATATATCTCGTTGCCGATAGAAACTATATCGCCGTAGCTTGTGTCATTGCGGCTGATAGTTTTTGAGATGTGATTAGAGGTGACCACATCTGAGATATAGCCGGTGGATTTTTCCAGCAGGCTGCCGTCTACGGAATAGAGGGCAAACTCATAGGTGGTGCCTTCTTCGTTGATGGATTCTGTCAGATATTTTATTCTCTCGGCATCTGACGAGGCTTCAATAAAATCATGGTCCCTTACAAGTATAGAGAACCTGTTGCCGTAGTTTTCGACCACAGTGTCGAAATTCTTGGCGGACTGGATAGCAAGGGGCTCAATAGTGTCCTGAAGGGTATTGCTCACTGATTTGTTTATGTACAGGATACTGAAGACACTCAGCAAAGCGATAATCAGTATCGAGACCATAAGCATGGCAAGCATCATTTTTGATCTGATCGTTTTCAAGCGAATTCCTCCTTGAATTGTTATTGAGTAATTGTTGAGATATTACTAACAATAATTCTATTACCAATACATTTATTATATCAGATATGCACAAATTTTTCAAGGGGTTAAGCATAAATAATCGCCTTTTTTGATATATTTTTTTAGGAGTTTTTTTATTATGGCAGTTCATTGGAAATATCTGCAAATATTTAAGTAATTCAAAGGTTACGGAGGCTATACTTATGAAAGAAAGCAGAAGCTTGATGATAATGACGATCATTCTGTCGGTGGCCGCTTTGGTGATCGGAATGATAATACGGAGCCGCACTGATAACCGGTCAGAGGCTGCGGCTGCACCGGCAGCAAAGGAATTCAGAAACTACATAAATGTGCCGATCATTATGTATCACAGTGTTCTGCCGGACGCCTCAAAGCAGGGGGATTATGTGGTGACACCCTCGCAGCTGGAGGGTGATCTGGCGTATTTAAAAGAAAACGGATATAAAGCTGTTACGCTTGACAGCCTTATCGGGTACTGCGAGTTCAAAAACGAGCTGCCTGAAAAGCCGGTAGTCATCACCTTTGACGACGGCCAGCTGAACAACCTGATATACGCCCTGCCTCTGCTGGAGCGGTATGACTTCTGCGCTGCGTTCTCTGTGGTGGGGAGATACATGGAGGCAGCCTGTGAGGACGCAGAGCCTTCACCTGTTTACTCCTACCTTGATGTTGACGATGTAAAGCAGCTGCTTGAAAGCGGCAGGGCAGAGCTTGTGAATCACAGCTATGATCTCCACAGCTTGGCGGAAAGGCGTGGAGCTTTACAGAAAAGCAACGAAAGCTACAAGGACTATCAGCGGGCAATGCTCAACGACACAAGCACAGCTCAGCGGCTGTTCAAAGAAAAGCTGGGAACACAGCCCCAGGTCTATGCTTACCCCTACGGGCTTGTGTGTGAGGCCGGTAAGAACGTTATCAATATGCTGGGCTTCAAGGCGGCTCTCGACTGTCAGGAGAAGCCGAACCATCTGGTGCGGGGCAGCACCTCTGCGCTCTTTGAGCTGCACAGATACAACAGGCCGGCTGAGCTGTCTACAGAGGAATTTATGCGGAGAGCTTTGGCAGAATAGCTGTACTGTTTTGTGATCAACTGTTATTGTTTCTTAACTAAATAATTGTTGACTTTATACTAAATATGTAATATAATATTGTTATCAATACGGACGTAAAATATACGGAGGTCAAAATGATTCATATAAAAAGAATATCTGCGGCTTTTATTGTGCTGCTGCTGGCAATGATGCAGCTGTGCGCAGTAACAGCCTTTGCAGATACCGGCGCTGTTATAAGCGTTCCCGATTCAGTCAGCGCCGGAGAAAGCTTTGAGATAAAGCTTACATTCAGCAGCGATAAGGCTATCGGTATGGCTGAGGCCGATATTCTCTTTGACAGCTCTGTTATCTCATTCACCGGGGGGAGTGCCTCCGGCAGCGGCGGAGTTATCCATTTCAAGGAGATCTCAGATTCTCAGAGCAATACGCTGATCTCATTTCTAAGCTTCAATGCAGTCTCAAAGGGTGACACTGCTATAACCTTTTCAAACTGCAATGTCAGCTCCGCAGACGGTGAGCCCTTGGGCAGTCCAAGGGCTTCGGCAGAGGTCACTGTAAAAGGAGAGAGCTTGTCAGACAGTTCATTGAATGAAGCGTCTTCTGCTGACGGCAATTCTTCACCTGACAGTCAGGAGGGCGGCAGCTCCGGCAGAGGCCTGCTGAAAAGCCTTGAGGTCTCGGCAGGGAAGCTTGTACCTGATTTTTCGCCCTATA
>CADBTF010000174.1 GCA_902797485.1 uncultured Ruminococcus sp. | reverse complement strand
GCTGGTGATGCTCCGGAGCGACCTGAGAAGCATTTTTGGCAGGACGGTGCCCAGGCTGGTCTACAGCGGAAAAGACTGTCAGCTGATATTGAGAAGCTTTTTATTAGAAAGCGAGCTGAAAGAAGCTGCTTGTGGGGGATTCATATGTGATGCCGATGGTTCAGCTGCTGGCAGACTGCTTTGAAGAGGTGCTGCTGGTGGATAACCGGCATATGCCCCGGAGAGGGGTCGATCTCGAAGGACTAATGGGCGATTTTGAGCCGGACAGAGTGCTGTTCGTAAATACGGTATATCAGATCAGCGGCGGAGCAGTAAAGGGTTTTTGATCGAAGGGAGCAGACAGGTTGAAAGATAAACAGAGAAAAGCACCGGCTGTTATAATGACAGCAGTATTTCTGATATTTGTATTTGGGTTTGCGGCGGCGTTTCTTGTCACCGGCGACAGAGAGTTTTCCGAGACTGAGAACCGCAGTCTGGCTCAGAAGCCTGAGTTCAGCTGGGAGGCGGTGAAATCCGGCAAATTTACCTCCGGGCTGGAAAGCTATATCTCTGACCAGCTTTTCGCCAAGGACCGGCTTGTGACCCTCAAAACAGATATTGACCGTGCCCTTGGCAAGAGCTTTCTGAACCGTGTCTTTCTGATAGACGAGGGGGGGCTCAGGTATATACAGCAGTACAAGGAGAACCGCGCTCAGATCGAGCAGAATATCCTTTGCCTGAAGGAGTTCGCAGAGGGTATCGGGATCCCGGCGGACCTTATGCTGATACCCAATGCTTCGGCCTTTTACCTTGATAAGCTGCCCGCCGGTGCGGACTGCGACGACCAGCGGGAGAGCATAGAATACGTCAGGAGCCTTGTGGGTGACAGCATCGGCTTTTACCCCATGACCGCCCCCCTTTCGGAGGACCCGCAGAAATACTACTACCGCACCGACCACCACTGGACTTATTACGGTGCAAAGGCGGCAGTTGAGAGCTATCTCGGCAGCAGCATCGGCGGTGAGCTGCGTCATGCGGAGGAGGGCTTTTACGGCACCCTCTATTCCAAGGCGCCCTCTGTGTTTGCCAAGGCTGATGATTTTATCTATGCGGACAGTGTTCAGGCTGAACAGGTCGAATGGGTGAATGAAGGCAGAATATCCGGCAGCATACTGGACGAGAGCTTTCTTTCACGCAAGGATAAATACGCCTCGTTTTTCGGGGGCAATTTCGGGCAGATACGCATTAAGACCGGCTGCCCCGGAGAAAAGCTGCTGGTCCTGAAGGACAGCTACGCCAATGCTGCCATGCAATTCCTGATGCAGCACTACAGCGAGATAACCATGATCGACCTGCGGTACTACCATATGCAGGAGAAGTCAGTCAGCGAGCTTTGCCGGGAGTACGGCGTGGACAGAGTGCTGATGCTTTACAACATGGATTTCATCAACGAGGACAGGAACTTTGTTTGGCTGGAATAAGCGTGGCGGCAGCCGGCGGAACAGCGCCTTTATAAAAAAGCTGAAAATGCTGGGCAGGCCGGCAGTGGGAAAAGTCGCAAGTGTGGTGACGCAGAATGAGCTGCGTGCCGTTACAAAGCTCCCCCTTGAGGACAGGCTGCCATATACTGTGGTGATCACCTTTTCCACCGAGCAGGGAAAGCAGGAGCAGCTTGTGATGCACACCCGTGACGTAAGCTCCTATGCGGTGGGCTTTGAGGTGCCGGTGATCTATTTTTATGAGAAGGGCATCTGTCTGGCGGCTCCGGCATCGGTGCTGTAAAAGCAGAATTTTTGAGGTTCGTATGTTAGGATATATTAAAATAGGAAATGTGGATATAGAGCGCTCTGCGGCGCTGGCGCCTATGGCCTCTGTTGCGGACAGAGCCTACCGGCTGATGTGCAGGGAATACGGAGCTTCGTATCTTGTCAGTGAAATGATCTCTGCCAAGGGGCTGGTCTACGGCGATAACAAGACCGGTGAGCTCTGTACTATCGACCCCCGTGAGCGGCCTATGGCCTTGCAGCTATTTGGTGAGGAAGCGAGCTTTGTGGGGCGTGCGGCATACAAGCTGAACGAATACTCTCCGGACATCATCGACATAAACATGGGCTGCCCGGTGCCTAAGATCGTGGGCAACGGCAGCGGCTCTGCCCTTATGAAGGACCCGAAGCGTGCGGCGGAGATAGTCAGGGAAGCTGTGAAAAATGCAGGCTGCCCGGTGACGGTAAAAATGCGCATCGGCTGGGACAGCGAGCACATCAATGCGGTGGAGTTCGCCAGGGTGATAGAGCAGGCGGGTGCTGCGGCTATAGCTGTTCACGGCAGGACGAGAATGCAGTTCTATTCCGGCGAGGCGGACTGGGAGATGATACGCTGTGTCAAGGAAGCAGTCAGCTGCCCTGTGATCGGCAACGGAGATGTGCAGTCAGCCAAGCAATGCGAGGATATGTATGCTCAGACCGGCTGTGATCTGGTGATGATCGGCAGGGGCAGCTACGGACGGCCGTGGGTCTTTGAGCAGGTGAGGCACTATTTTGAGACAGGCGAGCTGCTGCCGGAGCCGACGGTTCAGGAAAAAATGCGGGTGATGCTTCGCCATGCGGAGCTGCTCTGCGGCTTCAAGGGTGAGCGCCAGGGCATCAAGGAGATGCGCCACAATTTCAACTGGTATATCAAGGGCCTGAAGGGTGCTGCCAGGCTTCGGGGGGCCTCCGGCGAGCTGAGCACCCTGGAGGATCTGCGGCGTGCGGCGGAGAGCATCGTCAGCGGTGACGGGAATTGACATTGAACAGTATTCGGGAGACGAAAAATGGGAAAGCTATATGTTGTGGGAACGCCGATCGGCAACCTTGGTGATATGACCTACCGAGGGGTGGAGACCCTTAAAAGCGTGGATTTTATCTGTGCGGAGGACACCCGTGTGACGGCGAAGCTGCTGAATTATTTCGATATAAAAAAGCCCCTTGTGAGCTATCATGAGCACAACGCCCGCACCGCCGGCGACGGCATCTGCGAGCGGATATTAGCAGGCGAGAACGCTGCGATAGTCACCGATGCAGGTATGCCCTGCATCTCCGACCCGGGTGAGCAGCTGGTGAAGCTCTGCGCCCTGCGTGGGGTAGAGGTGGCGGTGGTCCCCGGCCCGACGGCGGCAATGTCGGCGATAGCAGTCAGCGGACTTTCGACGGCAAGGTTCCGGTTTGAGGGGTTTCTCTCCGTTACAAAAAAGCAGCGCCTTGAACGCCTTGCGCAGGTGAAGGACAGCACTGCAACGCTGATATTCTACGAGGCGCCTCACAAGCTGCTGCCCACCTTGGAGGATATGCTCGGGTTTTTCGGAGACCGCAGGATAGCCCTCTGCCGTGAGCTCACGAAGATACACGAGGAAATATTCAGGACCACCCTTTCGGAGGCGGTGGAGTTCTACAAGCAGAACAAGCCCAAGGGTGAGTTCGTGCTGGTGATAGAGGGCGCAGAGCAGGCGGCTCCTGCGGAGACTGTTGAGGAGGCCCTTGAGCAGGTAAAGGCGCTGGTGGACAAGGGTATGCGGGGGGCAGACGCCTGCAAGCAGATCGCCAAGGCCACAGGCTTCTCAAAGGGGGAGCTTTACAACCTGCTTTTGGAGGAAAATACCTGATGAGGTATTCTATGAAAGATGTAAATACAATATATGGTATTTTTTTCTTGTACAGAAGAAAGTGGATATATCCGGCGGAATACCGTATACGGTATTCGGACATATCGAAAAATACATTATGTAGTATTGCGGTGAAGGATATGCTGATGATACGGGATATGAAGATCGAAGACTGTGAGGCAGTTGCGGAGATAGACAGAAATACCTTTTCCACCCCCTTTTCAGCAGAGGGCTACCGCCGGGAACTGGAGGACCCAAAGGCCACTACGCTTGTGGCAGAGGAAAACGGCAGCATCATCGGCTATGCAAACCTCTGGAACGTGGCGGGAGATGTGACCTTAAACAATATCGCAGTAGCGGAGGGAGCACGTTCAAAGGGCGCAGGTGCGCAGCTTATGGAGGAGATACTCCGCCGCTTTGCGGACTGCGAATTTATAACCTTAGAGGTCAGGCGCTCAAACCTGCGGGCTGTTGAATTCTACAAGCGGTTCGGTTTTATGCAGGTGGGGCTGAGGCGTAACTTCTATGAGAAGCCCACTGAGGACGCCCTGCTCATGACACTTGACCTGAGCACCCGGAGGTAGGCTATGCAGTACGATGATTTTACAGTTGAGATGCTTCACGACGGCATTGAGATAGTTATTTCCACCGAGCACCGCTTCGGCACAGATGCCTTTCTCCTGGCGGATTTTGCAGCGCCAAGGCATAAGGATAACGTCTGCGATCTCTGCACCGGCAGCGGGATAATCGCACTGCTGATGTATCAGAATTTTAAACCAAAGCATATTGATGCTGTGGAGATACAGCCCAAGGCTCACGAGCAGCTGAAGGAGTCGCTCATGCGCTCCGGCATAGAGGGGATAACCCCGATCTTAGGCGATCTGAAAGCCTACCGCCCCGAAAGGCAGCTGGACCTTATCACCTGCAACCCGCCCTACAAGATAAGCGGTACAGGCATAAAAAATGAAAGTGAGGCAGTCACTGCTGCCCGCCATGAGGAGCTTTGCACCCTCGATGATGTCTGCGCTGCGGCTAAGCGGGGGCTTAAATTCGGCGGAAGGCTCTGCATCTGCAACCGCCCCGAAAGGCTTTGCGATATTATGGTCTCCATGCGGAAAAACAGCATTGAGCCCAAACGTGTGAGGTTTGTCAGCAAGCTGCCGGACACCGCCCCGTGGCTGGTGCTGGCGGAGGGGAGAATGGGCGGCTCAAGCTTTTTGAAGGTGGAGCCCCAGCTGTATACACAAGCCCCTGACGGCGGCTTTTCAGATGAATTGAAGCGCATATACCGTCAGATATAAAAATACCGTATGTGGTATTTGCTTAATATAATAAAATACCGTATACGGTATTCGGAGATGTTGATATGAAAATTCTTGCCATAGAATCCTCCTGCGACGAAACAGCCTGCGCTATAGTCGAGGACGGAGTAAACATACTTTCAAACATAGTGGCTACTCAGATAGCAGAGCACAGGCTCTACGGCGGAGTGGTGCCGGAGATCGCCTCCCGCAGGCACGCAGAGAGCATATATCAGGTGGTGCAGTCTGCGCTGGACAAGGCCTCCTGCACTCTTGACGACATTGACGCCATAGCTGTGACCTACGCCCCCGGGCTGATAGGTGCGCTGCTGGTGGGGATAAGCTTTGCAAAGGGGCTGGCGCTTTCCACAGGCAAGCCGCTGGTGCCGGTGCATCACATAGCAGGGCATATTGCCGCCAACTATATCTCTCACCCTGAGCTTGAACCGCCCTATCTATGCCTGGTGGTCAGCGGGGGACATTCCCATATCGTGGAGGTGCTGGATCACACCCGCTATCATGTTGTGGGGCGCACCCATGACGATGCCGCCGGTGAGTGCTTTGACAAGGTGGCACGCACTTTAGGCTATGAGTACCCGGGCGGGAAATTCATTGACAATGCTTCTAAGACCGGAAACCCTGATGCGTACAAATTCCCTCACCCGAAGGTTGAGGGCTGTGAGTATGATTTCTCCTTTTCGGGGCTGAAAACTGCGGTGATAAACCTGGTACACAATGCCGCTCAAAAAGGCACTCCCCTCAACCGGGAGGACGTGGCAGCTTCATTTCAGAGGACTGTCTGTGAGATAGTTGTTGGAAAGACCATGCTGGCGGCCAAGGACCTTGGCTACAAGACCATCGGCCTGGCGGGGGGAGTTTCGGCAAACTCCGGCGTGAGAAATGCCTTGCAGCAGGCCTGTGACAAGCGGGGCTATAAGCTCTATATGCCGGAGCTGAAATACTGCGGCGACAACGCTGCCATGATCGGCTGTCAGGGGTATTTCGACTATCTGGCGGGCAAGCGTGCCGACCAGTCTCTGAACGGCATTGCCACACTCTCACTTGAAAAGCTCTCGGAGCAGATCTATTAAGTGTTCTGTCAGAGTGCCTGCGGGCGGGTGCCGAAGGTGCTTTGCCCCTGGAATCGAAGAATGATATATATTAAATATAAAAATACCGCATACGGTATAAAATACCGCATACGGTATTTGGAGGTGCAGAATGAAATTACTTGCCATTGACGGAAACAGCATTATGAACCGTGCCTTTTACGGCATCAAGGCGCTGGCAAATTCAAAGGGCATACCCACAAATGCCCTGACAGGCTTTATGAATATCTATCTTAAAGAGCTCTCTGAGGTGCAGCCGGACTGCGTGGCGGTGGCCTTTGACCTTCGTGCTCCCACCTTCCGCCACAAGGCCAATGCCGCATACAAGGCCAACCGCAAGGGTATGCCGGAGGAGCTGGCTCAGCAGATGCCCCTTATCAAAAAGCTGCTGACGCTTCTGGGAGTCAGGCTGGTGGAGTGTGAGGGCTATGAGGCAGACGACATTCTGGGAACCCTTTCTCATGCCGCCGAGGATCAGGGCGGGGAGTGCTTTATCCTCACCGGTGACCGTGACAGCTACCAGCTCGTTACCGACAAGGTGACTGTCCGGCTGGCAGGCACCAAGGAAACTAAGGTCTACACCCCGGAGAGGATCATGGAGGAGTTCGGGGTCACGCCAAGGCAGATGATAGAGGTCAAGGCTCTTATGGGAGACAGCTCTGACAACATCTCCGGTGTCAAGGGCATCGGTGAAAAGACTGCCCTTTCGCTGATACAGCAGTGCGGCTCCGTGGACGGACTGTATGAAAAGCTGGACAGCATCAAGCTGACGCCCTCTGTGCGCAACAAACTTGAGGGCGGGCATCAGGACGCATTGGACAGCCGCTTTCTTGCGGAGATCTGCCTTACCGCCCCGGTAGACACCAACATTTCAGGCTATCAGCCGGGTGAGCCGGACAAGGAGGCCCTGAAAGCGCTGCTTGTGGACCTTGAAATGCTCAAGCTTCTGGACCGCTTAAAGCTGGGCTCTGCGGGCAATGTGCCCTCTGCGGAAAAGGCTGCTCCTGTAAAGCCGGAGAATGAGGAGCCCTTTGAGATCCTGCCCTTTGACAGCTCTGCGCTGGAGGCTCTAAAGAGCAAGCCCACCTGCTTTATATACAGTGACGGCAAGCTCTCTGTGGCAGCTGATAGGACTGTATACCTGACGGAGGAACCGGAGCTCATACTTTCATATTTCAACACCCCCGGGGATAAAAAATGCTTTGAGGCCAAGGCTGCTCATAAGGCTGCCATTGCTGCCGGAGGCTCCCTGAAGGGCCTGAGCTTTGCCTGCGACCTTGCGGGCTATCTTCTGAACTCACAGGCCAGCGAATACACCCTTGAATCACTGGCGCTGACCTACCGCACCGCCTACCGCTCCGACATGGGCGAAAACGCAGATATAGCCACACTTCCTGCGCTGTGTGCCTGCCTGACTGAACAGCTCGAAGCCAACGATATGATGAAGCTCTATAACGAGATAGAGCTGCCCCTCTGCGAGGTGCTGGCTGCTATGGAGGTCTATGGCGTCAAGGCGGACGCTGAGGGCATAAAGGAGTTTGGCAGGAGCCTTGAGGGGAACATCGAGGAGATACGCCAGAAGATCTGCGGCTATGCGGGGCATGAGTTTAATATTCTTTCACCCAAGCAGCTTGGTACGGTGCTCTTTGAGGAAATGGACCTGCCCGGCAAGAAGAAGACCAAGACCGGCTATTCCACCAATGCCGAGGTGCTGGAGGCTATTGCAGGCAAGCACCCCATAGTGCCGCTGATACTTGAATACCGCACCCTCACAAAGCTGCAGTCCACCTATGTGGAGGGGCTGCTGAAAGAGATACAGCCGGACGGCAGAGTTCACAGCCGCTTCAAGCAGACCGAGACCCGCACCGGGCGCATATCCTCTGCGGAGCCCAATATGCAGAATATCCCCGTCCGCAAGGAGCTGGGGCGGAATATGAGAAAGTTCTTTGTGGCTGAGGAGGGCTGCACCCTTGTGGACGCTGATTACAGCCAGATAGAGCTGCGTGTGCTGGCATCTGTCTGCGGGGACGAGAATATGCAGGCTGCCTTCAAGGAGGGCAGAGACATTCACCGCTCCACTGCCGCACAGGTCTTTGATATGCCGGAGGATTTTGTAACCGGAGAAATGCGCTCTGCTGCCAAGGCTGTAAACTTCGGCATCATCTACGGTATCGGTGCATTTTCACTCTCTAAGGACATCGGAGTTTCTGTAGCAGAGGCCAAGAAATATATACAGAATTATCTGAACAACTTTCCCAAAGTGTCCGAATTTATGGACAAGACAGTTGAGGACGGCATAAAGAACGGATATGTCACCACCATATTCGGCCGCCGCAGGATAATACCGGAGCTGACCTCCAAGAACAAGCAGCTGCAGGCCTTCGGCAAAAGGGCAGCCATGAATGCGCCTATCCAGGGGGCTGCTGCCGATATCATCAAGCTGGCTATGGTGGCGGTCTACCGCCGCTTGAAGCGGGATATACCGGAGGCGAAGCTTATCCTCCAGGTCCACGACGAGCTGATAATCGAGTGCCCGGAGAGCAGGGCAGAGCAGGCGTCAGCGCTGCTTAAAGAGGAAATGGAGAACGCAGTTCATCTGGCTGTTCCCATGACAGCGGAGGTCCACTGCGGAAAGAGCTGGTATATTGCCAAGGGCTGAGGCCCCGGCTGTAAAGATGATTGACAGGTGATAGTATGCCATTTGTTGAATTTAAAAATGTATACAAGCGCTACAAAATGGGAGAGGTGACCATAAGCGCCAGCGACGGTGTCAGCTTTGAGATCGAGAAGGGCGAGTTTGTGGTGATCGTGGGAGCCTCCGGCGCAGGAAAGACCACTATCCTCAATATGCTTGGTGGAATGGACACCTGCGACGAGGGAGAGATAATCGTGGACGGGCAGAATATAGCTGCCTATAACCGCAGGCAGCTGACGGCCTACAGGCGCTATGACATAGGCTTTGTGTTCCAGTTTTATAACCTTGTGAACAACCTGACTGCCAAGGAAAATGTTGAGCTGGCGGCTCAGATCACCAAGGACGCAGCCGACCCTCTCAAAGTGCTTTCAGAGGTGGGCCTTGCGGACAGGACCGATAACTTCCCCTCCCAGCTCTCCGGCGGTGAGCAGCAGAGAGTGTCTATAGCGAGAGCCTTGGCAAAGAACCCCAAGCTTCTCCTTTGCGACGAGCCCACCGGCGCTTTGGACTACAACACCGGCAAGACCATATTGAAGCTGCTCCAGGACACCTGCCGCCAGAACGGTATGACAGTCATAGTCATCACTCACAATTCAGCCATTGCACCTATGGCTGACCGGGTGATACACATAAAAAACAGCAGGGTCCATTCCGTTAAGCTTAACCCATCTCCCGCCGGAGTGGAGACCATTGAGTGGTAGCTGACCGCTTATAGTTGATAATTAGGAAGCCTGCGTGTGAGCGTATGGCTTCTTTTGCTTTTTCATGTAAGGTGTAAAAAAGCAAAGGAAAGCAAAATAACCGTTTGCTTTTTCAGGGAAAGCAAAAAAAGCAAAAGTATCATTTGCTTTTTTGGGAAAAGCAAGATCAAGCAAAACGACCGGAAAGGCCGGAATATCCTCTGTTTTTTTGGAAAGCAAATCAATCAGATGCTTTATTTTGAAAAGCAAACGAAAGCAAAAAAAACAAATGCTTTTTTTGCTTTTTTCAGAAAAGCAAAACGCACAATACAAATACAAATATAATTACAAATAAAATTACAAATAAAATTACAAATACAAATTCAAATACAAGTACAAATAAAGAGAGAGAAAGAAAAAGAGCCGTCAAGCTTTTTGGGAAGCTTGACGGCTGATAATACTCTCTCTGTTTTTGTTTTCGTTTTGCTGTCTGAATGTATCTTAAAGCTGATCCGGGTCCTCAGTCTTTTTGGAGCAGCTTATTTCAAGATTGCCGTTGCGGGTACGGAGCTCATCTATCATAGCCTTTTCCTGCCTGGGGTCTTTAAGGGTGATCTCATAGGTGAGCTTGTAAAGGCTTCCCATGCCTGTGGTCTTGGAGGAGGTGAGCTCACTGTGGGAGGTGTACTTATTGAAGATGTCGTCAAACACTTCGCTGTAGTCAAGGCTCTCGGGTATGGTAATGCCCAGCACCTTCATGGAGTCTCTTGTATTGCCCAGAGGCGAGAAACTGTAGATCAAAGCCACTGCGCAGACAACTGCTGTAAAGATAGCCGCTAAGATGAGCTGGTCGGTGCCGGTGGCAAGGCCGACTGCCATTGCTAAGAATATGCCGCATATATCCTTGGCATTTCCGGGAACTGAACGGAAGCGTACCAGGCTGAATGCGCCCATTACTGCCACACCTGTTCCCACATTGCCGTTTACCATCATGATAACTACCTGCACGATCACCGGCAGTATAGTCAGGGCAAGAATAAAGCCCTTTGATCTCTTCTGCTTGAAGCAGAAGGTAAAGCTTATCGCTATGCCCAGCAGCAGCGATACGAGGGTGCAGAGGGCGAAGGTCTCGTTATTGATCGAGAGGGAGGAGGTTGTTGTTGTTTCAATTGTTGTAGCTAAATTTTCAAGCACAGTGGGTCACCTTTTCTTTCTTTTCTATATTCTTCATGGGTTTGCTTTGCTGACGTCTCTCCTTCTCGACGAGAGCGTAGCAGGAGCCGTATTTTGAGAAGGACGCAGGGAATATTTTCAGTTCATCAAGCATTTTTGATAACCAGAGGGGCATTGCATTGGTGATCTTGATCTCCATTATGCGGGTGCCCTCCGGGAGCACCTTTCTGCCGTAGGAGCCGCTTTCAAGGTGCAGGTCGTTTTCACGGAAGGTGATGTTCCGGTCAAAGGTGAGCCGCAGTTCCTTATCCTCATTGCCGAACATTGCTATCCTGTCATAGCTCAGATACATTGCCGGTGCGATGCCTTTATAGAATTTCATAAAGTAGAGCAGCTCATTTTCGATCTGCTTATCCTTGGCATTAATGCTCAGGCCCTTGTTGAAATCATTGAACTGCTCCAGCTTCATAGATGCCCGCCGTTTGTAGACCACACCCTTGAATTTCTTCTTGATCTCCACAAACAGTGTGCCGCCCTGCTTGGGGGTGCCGTAGGAGCGGACTCTCAGCTTTTCCTTGTAAACGGGCTTTTCCATTGACCGCCTGACTATCAGGTGCTCCGGCGTATCGTAGTAGATGTTGCAGATAGTAGTCTCGCCGTACTTGTCAACGGTCATATAGCCCTCAAGCTTTTTTCTGAGCTCTGTATACTGATGCTCATTCAGCAGGTATTTTTTCTCGACCCGCTTGAACACTGTCTGGAATGCCATATCCCTCATCTCCTTTGTCCTTCATTGTCTATATTATAACTCACGGACCTTAATGTAACTTAAATCGATTGTGAAAGCTTTGTGTAAATCTGTCAGCTTTTAAAGGTGACTGAAAAGCAGATCTTTCCGTTTTCGGCTGACGCAGCTATTTTGGCCTTGTGAGCATCTGCGGTGGCCTTGGCTATGGATAGGCCTATACCGTAGCCGCCGCTGCCGTTGCGCTGCCTTGCCTCGTCCGCCCGGTAGAAGCGGTCAAAGAGCCGTGAGAGATCGCCGGAGGGAGGATCCTTGCAGTCGTTGATGACAGATAGCTTTACCCCCTTGTGGTGAGGCTTTAAGCTGACTGTGATATTTCCGCCCTCGTCGCAGTATTTAACAGCGTTATCTGTGAAGATACCCACCAGCTGGCCTGCCTGCTCGGCATTGCCCACGATCTCCAGCCCCTCGTCAACGTCAAGGGTGAAGCTCTCGTTGTGGGTGCGGGCGGGGGCCTCAAACTCCGCAGCCGCTTTCATTGTCACCTCAGAGAGGTCAAATTTAGTCATGGTGGTCTTTGCTTCGGCGCCGTCCATGCGGGCAAGGCGCATAAGGTCCTTGACCAGCCCGTCAAGGCGGCGTATCTGATTTTTGGTGCTCTCTGTCCACTCACTTGATTCAGAGGTCATTTCAATGACCTCTGTATTGGCAGAGATGATCGCCAGAGGCGTTTTGATCTCATGGCTGGCGTCGGTGATAAACTGCCTCTGCTTTTCGTAGGCGGCGCTCACAGGCTTCACCACACGCCTTGAGAGCAGCGTTACCATTACCATTACTATCAACCAGCTTGCCGCAGAGATAGCTATAGAAATAAGCAGGAAGCGGTTCTTGGTGGTGTTGTCCTGCCTGATGTCAAGGAAGATCACCATTTCTCCGGTGCCGGCCTCTGCCCGCAGATAGCGGTAGTTGCCGTTCCTGCCCTCAGTCTCTCCGGAGGCGATGACCTCATTGGCAAGCTCGGTGGCCTCGGCCTCATCAACGGCAGCGATATGCCCGGTGTCCGCCTGGAGCACATTCCCGTCAGAGCCGTAATAGACTACAAAGTAGCGGGTCTGATAGCGGGTCTCCTCATTGATGTTCTTGTTCTTGCCGAATTCCTGCCGGTGCTCGTTCATGTATTTATCCCGGTCAAATTCTATCTGCATATCCTCCGGGGGCTTGAGCTCCTGCATATCCTCCGGCTTATCCTCATGGAAGAGATCGGGGAACCGTCCGCCGCCCCCACGGAGCATTTCGATTATCTCTGCTTCACTTTTGCTGAGCTGGTAGCTGTTGATGATATTTATGCCGGCTGCCACAGCCGTAAGCACGATCAGCAGTGAGAGGGCGGTTATCAGAATAAATTTTCGCTGCAGCTTCTTTATCATTTCGTTTTATCCTCTAATGAATAGCCGACGCCTCTGGTGGCCTTGATCTCCACATCTGCGCCGATCTGAGCCAGCTTCTTTCTGAGGTAGCTGATGTATACCCACACCACATTTATCTCTGCATCAGAGTCATAGCCCCATATCTTTTCCATAAAGCGCTCTGTGGAGATGAGCTGCTTCTTGTTCATCATCATCATTTCCAGCAGCTGGAACTCCTTGGAGCTGAGCCGCAGGGTACCCTCCGGGCCTGTCAGGTCAAAGGTCTCACGGCTCAGGGAGACATTCCCCATTTCCAGCAGGTTGGGGGCAAAATCAGCCTTGCGGCGGGTCATGGCACGGATACGGGCCAGCAGCTCACCCATCTGGAAGGGCTTGGTGAGATAATCATCAGCGCCGGCGTCCAGCCCGATGATCTTATCGTCTGTTTCAGACTTGGCAGTGAGTATGATAACGGGGGAGGTGATATGCTCCTCCCTGAGCTTTTTGAGCACCTCTATGCCGTTCATCTTAGGCATCATCAGGTCAAGGATAATGCCGTCGTAATCGCCTGTGCGCCCGTAGGCGTAGGCGTCCGCTCCGTCGTAGACTGCATCTACGGAATAGTTGTTGTGCTTTAAGATCGCACACAGGGCATTAGAAAGCTCCTTCTCGTCCTCAGCCAGTAACAGTCTCATAATTCTTCCTCCTAATTATATAATGTGTTTACATAAATTTCAAGTCCTACTTTAAATAATTATAAAGCATTAACTTAAAATGTACCTTAATAATAATTAAAGAATCGCTGAATTTTATCAATGCACTGCGCATTGATAAAGTGCATTGAAAAACCCTCTTGACAAAAACGTTTAAGGGGTGTATAATAATAGCTGGCGCTTTATTGAGTAAAAGCTTAAAAGCCAAAAAGTGCTAAATCAATAAATCTAAGGGGAAAGTTTTATGATCGGAATGTGGATAATTTTGATCGCCTACCTGCTGCTTATGGTGGGGATAGGCGTTTACTACAGGCGCAAGACTGCGAGCGTCTCTGATTTCGTGCTGGGCGGAAGGACCCTTGGCCCATGGTTCACAGCCTTCGCTTACGGCACCAGCTATTTCTCTGCCGTTATCTTCGTGGGCTATGCCGGGCGATTCGGCTGGAGCTACGGTGTCTCCTCCACATGGGTGGGTATCGGCAATGCGGTCATAGGCTCTCTGATGCCCTGGCTCATACTTGGCAGGCGCTCCCGCATCATGAGCAAGAATCTTGAAGCCAAGACCATGCCGGAGTTCTTTGAGAAGCGCTATAACTCCCGCACCCTGAAGCTCTTCTCGGCGCTGATAATCTTTGTGTTCCTGATACCCTATACCGCATCGGTATACAACGGCCTCTCGCGCCTGTTTGAGAAAGGCTTCGGCATACCTTATAAATACTGCATAATCGTTATGGCTGTGTTTACTGCTATATATGTTATTCTCGGCGGCTACAAGGCCACTGCCCTCTCGGACTTTATCCAGGGCATTTTTATGCTGGTGGGTATAAGCGCAGTGGTTATCGCAGTGCTCAACAAGCACGGCGGTCTTTCCAGCTCTGTGGACCAGATGGCTCAGATACCGGACGCCTCCGGAGAGACCGGAAAGTTCGCAGCCCTCTTCGGCCCTGACCCTGTCAACCTGCTGGGCGTTGTGCTGCTGACCTCCCTCGGAACCTGGGGCCTGCCGCAGATGGTGGGCAAGTTCTATGCTGTCAAGGACGATAAGTCCGTAAAGATCGGCACTATCGTTTCCACCGTGTTTGCAGTGGTGGTGGCCGGCGGCTGCTACTTCCTCGGAGGCTTCGGCAGGCTGTTCGTGGATAACGTTGAGGGCGCTCCCGCCACCGGCTTTGACGGCATCGTTCCGGAAATGATGAACGCTATCCCTGAGCTGCTCTTCGGCGTGGTGATCGTGCTGGTGCTTTCGGCTTCAATGTCCACACTTTCGTCGCTGGTGCTCACCTCCAGCTCGGTGCTGACCATTGACCTTATCAAGCCTGTCAAGAAGAACATGACCGATAAGCAGGAGCTGTTTATCATGAGAATATTCATCGGCGTGTTCCTGCTGATCTCTGTAGTGCTGGCTATCTTCACCCTTGAGAATCCCACCACTATAATCTCTACTCTTATGTCTATTTCATGGGGCGCTCTGGCAGGTGCTTTTCTGGCACCTTACCTCTACGGGCTCTACAGCAAAAAGATCACCAAGGCGGCAGTGGGAGCCTGCTTTGTAAGCGGTGTCGGCCTGACAGTCGCTCACATGATCTATTTCACCTTCGGCAAGCGCACCCTTGAGATCGGCGGGCTGGCGATACATTCAGCGATCAACGCCGGAGCCATCACAATGATCTTCGGGCTGATACTTGTTCCCATAGTGAGCCTGTTCACCAGAAACAAGCCGGAGGACCAGAAGCTCTTTGACGAGATAGTTGAAAAGAGCCGTTAAGTCTGCTCACAGCAGTTCATAAAGCCTGACGCAGAAGCGCCGGGCTTTTTTGTTACCCGGAAACTGCCGGGCTGAAGTGACAGCCGGGTGAAATATGAAAAAATTTTCAAATGGGGCTTGACAAATCGGGAAAAAAGGTATACAATATATTTAGCACTCGGAGAGAGTGAGTGCTAACACTCAAAAAGTTCAAGTGCTAACCCCGCAGGGAAAGGAGTGTGGCTTATGGACAGCAGAAAGCTGAAGATCCTGACGGCGGTGGTCGATGAATATATCACTACAGGAGAACCGGTGGGGTCAAAGGCGATAATGAGCCATGTCAAAGCTTCCTCTGCAACTATCCGCAACGAAATGGCAGAGCTGGAAAAGCAGGGCTATCTTGAGCAGCCCCACACCTCCGCCGGGAGGGTGCCGACCTATAACGGGTTCAGGCTTTATGTTGACAGCCTGCTGGAAACGAACCCCTTGTCTGACGAAGAAAAGGCAAAGCTCGATTCCATGATACCTGCCACAGCTGTTACAGAGGAGGAACTGGTAAACTCTGCATCAGTGGCTTTGGCAGAGCTTACAAAATGTGCGTCGGTGGTGGCGAATCAGTCTCCTAAATTCTCGATGATCTCTAAGGTGGAGGTAATACCCACAGGCAAGAGAATGTATGTGATACTGATGATAACCTCAAACGGCACTATCAAAAATAAGGTGTGCAGGCTGGAATTTGACCTGACACACGAGCAGCTGGAATTCTTTGACAGCTTCATGCAGGAGAATTTGCAGGGAGTATCTGTCGGGGAGCTTTCAGAAAAAATGTTTGACAATCTGACTGCGGCTATGGGCGCATATATGATGTCTCTGGCGCCGCTTATGTCAGAGCTTTTGGAGCTTTCAAAGGAGTTTACATCTCAGGAGGTCTCGGTGGCAGGAGCGAAAAACCTGCTTGCCTGCAAGGACTTTGACCAGCATGAGATAATAAGCTTCCTTGATAATAAGCGGGAGATGATGCAGTTCATAAACGAGAGCTTCTCAGGGCTGCAGGTGCTGTTCTCCCCGGAGAGCGACGGATTTGTTATCAGCAATTCTTCGCTCATAGCTGCACCCTTCTCAAAGGACGGCAGGCAGGTGGGCACTCTCGGGCTGCTGGGGCCTATGAGACTTGACTACGCCAAGTTCATTCCCTATATCGAGTATTTCTCCGAGAGGATAACCGAGCTGCTGACTGATAAGGAAGATGCAGAGGACGATGAAACTGACAGAAAGTGAGGCGATACCGTTGGCTGAGAACACAGAAGAGAAACTGAATGAGGAAACTCAGGAGGCTGACGAAAACCCGCAGGAGGCAGAAACAGAAGCTGCGGAGAACGAGGAGGCAGAACAAAAGAAAGCAGATGAAGCCGAGCCCTCCGAGGAGGAGAAGCTCAGAGCAGAGCTTGACGCCGCCAATGACAAATATCTGCGGCTGATGGCGGAGTACGACAATTTCAGGAAGCGCAGCGCTAAGGAGCGTCTGGAGCTTTCGGCATCAGTCAAGGGAGACACCATAGGAGAGATACTCCCCCTCTTTGACAACTTTGAGCGAGCCCTTGCCGCCGAGACCGAGGACACCGCCTACAAGCAGGGCGTTGAAATGATCTTCAAGCAGTTCGGCGATATGCTGACAAAGCTGGGAGTTGAAAAAATGGAGCTTGAAGGCAAGGAATTTGACCCTAATCTTGCAATGGCTGTCAGCAGCATGGAATCTGATGAGCTCGGAGAAAATGTAGTTGCACAGGTGCTGCAGAACGGATACAGGATAGGCGATAAGGTGATAAGACACGCTATGGTCGTTGTCGCTAACCCTTAGGCAATTCTGAATTGATATTGCGAATACTTTAAACAATGATGACAAATAATAACGGCAATTGATAGCTATAGAAATTTTCAACTATCAACTGTCAATTAACTGAAAGGAAGAATGACTTATGAGCAAAATAATCGGTATTGACCTTGGTACAACAAACAGCTGCGTAGCAGTAATGGAGGGCGGCGAGGCCGTCGTTATCCCTAACAGCGAGGGCGCAAGAACTACTCCGTCTGTTGTGGGCGTTTCAAAGAGCGGTGACAGACTTGTGGGTCAGGTGGCCAAGAGACAGGCTGTTACCAATTTCGACAACACTGTAATTTCTATCAAGAGACACATGGGCTCTGACTACAAGGCTCAGATGGGCGGCAAGAGCTATACTCCTCAGGAGATCAGCGCTATGATACTCCAGAAGCTGAAGGCTGACGCTGAGGCTTATCTCGGCGAGACCGTAACTGAGGCTGTTATCACCGTTCCGGCATACTTCACCGACGCACAGCGTCAGGCCACCAAGGACGCCGGGCAGATCGCCGGACTGAATGTAAGACGTATCATCAATGAGCCGACTGCTGCTGCACTTTCCTACGGCATCGACAAGGAAGAGGACCAGAAGGTAATGGTTTACGACCTTGGCGGCGGCACCTTTGATGTTTCTATCATCGAAATGGGCGACGGCGTTACTGAGGTTCTGGCTACTGCCGGAAACAACCGTCTGGGCGGCGATGACTTCGACCAGAGGATCATCGACTGGATGGTAAAAGAATTCAAGGCCAGCGAGGGCGTTGACCTCTCTGCTGACAAGATGGCTATGCAGAGACTTAAAGAGGCTGCTGAAAAGGCTAAGATTGAGCTTTCCAGCACACCGTCCTCTACTATCTCACTGCCCTTCATCACCGCTGATGCCACCGGCCCGAAGCACCTTGAAATGACTCTGACACAGGCTAAGTTCAACGAAATGACTGCTGATCTGGTAGAAATGACTATGGGCCCTGTAAGACAGGCGCTTTCCGATTCCGGCCTTTCCACCGCAGAGCTGCAGAAGGTGCTTATGGTGGGCGGTTCTTCAAGAATACCCGCAGTTCAGGAGGCTGTTAAGAAATTCATCGGCAAGGAACCCTTCAAGGGCATCAACCCTGATGAGTGCGTAGCTCTCGGTGCTGCATATCAGGGCGGCGTGCTTGGCGGCGACGTCAAGGAAGGCCTGCTGCTGCTGGACGTTACTCCGCTGTCTCTTTCCATTGAGACTGCCGGCGGAATCGCTACTAAGATGATCGAGAGAAACACCACTATCCCCACCAAGAAAACACAGGTATTCTCCACCTATGCGGATAATCAGACCGCTGTTGATATAAACGTGCTCCAGGGCGAAAGAGAGTTCGCCAAGGACAACAAGCAGCTTGGTATGTTCCGTCTGGACGGCATTGCTCCCGCTCCGAGAGGTATCCCTCAGATCGAAGTTACTTTCGATATTGATGCTAACGGTATAGTTCATGTTTCCGCTAAGGACCTTGGCACCGGCAAGGAGCAGAACATCACCATTACCTCCTCCACCAATATGTCCAAGGAGGATATAGACAAGGCTGTTAAGGAAGCTGAGGCATTTGCCGCTGAGGACGCCAAGAAGAAGGAAGAGGTTGACGACAGAAACAAGGCTGACCAGCTCTGCTTCCAGATCGAGAAGGCTCTCGGTGAGTTTGGCGACAAGGTAAGAGCTGACGAGAAGAGCAGCGTTCAGGGCAAGCTCGACGCATTGAAGGAGGCCCTCAAGGGCACCGACTCTGCGGCTATCAAGGCTAAGACCAAGGAGCTTGAGGACGCATTCCAGCCTGTAGCCACAAGGATCTATCAGGAGGCTGCTCAGGCACAGCAGGCAGCCGGCGGCGCTCAGGGCTTTGACCCCAACAACATGGGCGGCGTGGGCGGCAATGCTCAGGACAGTCAGGGCCAGAACGGTGACGATGTTATCGACGCTGATTTCACCGATGTGAACTGATCAGGATAAAACCAATAAAGTCCCAGGACCGCAGGGCAGAAATGCTCTGCGGTTTAATGGGGTTGATACAGTTGATAACAGGCAACTGAATATCAGCTGTCAATTACGGCAAAAGGAGAATGCTTATGGCAGACAAGAGAGATTATTATGAGGTGCTTGGGGTACAGAAGGGCGCTTCTGAGGACGAGATCAAAAAGGCGTTCCGGAAGCTTGCCAGGCAGTACCACCCCGACCTGCACCCTGACGATAAGGACGCCGAGGCAAAATTCAAGGAGATAAACGAAGCCTACGAGGTGCTCTCTGACAAGGACAAGAGAGCCAAATACGATCAGTTCGGCCACGCAGCCTTTGACCCTAACTACGGTGCGGGTGCCGGCGGCGGCATGGGAGGCTTCGGCGGCTTCTCTGATATGGGCGATATTTTTGAATCTATCTTCGGCGGAATGGGCGGTTTTGGAAGCAGAGCCTCCAACCCCAACGCTCCCCGCAGAGGAGCGGATATTGACACAAACATATCTATCGACTTTATGGACGCCTGCAACGGCATAAAGAAAAACATTCGCTACAGCCGCAGCGAGGCCTGCCCGGACTGCCACGGCACCGGAGCAGCAGCCGGCTCAGCGCCTAAGTCCTGCCCGGACTGCAACGGCACCGGCACCCGCCGTGTGACCCAGAGGACGCCCTTTGGCAACATTTCCCAGCAGACTGTCTGCACACGCTGCGGAGGCAAGGGCAAGATCGTTGACAATCCCTGCCGCACCTGCTCAGGCAAGGGCGCAGTAAGGAAGACGGTTGACAGAGAGGTTGAGATACCTGCCGGCATAGACGACGGGCAGACCCTGCGTGTACAGGGCGGCGGTCACGCCGGAAGCAACGGCGGCCCCTCCGGTGATCTGCACATCAGAGTGGATGTGCGTCCTGACCCGATCTTCGAGCGTGACGGCTACGATGTCTGGACAGAAGTTCCGCTGACCTTTACTCAGGCGACTTTAGGAGCTGAGATCATTGCCCCGACGGTAGACGGCAAGGTGAAATACACTATCCCGGAGGGCACGCAGGTAGGCAAGGTAGTAAGGCTCAGGGGCAAGGGCATAAAGAAGCTTTACCGCTCTGACCGTGGAGACCACTACATGAAGATAACCGTTGAGATACCCAAGAATCTGACCAAGGATCAGAAGGCAAAGCTGAAGGCCTTTGAGGAATCCCTATCCGACACCAACTATCAGAAGCGCCAGAGCTTCTTTAACAAGATCAAAGAAAAGTTCAAATAAGTCGTAGCAGCGGTCGCAGCAGCGGTCGCAGCAGCGACGGCGCAATGCCGCCTTTTGAAGGATAGTATAAGAGGTCGGTTTTGTGTGACGGCGGGGTCAGAGATAGGTTTGGAGGATAGTTTTTGACATAGCTTGGTGTGAGGTCGGCTTTGTTATTAGCTGTCAGATGTTGAGTTTCAATTTTCAATTTTCAACTATCAATTATCAACTGTCAACTGTCAATTATCAATTGACCGAAGGGGGGCGGCTGTAGTATGCCGAGGCTTGTGAAGCAGTATGAGCGGGCGGTGCTTGAAAGCGCAGTCAGAAGCGACGATGAGGTTCAGGGCTGCTGGGAGTGGCGTGAGAAATATGTCGGCGTGGAGGGAGTGCTTTCGGTGTATGAGAGCACCAGCAAGGCTCCGGGCAAGAGCTTTATCAGAATGGAATACTACGGCGGCTACAAGCTGATGCCCGCTGAGGATACTCCCGATGAGCTTGAGATCGTCGGAGAGGGCAGGTTCTTCACCACCAGCTTGGGTGAGCTCACCGACGCCGGTGACGAGCTTTGGCTCAAGACCCGCAACAGCGAATATGTATTCCGGCTGATAGATACCTGTTGGCCGCAGAACAAAATATAAAACAGGCCCCGCCGCAGTCATAATGGCTGCGGCGGGTTGTTTATTTATTCGGTTTTGTTTTCCGCCTTCCAGATAAGCTCCTCAAGGGTGCGGTAGAGGTGCTCCGGCTCTACTGGCTTTGAGAGGTGTGCGTTCATGCCCACCTGCAGTGAGCGCTGCACGTCCTCGTCGAAGGCGTTGGCGGTCATGGCAATGATCGGCACTGTTTTAGCGTCCTTTCTGTTCAGGGCACGGATAGCAGCGGTGGCTTCAAGGCCGTCCATTTCCGGCATACGCACGTCCATGAGGATAGCGTCATAATGCCCAAGGGGACTGGCCTCAAACATTTCAAGCACACGCCTGCCGTTCTCGGCGTGGTCGATCTCAGCTTCCTTCATCATGATTATCTGCTTCATGATCTCGGCGTTTATCATGATGTCCTCAGCCATGAGGATATGCCTGCCCCGCAGCTCTGCCCGCTGCTTTTCACGGATAAGGTTGATATTGTTCTTTCTGGCGATGCGCTCAAATTCGTCGATCACATTAGATGCGAACAGCGGCTTTGCCAGAAAGCTGTCCACTCCCACATGGATAGCATCGTCCATGATCTCGTCCCAGTTGAAGGAGGTCAGGATAATAACGGTGGTCTCCTTATCGTACCGCTGGCGAATGAGCCGGGCAGTCTCGATGCCGTTCATATCCGGCATTTTCCAGTCAAGCAGCACAAGGTTGTAGGGGGTGTGCTTGGTATGGGCCACCTCCAGCATATTCAGGGCATCATGCCCGCTGAAGCAAGTCTCGGATTTTATGCCCACCTCGTCAAGGATTATCCTTGCGTGCTCTGCGGCGATCTCGTCATCATCGACTATCAGCACATTAAGGTCGCCGGGCTTGAAATAGCTTGTGCCTATGCCGCTTTCCTCAGAGTTTTTCAGGGGTATGACCACAGTGAACTCTGTGCCCACGCCTTTCTCGGAGGCAACGTCTATAGTGCCGTTCATCAGCTCGACTATGTTTTTGGTTATTGCCATGCCGAGGCCGGTGCTGCCGTATTTGTTGCTTTTGGTGCTGTCCTCCTGAGTGAAGGAATCGAATATCTTGGGAATAAAGCTCTTGTCCATGCCTATGCCTGTGTCCTTGACGATGAATCTGACAGTAGACTGGTCCTCAAAGGAGGCCATGCGCTCCACGGTGAGAGTGATGCTGCCGGGGGCCTCGGTGAACTTTATGGCATTGGAGAGGATATTTATGAGCACCTGCTTGAGCTTCATGTCGTCTGCGATATAGTGGTCAGAGACACCGCCTATCACCTTGCATTCATAGTGCAGACCCTTTTCTGCGCACTGAGACATTACCATAGTGTTGATCTGCTCCAGCATATTCCGGAAGGAGAATTCCTCCTTGCGGATAACTATACGCCCCGACTCGATACGGCTCATATCAAGTATATCGTTGATAAGCCCCAGCAGATGTCTGGCGCTGCCGCCGATCTTTTCAAGGTAGTCTCTGGTTTCGTCGTCCAGATTGGGCTTGCGGAGGGCAAGGCTGTCAAGGCCGATAATGGCATTCATGGGGGTGCGTATCTCATGGCTCATGTTTGAGAGGAAGGCAGTCTTGGCATGGTTGGCCTGCTCTGCGGCATGGAGTGCGTCAGCCAGAGCCACGCTTCTCTCACGTTCTTCTCTGATAACATCGGTAATATCCGATTTCAGCAGCAGGTAGAATTTGGCTTCCTTGTCCACAAGGTAATAGGTGAAGCGCTTGAAGAACAGCTCTCCGTTATCGTCGCAGGTGACGTCTACGGTGTAGGTGTCGTGGGTCTCCAGCTGCCGTACTACCGTTTCGGCAGAGAGCGCAGTCAGGAGCTTCTCCCGGTCATGGACCGATTCAGAGGCCGCCGGGATCACCTGATCTATGATATACTCGGAATAGATGCCGTCACGCTTTTTGGGGAAGATATTTCCCTTTTTGATATTGGCCACATCTCCGATAACTACGCCGTAGTGGTTCCCCACTATGTATGACACCATATCATACTGCTGCGCCAGCACCCGCTGGTTGAGCACCTCTGTTACCTTCTGGGTATTGTATTCAGTCTCAACACCGAAGGCGATAACATCACCGGTGACAGGGTCGATAGCCGCAGAGCCGGAGAACTTCACAAAGCACTGCCTGCCCGACTGCCTTTTGCAGTAGCCCACGAACACAGCAGGCCCCTCGCCCTTGTAGTAGCGATCCACCAGCTTTTCCAGCTTGAATATCTCGTCATAGCGCTCCTTGTCTCCGGGAACGAGAAAGCTCTCGGAGCGCACCCTGGCGCTTTCGGCAATGGAGCCGCCGGCGTAATCAGTGTAATAGAGATCCCTGCCCCTGACTTCTTCGATGACGCCAAGGGTTATGTTGGTTCGGAATACCGTCAGGCTGTCGTCGGCAAAGGCGTTGAACTGGTCTATCATTCCCTCATAGACCGCAGAGCGCCGGTGATTTTCCACCTGAACGTTATGCTTATCGGTGATGTCTCCTATAAACACATAGAAAACATCTCCCTGCCCCGGAAGATGTGCAAAGTGGCCGTAGTCGTCCACCCAGCGCACAGAGCCGTCCCGCCGGATTATCCTGTATTCCACATAGTCAAGGAAATTATTTGAGGGCTCGGAGATCTGCTCATCTATAGAGGCTAAGGTCTTTTCCCGGTCCTCCGGGTGGACAAGCCCTTTGAAGGTGAAGCCGGTGAGCTCCCTGAACTGCTCCTCTGTCTCGCAGCCGAATATTCTCAGGCACACCTTATTCACATATATAAGCTCCTGCTCACCCTCTGCTTTGTAGATAAAAAATCCTCCCGGCACCTGCTCTGCCATCCACATTATGGAGGGCTCCAGCATATCCTCATTCGGCACAAATGCTTTGTTCTTATCAGTGTTCATTGGCTCCACCTCTGTACGTTCTGCGGCTTCCTGCATTTTCGGGCTGTTTTGCATACAGACCTCCCTTTTTTGTCAAAAAGTTACAAATTTTATTAAATTATATCATATTATTTGGGCGGTGTCAAGAAGCTGACTCCATATAAAACCTGACATATAGAATATATCTGCCCGGTCAGAAAAAAGGCACCTCTGCTGTTTCAGAGCAGAGGTGCCGAAGCCTTATATTCTATTGCGGTTTGTCCTGATCCTCCTGTTTGGGCTTAGGTGCCGGCCGGGAGGTCTGCTTGTTGAGCTTGACCATCTGGAACACAAATACCTCCACTGAGATAAGCACTATCACGCCCGCTATTACGATCAGTGCGATGACCCAGCCCTTCATGCCGCCCTCGCTGCTTTCCTCATCGCTGTCATCATCGGCATCGGACTTGCTGCTCTTGGAGCTCTTGACAGATTTTGCGGAGGCTGCATTTTTCTCCGCCTCTGATTCGTCGTAGGTCCGGTTCTCGTTGGACTTGCCCTCTCCGCCGTTGTTTTCGATGCCCGCTCCGGAGCCGGTGCTGCCGGCCTTTATCTCAGAGGCTGAGGCGGTAACATAGGCGCTCAGCCATGCCAGAGACGCATTCCAGTTTATGGTACATTCGTTTACCGACCAGGCCTCGATATTATCAAGGTAGCATTTCATGGGAGAGATCTGCCCCTTCTTCCAGCCCATGCCCTGGACCCAAGGGTCCTGCATACCGGAGTTGGGGCCGCCCGCCATGACTCCGCAGGGGGCCTTCGGGAAGCTCTGATCTATCTGATATGACCAGTAGCGGTGGTGGGGGTATTCGGTTGTGTGGGAGCCGTAGCCGGTGACGTAGGAATAGTCCATGGCATTTCTTCCCAGCAGGTAGTCGAGCCCGCCGATAGCGCCGTCAAGGTATTTGTCATCATCAGTGACGAACCCTGCATAGGCCAGCACAATGGCATTGTCTGCCACAAAGGAGTTAGAGCCCCAGATATAGCCCTTGTCGCTGTCGTTATAGCTTAATGTAGACTGGCTGTAGGGCTGGCCGTAGCCCTGCTCCGATTCCACCGTCAGCCAGTGGTCGCCGGCGTTTTTGATGGCGTCGGTGATGAGCTCCCGGTCGTCGCTGTCGAACTTATCAAGATTCAGAGCGCCGGAGAGAGTTCCCAGAGCGCCGGTGTTGCCCCAGTCAAAGGAGCCGGCGGTGTCAACGCTCTCGCCGCCCCCGAGCTTGGTGGGTACGGACAGATAGAACTTGTTCTCTCTGATGTCGTCAAGGTAATCCTCATTGCCGGTGGTGATGAAAAGCTCGGAGGCCGCCCAGCAGAACTCGTCCTCAACGTCAGTGTCGCCGTAGGCTCCGCCGCCCACGGATTCATCAAGGGGGGCGAACATATCCGGGTGCTTTTTGGCAGCCTCGTAGGTCTGCCTGGCTTTATCAAGGCACTCCTGCGCAAAGCTGTCGTCAATGCCCTTCCAGAGCCGTGCAGCCTGAGCTGCGCAGGCGGCAAGATTGAGGGTAGCCGCTGTGGTGGGGGGCTTGATGATGCGCTTTTTATCGTCGTCTGCCGGGGAGATGCCAAGGCCTGTCCATGTTTCGTCATGGGCCTTGTGGTAGGCCATTCCCGCATAGTCGCCGGAGGCAACTATCATCTTGAACATCCATTCCATTTCGTAGCGGGCCTCGTCCAGCAGGTCGGGATAGCCGTTGGAGCACTCCGGCAGGGACATGGTGCCGTCCGCAAAGACCTTTTCGATACCCAGCGCCTTTGCCATTTCGTACTGGTTCTGCATCAGCCACAGGGAGAAGCCGCCGTTTACCACATACTTTCCGTGGTCTCCGGCATCATACCAGCCGCCGGTGACATCAACGGTGCCGCTGGAGCCGGAATAGCCCCAGGTCTGCTGGATCTCGGCGTTGTCGGAGGGGTGGCCTGCGGCACGGGCGAGGGCGTTCTTATCGCCGGAGGTGATGTATTCGCTCCTGATCTCTATGCCGGAGCGGTTCTGATAGAAATAGTTCAGTGAGTCATAAACAAGGCTCGACCACACGTCCTCGTCACCGATAGTGAAATCCCGGCTCCTGGCGCCGTTTGAGGCTTCGATATGGAAGCTGCCCTTTCCGTCAAAGTCGGAGAAATCAAGGGTGTGGACAGTGTCGCCGGAGTCCTCGTCGAAGCCGTAGTATTCCGACTTGCCCTCCCAGACAGATCTCCCGTCGCCGTCGATAAGCTCAAACTCCACGGAGTCTTTGTCGGTGCAGAGCAGGGTAGCCCGCTTTGCTCTGTCCTGAAAGTAGCCCACCTGGTCAGTGAGCACCTCTGCCCGCTGCCACTCCTCGGGAGCCACATAATCGTTTTCGTCGGAGGTCAGGTCGATCAGCGACATATTGTCAAAGGTTATGACAGTTCCCGCCGGGAAGCAGTCGCCCTGAGTGTACTGCCCGTCGCCTCCAAGGTGGAAGGCCCATTCTGCCACGTCCACATTCTGCCCGGCGGTAAAGGTCAGGTCAACGTTCTTGGTCTCGTTGGCGCCGATCTGGATACAGTCCCAGTGGGAGTCCAGATCATAGCCGTTGGACATATTGTGCCAAACCTCCACATTGCCCTCAAGGTTGCCGATCTTGGTGTAATACTTTCCGGCATTGGAGGGGGTGATAGAATATCTTACTCTGTACTGGTGCCCGGAAACTATCTTCAGGCCCCGGTGCCTGAACTGGCAGTCCCACCTGTCCTCACCGCCCCGGGAGGCTCCGCCCGGGTTGACGATAGTGACCTTGTAAACGCCGTCAGAGATCTCAAATTTCATCTCTCCGGCAGTGGACTCAACGATATGCCAGGGCAGACCGACGCCGTTTTCAAAATCCGTCTGCCCGAGCTGCTCCCCGGCGAAGGCAGTGATAGCGGGCAGTATCTCAGCAGGCAGCACATTAGCCGCCATGACTGCCGCCGCTCCCGCCGCCGCAAGGCGCTTAACGATATGAAGCTTGTTCATAGGTTGACCTCCGTATCAATAGATAAACCCATTATAGCATACAGCGAACGAAATTTCAATAGCCTTATATTCAATAGCCTTATATTAACTTCACCGAATATTGGGCAGCGTGAGTTTGTTCAAAAAATATCCCTTGACATTCCCTGTGTTTTGATATACAATATAAAAGTATAATTTTATCTTATCAAGGAGAATGTCATATGAAAAATACCGAAAAGACTATGGACAAGCTCGTTACCCTTTGCAAGGGCAGAGGCTTTGTTTACCCCGGCAGCGAGATCTACGGCGGCCTCGCTAATACATGGGACTACGGCCCTCTTGGTGTTGAACTGAAAAATAATATCAAGGACGCATGGAGGCAGAAATTTGTCCGTGAGAACAAGTACAACGTGGGCCTTGATTCCGCTATCCTCATGAATCCGCAGACCTGGGTGGCCTCCGGCCACATCGGCTCCTTCTCTGACCCTCTTATGGACTGCAAGGAGTGCAAGACCCGCCACCGTGCCGATAACCTCATCGAGGATTTCGACGGCACAAATGTTGCCGGCTGGTCCAATGAGCAGATGATGGATTACATCAAGGAAAAGAACATTCCCTGCCCCGACTGCGGCAAGCACAATTTCACCGATATCCGCCAGTTCAACCTGATGTTCAAGACCTTTCAGGGCATCACCGAGGATTCCAAGGCTGAGCTCTATCTCCGCCCGGAGACCGCACAGGGCATCTTCGTGAACTTTGCAAATATCCAGCGCACCAGCCGTAAGAAGGTCCCCTTCGGCGTGGCACAGGTGGGCAAGAGCTTCCGCAACGAGATCACTCCCGGAAATTTCATCTTCCGTGTGCGTGAGTTCGAGCAGATGGAGCTGGAATTCTTCTGCAAGCCCGGCACTGACCTTGAGTGGTTCGATTACTGGAGAAGCTATTGCAAGAATTTCCTGCTCTCACTGGGCATCAAGGAGGAGAACCTCCGCCTGCGTGACCACAGCAAGGAGGAGCTGAGCTTCTATTCTAAGGCCACCACAGACTTTGAGTATCTCTTCCCCTTCGGCTGGGGCGAGCTCTGGGGCATTGCTGACAGAACTGACTACGACCTCAACCAGCACATCAAGGTATCCGGCAAGGCTCTTGATTACTTTGACCCTGAGACCAACGAGAGATATGTACCCTATGTTATCGAGCCCTCACTGGGCGTTGAGAGACTGTTCCTGACAGTTATCACCGAGGCCTACGACGAGGAGGACATCGGCACTCCCGACAAGCCGGACGTAAGAACAGTTATGCACTTCCACCCGGCACTGGCTCCCTTCAAGGCCTGCGTGCTGCCCCTTTCAAAGAAGCTCTCCGAGAAAGCATCTGCTATCTATGAGGAGCTCACCAAGGAATTCAGCGTGGACTACGACGAGGCAGGTTCTATCGGCAAGCGCTACCGCCGTCAGGACGAGATCGGCACTCCCTTCTGCATCACAGTCGATTTCGACACCGCATCAGACGGCTGCGTGACCGTCCGTGACAGAGACACCATGGAACAGGAGCGTGTAAGGCTCGACCTGCTGAAGAACTACATCGCAGAGAAGATAAAGCTTTGATCTTATCAAATATGCTCCGGCAGCTTTCGGGCTCCCGGAGCTTTTGTTTTGCCCGCTGATGATTGACTTTTAAGCGGCTGTATGCTATACTATACAAAAAGAGATCTGGAGGAATATCCTATGGAAAATAATGTTATTATCCTTGCCGGAGGGCAGGGCAAAAGAATGAAGTCCGACGGGCCGAAGGTGCTTTGTCAGGTACAGGGCAGAGCTATGCTGGACTGGGTCATCACTGCCTGCGAAAATGCCGGCATCAGGGATATATGCGTGGTCAAGGGCCACAAGGCGGAAATGATAGATGAGTTCCTTGCCGGCAGGCAGGGGAGCGCAGACATCAAAACTGTGCTGCAATCCGAGCGCCTCGGCACAGGCCACGCCGTTCAGATGGCTAAGGATTTCTTAGAGGCTCACAGGGGCGGCAACACCCTTATCCTCTGCGGGGACGCTCCGTTTATCGACCCGCCCACCATTGAGGGGGCTCTGGAGCTCCACACCCGTGAGGGCAATTCCGTCACCGTCGTTACCTCCGAAAAGGAGGACCCCACCGGCTACGGGCGCATTATCCGCACTGCCGACGGCATCTCCGGGATAGTCGAGCAGAAGGACTGCACCCCGGAGCAGGCAGAGATCAAGGAGATAAATTCCGGCTGCTACTGGTACAACACCTCTGACCTGCTGGAGGTGCTCTTTGAGCTGACACCGAATAATGCTCAGGGGGAGTATTATCTCACCGACTGCCTTGGCCTGCTGATCGGCAAGGGCAAGAGAGCCAATGCTTATATCTCAGCAAACCCGAATGTGTCTCTGGGAGCCAACGACCCTGCGGGGCTGGCATATCTGAACGAGCTGGCTGAGGCTATGAAATAAAACTCATACTCTGCCGCCGGAAGGAGGGTTACTATGAAGCATGACAAGGACGATTATCTGATACTGCCGGACGAGGAGCTCAAAGCACAGTTCAAGCATGACAAGCACCTGATCTGGCTGATAAGTCTGCCTATGCTCCCGCTGCTCTATCTTATCTTTGTCACTTTCCCCGGAGCGGTCACGTTGGATGTGTCGGATTTTGTTCTGTGTGTCTCTGCGGCAGCCGGGTTTGTCTGCTACAGCTTTATTTTCATTGAGGACCCTCAGCAGCAAAGGAAGCTTGTCAGGACGCTGGATATTTTTCAGCTTGTGATATTTGTTATTGGCATTGCCGCCGTTATTACCGAAAGGAGATTTATAGAGCTGGCTGCCATAGCGGGATTTATAGCTGCCTCGAACGGTGCCAATTTTATCGCACACCCGATCATCGTGGACCTGCACACCCTGCGCAGCCACCCCCGCTACCCCTTTGACAACTGGCGCCGGGAGGAATCAGTGCTGAGCGGTATGTATTCCAGCGGCATCGAGGACGATAAGGCTGCAAGGTATCTTGAGCACACCATGAACCGGGGAAAGGTCTACGGAGTGGGCAGGGAGGAATATCTGGAGGGCGATAAGAAGGAATACGAAACTCCTAAGCCCGACCCGGAGAAGAACCTCCAGCAGCATAAGCAGATCTGGCGCCGCTATGATAAGTCGGACACCACCTACACTATGGATAATCTGAAAAATATGTATTTCGACGACGGCCTTGAAAACGGCGAGCTCACCGGCGACGAGCTGGCGAAAAAGCTCTGGGAGGAGACACGCCCCAAAAAGCCAAAGGACCCTCCGCCGGAGGATTTCTTCCAGCAGTCCCCGATAATCTGGCGCACCAATAAAGACGGCTCCTCCGCCATGGAGCGCCGTGAGGCGGGAAGCGGCCCGTCGGGCGAATTTGACAGCCGCAGCGTGCTGCCGTAGGGCTCTCTGCACCGGCAGAAATGCCCTGATTGTGCACCTTGCACCCTGCACAGGCGCCTGCACAGATGAAGTTTGTGAAACATTTTCCGCTGCTGTTAAGCTAAAAATGCTTGACAGCAGCGTTTTTTTGTGATATAATTTATTTTATGCTGACGAATTGTAATCAGCTGAAATATCTTACGAAAGGAGAGAGAATATGCCGACCTTTAACCAGTTAGTCAGAAAGGGAAGAGACGTTCTTGAGACCAAGTCAACAGCTCCTGCTCTTCAGAAGGGCTACAACTCCAAGAAGAAGACAGCTATCGACCAGAGCTGCCCCCAGAAGAGAGGCGTCTGCACCGCAGTAAGAACTGCTACTCCTAAGAAGCCTAACTCCGCTATGAGAAAGATCGCAAGAGTTAAGCTGACCAACGGTACTGAGGTAACCGCTTATATCCCGGGTATCGGCCATAATCTGCAGGAGCACTCTGTTGTTCTTATCAGAGGCGGACGTGTAAAGGACCTCCCCGGTGTGCGTTACCACATCATCAGAGGTACT
>CADBTF010000173.1 GCA_902797485.1 uncultured Ruminococcus sp. | reverse complement strand
GATAGCTGCTCTCTGAAATCAAGCTCGCTTACATAGCGGACTGTTGATTGCTTCATGAACCTTGCACTCCTTTTATTTTTATATATATTTTAGAAATACATTAACGGTGCAGAATATATCTTATATCGGCAGCTGCTGCCGCCGGGAACTCATTAGCTGTTTAAAGCATAGTGGTGGACATCAAGGCGTTTCTCAAATTCCTCCATCGGCAGGGGCTTGTCGAAGAAAAAGCCCTGAGCAAGCTCACACTTGTTATCCCTGAGCACCTTGACCTGCTCCACAGTCTCAACACCCTCAGCGATACATTCAAGGCCCAGCTCCTTAGCCATAGCCACAACGTATTTGAACATGACGCTTCTGGTGCTGCTTTCGTCGTCCTCGTCCACCGGCAGGAAGCTCTTGTCTATCTTCAGAACATTCCACGGTACCTCCTTGATGAGGTTCAGTGAGGAATAGCCCATTCCGAAATCGTCCACAGAGGTGCTTATGCCGGAATTCTGCAGCCCGCTTACCACTCGCTTCAGGTCTTTGAACTCAACGTCCGTAGTGGTCTCGGTGAGCTCTACCTCAATATATTTGTGAGGCACGTTGTTGCGGTCAACTATATCCAGCAGGTGCTCCAGCAGGTCAACGTCCAGCATATGCTTTCTGGACAGGTTCACAGAAACCCTCACCACCTTGCGGCCCTCGTCGAGCCAGCGCCTTATGTCCCGGCAGACGTGATCAAGCATATAGAAGTCCAGCTTGCAGATGTCTATTCCCTGCTCCAGCAGTGGGATAAAGTCATTGGGCGGGATAAGGGTGTTCTGGTGGAACCAGCGGCAAAGGGCTTCGGCGCCGATAAGCTCACCGGTCATAATATCTATCTTAGGCTGGTAGTAGACTCTGAATTCCTCATTGCGCAGAGCGTCCGGGAACATTCTCTGGACACGGTTCTGATGCTCCTTGCGGGCACGCATCTCGTTAGTGAAAAAGATTATATCCTCCTTACCGCTGGTCTTGGCGACAGTGACTGAGGCGATTATCTTATCTAAAATATCCCCAACGTCGTTGAACACGAAATCATCAGGCACCACAAACACACCCACCGAGGCAGAGACATTTATTCTGTCTCCGGTTTCCTGGTCATATACTACAGCAGTGCCGCTCAGAAGGGTCAGCAGGGTATCGAGCCGGTCTGTGGGGCAGAGGGCCACAAAGTTATCTCCGCCCATTCTGCTGAGTATACCCTCATTGCCGATAATGCTCTCAGCCATATCGAAGAAGGATTTCATTACCTTGCTGCCTGTTCTTCTGCCCACCTGCTGATTAACAAGTGAGAAATGCTTCAGATTGTAATTGAGCGCAGACATACCTTTTAAATTATTGATCTGCCCTATGCGCTGAACGTTCTTGATAAAATAGCGCAGGTTATGATAACCGTCATCGTCAAAGAAAGCGAACCTCTCGGCTTCCTTGATAACACGGCTGCGCCCGACATATATCGAAAGGGTATCGACCAACAGATTGATCCTGTCCAGCTCCTCAGGCGTCCAGGGAACGTCTCCTGCCTTGATATAGACACGGCAGCTGATTATCGACATCATCTCAGTAACAATGCGCTTGTTGATAGCCTCAACGCACGGCACGCCGGCATCATAGGTGATGAGCTTTTCGCCCCTGTCCAGCGATTCAAGGCGTGCATTGGCATAGCTTGTGGTAGTGACCTTAGCCACTCTCAGGTACTCGCAAAGCCTTGCAACATATGGCTTTATCTCATCCAAATCTATCTGGTGCATTGAATTCATGCGCTTTATAAGCAGCTCAAATACTCTGTAAAACTCCAATGCTTCCACACTCCTTACTATTTTCCCATTCCCATTATGTGTAAAATGCACTATATTTATGTATAGTATTACATTATTATTATATCATTTGTTTAATTGCAATACAACATTTTTTAATAGATAAAATGTTATCTCTTTTTTACTAAATCAAAAGATTTAAAACGTTTTAACAAAAGCAAGTCACAAACAGCAAATGCACAAAAGCGGTCTCAACTGTCCTGAAATATGTACTGTAAAACGGCTGTTTTGACTAACTGTCCAGAAAAATGGGCTGACAAAATGTGAGATCGGGTGTATAATAGAATCAAAGGAAAGCCCAAGACACAATGAAAGGACGGTTTTAAAACTATGGAAAAGATCATCAAGATAATCGGGAACGCACAGATAATCAAGGTCGAGCGCAGGAGCGAGGTCCTCACCGGCTGGGAGCGCAGGAACAGCTATCTCGGCTTCGGGGGCTACCTGGTGATAAAGCTGACTGAGGACGGCAGATATTACGCCTGCATCGACAACGGCCGCCGCTGCATCACCACAAGCTGCGGAGACCTGACCCTTACCCCCGGCGGCGCAGTATTTGAAACAGCCAACAGCGTCTACACATTTCGCCTCATAGCCGACCAGCTGGCCGGCTGACCTATACTCCATCTCCAAATTTTTACACAATGAATGTTTTGTCTGATCTTGCCTGCTGTGCTTTATCGCAGCAGGCGTCTTTTTTTGCACATTTTTCTGACGTTCTCACCGGGTATGTGCTTAAAAGAATATATTCATGGCAGCAAAGCGATAACACCCGGAGTGCGCTCCTGCATTGTGATTGAAAAAGGTCTTGACATTTAGGGCAAAAAGTGAGATAATATAAGAAGATTGTCTGTGCAGGGGCATAGGCTGGTTTTCTTTTCGGAGGTGCTTTAATGAGTACAAGAGTTGGTATGGTGTCGCTGGGGTGCGCTAAGAACCAGGTCGATGCCGAAAGAATGCTCTTTATGCTAAAGCAGGAGGGCTTTGAAATAGTTGCCGACGCTGCGCTTGCCGACGTCGTTATCGTCAATACCTGCGGGTTTATCGAGTCCGCCAAGCAGGAGGCTATCGACACGATCCTCGAATTCTGTACGTTAAAGCAGGAGGGCAGGATAAAAGCTGTTATCTGCACCGGCTGCCTCGCTGAACGCTACCGTGACGAAGTGCTCAAGGAGATACCTGAGCTGGACGCTGTTATCGGAATAGGCCGAAACAGCGATATCGTCAGCATTATCCGTGACCTGTATTCCGGCGAGGGAGGCATCACCGCCTTCGGTGAAAAGGAAGCCCTGGATATCGAGGGCGGCAGGATAATCTCCACCCAGCCGTTCTATGCTTATTTAAAGATAGCCGAGGGCTGCGATAATTTCTGCACCTTCTGCGCTATACCTTCTATAAGAGGCCGCTTCCGCAGCAGGCCTATCGAGAACATTATCGAGGAGGCCGAGTGGCTGGCAAAGAACGGCGTCACCGAGCTTGTGGTGATCGCACAGGACACTACCCGCTACGGCGAGGATCTCTACGGTGAGCCTAAGCTGCCGGAGCTTCTGAGAGAGCTCTGCAAGGTGGAGGGCATCAAGTGGATAAGGACCCTCTACGCCTACCCGGAGCGCATCACCGATGAGCTGCTTGACACTATCGCATCGGAAGAAAAGCTGGTCAAGTATCTGGATATTCCCATGCAGCACTGCAATGAGCAGATATTGAAGCGCATGAACCGGGGCGGCAGCAGAGAAAGCCTTTCTGCACTGGTAAAGAAAATAAGAGAAAAGATACCCGGTGTTATCCTCAGAACAACTATGCTCACCGGCTTCCCCGGAGAGACTGAGGAGCAGTTCGCAGAGCTTTGTGAATTTGTTAAGGAAATGAAATTTGAACGCCTTGGCTGCTTTGCCTACTCCGCTGAGGAGGGCACCCCCGCAGCCACCTTCGAGGACCAGGTCCCCATTAAGATAAAAGAAAAAAGAAGCGAGATAGTTATGGAGGAGCAAATGTTCATTTCTGACCGCTTCAATGAGGAACAGCTTGGCAAGACCCTTGAGGTCGTCACCGAAGGCTTTGACCGCTACGCTGAGTGCTGGTTCGGCCGCTCCGCTATGGACGCTCCCGAGATCGACGGAAAGGTTTTCTTCACCAGCGACAGAAAGCTCAGAGAGGGCGAATATGTAAAGGTCACCATTGACGACGTCATGGATTATGACCTGCTTGGAACAAGAGTTTAAGCTGCTTTGAAAGGAAGCCTGCAAAATGAATCTGCCAAATAAGCTAACGGTGCTGAGAGTTATCCTGATACCGTTTTTCCTGTTTTTTATCCTCTGGTATGGGATACCCTACCACACTGTATGGGCACTCTCAGTCTATGTGCTGGCCTCTGTTACGGATTTTCTGGACGGACGGCTTGCAAGAAGCTACAATCAGGTGACTACCTTCGGAAAATTCCTTGACCCTCTGGCGGATAAGCTGCTGGTAATGTCAGCGCTTATATGCTTCGCCTTTGAGCGCTGGATAGACCCGGTGGCGGTGGTCATTATCCTCTCCCGTGAGTTCATGGTGACAGGTCTGAGACTTGTGGTCGCCGGCGAGGGCGTTGTGGTCGCTGCCGGGATCTGGGGCAAGCTCAAGACCTTCTTCACAATGGTGGCACAAATTGCCATCATGGTGCTGCAAATAATCTTCCCGGACGCCAAGGGCAGCCCTGATCTGGACTGGAATTCCACAGTCTTTCTGGTAAACGAGGGGCTGATATGGATAGCAGTATTGCTCACCGTCATCTCCGGAGGGATATATTTAAAGGCATACTGGAAATACATTGATTCAAGCAAATAAGACATTCAGACGGGAGGCTTCAGCATCATGGGCGTGAGTCTGCAAATAAGAGAAAGCCTGCAGGAGCTTTTGTTTTCCGATAAATATGAGACAGACGATACCGAGCTGCTGGTGGAAAACCGGTTTAAAAAGAGATCTCCTCTGGGCTGCGGCCCTGTGAGGGAGAACCCTGTTTTCAGAAAGATCTGCAAGCTCATGGATATAGAGCTGGACCACGAAGAACTGAGAGACCTTTATTTCTCGGCGGAGTTCGGTGAGGGCTGCGTTTTTATTTTCAGGTTCAAGGACACTGAATATTTCATGGCCCTTGACCTTTACCGCAATAAGCTGGCAGAATCGGACGCCGTGACGCTGGCGGTTTTCTGCGACGCAAGAAAATGCGTTAAGCTCAAGGAGCTCTTTGAGCTGCTGAAACAGAACTGCACCCTTGAGGGAGATCAGGAGCTGACAGACTCCCCGCTTGTCAAGGCGGTTCTGGAATCCAATTTCAAAACGGTATATTACAGAGGAAGCAAGATACCCGTGGCCGGCAAAGAGCTGATCTCAAAGATCAGCCCGGACTGGCAGATGCTTGTCTTCAACGCACTTAACGAGAAAGGATGACTGCTTTATGAAGCTTTATAATTCAGCCTCCCACAGAGTGGAGGAGTTTGTTCCCAATGAGCCCGGCAAGGTCTCTATGTATACCTGCGGGCCTACGGTCTATCACTTTGCACATATCGG
>CADBTF010000172.1 GCA_902797485.1 uncultured Ruminococcus sp. | reverse complement strand
CCCTCATAATTCTCTTCCAGCTTTATGATCAATGATGTGTTATTCAGTTCAGTCTCTGACAAGTCACTCAGCTTGTCATAGTCAGCCTGTGCAGGAACTGTCACCTCTGCACTTTTTATAGCTATTAAATCATATTCGTCTCTTTCGCATTTTATTACTACGCTTGAAAATGATATGCCTCTGCTTTTAAGAAGCTTTTCAAGCTCCAGCTTAACACTCAGCTCTGCCGCTTTAATATCATAGCTCTCCAATTCACTTGACAGTGTCTCACCGCGATCGCTGCTTTTCAGACCTTCAATTGCCCCCAGAATATCCTCAGGCTCGATACCTGTCAAGGGCCTTAACAGGCAGATAATTACTATCATGCTTATCATCAGCCTGAGAACTGCCTTTTCGCTTCCGTTCGGAGACAGCGCCGAAACAATCGTGCTGACTATCCCTGCAATACACGCCGTCAGCACCACACTACCGATACCTCCCATAGCTATGCTCCTGTGCCTGTCGCTGTCATCATAACGATGCAGGTGGATATAATAAACATTATCGATACGCAGATCACTATGCTCAAGGCAATGGCAATAATGCTGCTGATATTTGACACAAACGCTGCTATCTCATTTTGTCCGAGTATCTCGCACATCAATCCTCCGATAGCTAATACTGCTCTTGCGGAGATCAGAACAATGATCGGCTTCAGCACAATTGCCGCAATAAGTATCACTCCAATGGAACCGGTCCCCGCCTTTATGATGCCAAGGCTGCCCCTGAGCGCAGAATATGTCTCGGAGACTGAGCCGCCGATTATCGGGATAAAGCTTGATGCCGCAAATCTTATGGCCTTAGTCCGTGCAGAATCAGAAGCAGCGCCGACAGCATTGTGTATGCTCAGCACACCTGTAAAAACAGTCATCAGTATACCCAGCCCCCATGTAATAGCCCGCTTTACAGTACCTGCTGCTTTTCCCAGCTTTATATCCGGATTAACGGCTCCCACCACTGAAAATGCGATCAGTATGCTCAGCAGCGGAGATAACACGCTCTTGACAATAAACGCCACAGCCTCGCACAGGAACAGATTTGTTCCGTAAAAGCTTGTACCCTGCACGATATGCCCGGCGGCACTTGTTATTCCCGCATAGACCGGTATGTATGACAGCATGAACACTGTAAGCTCATTAAGGCAGGAGGCAGTCACAGAAATACAATCCTGCAGGCAGTCATACACAGACAATATCGCTGCCAGTGAGCCTATTATCCTATAAACCCCGCTGATCTCAAGTCTCTCAGCAGCCAAGCTCCCGGCAAGCGTACACAGCACGGAAACAGCCAGCAGCTTTCCAAGCACTCTAATGGGTGATGAGATATTGCCGAAAAACAAGGATATGATCTTTTCCATAACTCCCTTGACTGTTATTTCGTTTATGCTGTCAGGGTCTCCCACATCAAGCTCAAAATCACCTATTATCTCCTGCGCTTCACTGCTTGTGCCTTCTGTAAGCTTGGTGTTGATGCTGTCTTTCAGCTCATCAAGCTCGCTGCTCTCATCAGCTGCTGCGATCATTCCGAAGCCAAATACAGATATTAACAAAACTGTCAGTATAGCGGTCAAAGGCTTTGTAATACTCATAACAATAATGCTTCTACTATTTCAATAACTGCTTTGAACAAAGGCATAGCCACAGCTATCAAGGACATCTTCCCTATTATCTCAACTGATGACGCCAGTGCAGATTGGCCGTTATCCCTGCAGCAATCAGCTGAAAGCTTTGTGATATAGCAGATTCCTAAGCCCTTGAATATCACCTTCAGATAGAGCTCATCAAGTTCTGCTTTTTCAAGCAAAGCGGAAATTTGCTCTTTTATATCCAGAATATCCGCTGCCGCAGAGCCCACGACCGTTGCAGTACAAAGCAGGACTAAAGCGGTTTTTATCTCGCCGTTATTTTTTATGATCTGAGCAGCAATGCAGACTGCAACACAAAGTGCTCCCGCTGTGAAAACATCCATCTCTAAAGGTCAAATACTTTTTTGATAGTCTCAAACAGGTTCCCTATCTGATTGACGATCATCATAAGTACAACTATCAATCCGGCAAGAGTTGTCATCATAGCCTGCTCATCTCGTTCAGCACGCTTCAGGAGCTGATTCAAGACCGCTACAATTATTCCGATAGCCGCTATTTTAAAGATCAGATCAACTTCCATTGGCTTTCCTCAAATTAATAATACTGCTAAAAACGCCCCTGACATAAATCCCAATACCTCATAGAGGCGGCATTTTTCTTTCTGTGCAGCTTCCGCTGCTTCTTTCATGCTTCTGAACCTGCTGACTGAATACCCGATCATTGCCAGCTGTCCCTCACTGTCAGTAGTGCCAAGCTTTGAAAGCGTATCATCAAGGAGCTTCGATTCATCAGGATACAGCTCTCTGCCGATTGAATTCAAAAGCTCATTATAGCTAATATCAGCCGCAAGCCTGCTTAGTATTTCTTCGGTGGTGCATTTTGTGTATCTTATCAGCTCGGAGATCTCTCCCAGCATTGAGATCACACAAGTCAACTCCCTTGTATGCCTTTTGAGTTTTCCGGCATAAGTTATCCCATACAAGGAGCTTGCCACAACGATCAGTATACAGCCGCTAAGTCTGAACATTCCTTATCACCTAAAAAGTGCAGTGAAGAAATTCTTCCGGCGAAGCTGCCGGTTCCAAGAAACACCGCACAGTCAAAGGCTCCCTGAGAAATCAGCTCACGGGCTATGGGCCTTCGTTTCAGCTCTGTCAAGCTCTCTGCATGACAGGAAGCAATAAGCTTTACACCGGAATTTATCGCATACTCATAAGCCCTCAGCTCGTCGCCGGCGCCTATCTCGTCGGTGATTATAACTCTCGGTGCCATTACTCTTACAGCCGTCAAAATAGCTTCCAGCTTAGGATAGCCGGAGAATATATCAGTTTTATCTCCGACGTTATTCTCTGCATGGCCCTCCACAGAAGCCGCCAGCTCACTGCGTTCATCAATAAGTGACACCCTGTAGTCTCCGGAGAGCTTCCGGCACAGGTCTCTGAGCAGTGTGGTCTTTCCGCTTGAAGGAGCACCGGCAATTATCACTGAGCACAGCCCCCTTGAAAATAACCTGTCATACAGCTCATCTGCACAGCCTATGATCTCAGAGGATACTCTTATATTTATGGAAGATATTTCCTTTACTGTATACAGCTGTTCTCCGTTCATTACCGCTCTGCCGCAGAAGCCGACTCTGTTCCCGCCTGGGGCAGTAACATACCCCTGCCTGATCTCATTCTCAAAGGAGTGTATAGAGTTTTTCAATGCCGCCCGGTATGTATGCTCAATATCCTCATCAAATATCCTTACTGCGTTTTCAGGCGACAGCTTAAAGCGCCCATCGCCGGAAATATAGTATTCACCCTCGGCTGTTGAAGCTATCAGAAAGCCTCCCCGCCGCAGACGTAGCTCACGAACTGCCTTCATATCATTATAACCAAGCCTGCATACCGCCGATGCAAGCCTTTCGCTCAACATCGTCACAGCCTGAGAGAGCTTGCTGTTTATTTTAACTATGAGAATCACCTCATCTTGTTTTCTTAGTTAATTATATGTGGTTGTCCATTATTTATGACTGGGCTTTGAGAACAAGACCATAAGAAATGTGACTGAAAACATTCGTCAAAAAATCAAATTAACTATTGCAATAATATTAAAGTTGTGGTATTATATAATGTGGGGTTGTATTCAGATATTATAATTGGAAAATGTAAAGCGCGCTTTCAAATGCTTTCAGCCCCGCTATAGCCCGGCAGTTACAGCTATAGCCTATGCTTTACAAAAGACTAAAGACTAAAAAACAAAAGGAGAAATCAAAATGGCAAACAGTCTGTCACCGGAGCAGGTAAGAGTGCTCCAGCTTTCGCAAAAGGTCATAACAGAAGTTAAAAAGGTTATCATCGGCAAGGACGAAACTATTATCAAGGTGCTTCTCTCCATACTTGCGGGAGGGCATATCCTGCTGGAGGATATTCCGGGAGTGGGAAAAACAACACTTGCCCTTGCTTTATCCAAGGCGCTGTCTTTGGATTATAAGCGCTTACAGTTCACCCCTGACGTGCTCCCCACTGATGTTACCGGCTTTACTATATTTAATAAGCAGACAAATGATTTTGAGTACAAGCAGGGTGCTGCAATGACAAACCTTTTCCTTGCTGATGAGATAAACCGTACCTCCTCAAAGACACAGTCCGCTCTGCTGGAAATAATGGAGGAGGGAAAGGTGACTGTTGACGGCACGACCTATCAGATGCCCGACCCATACATAGTTATCGCTACCCAGAACCCGATAGGCTCCATAGGCACTCAATCCCTGCCGGAATCACAGATGGACAGATTTATCGTCAGGCTGAGCATGGGCTATCCAAGCGTTCAGAATGAGATCGAAATGCTTAAATCCAAGCAAAATCAGGTTTCGATAGATGCAGTGGAATCCGTCGTTACTGCAAGTGATCTTGTGGCTGCCCGTAAGATCGTTGAGGACATATATGTGTCTGATGAGGTGTTTGAATATATAGTAAGACTATCTGATGCCACAAGAAAGAACCAGTATATCAAGCTGGGGCTCTCCCCCCGGGGAACTATTGCACTGCTGAAAATGACAAAAGCTACTTCCCTGTTAAAGGGCAGAGACTATGTCACCCCTGATGATGTGGCCTATGCCTTCAAGGACGTAGCAGGTCACAGGATCATCCTGAATTCAAAGGCCCGGCTTAACGGCCTGAACTATGAGCTTGTATTAAAAAGCATTATTGAAGGAGTTGTTGTGCCTAAGATCAATAATCAGGTGACGATATGATAGTTATATATTTGATACTGTTTACTGTTGCACTGCTGTTTTATATTCTTTATGAGGGCGCTTTCTCCTTTTATCTGTTTTGCTTTGTAGCCTCCTATCCCTTCATATTCGGCGTAATAATGCTTCTCATACGCAGAAACCTCAAAATCGGGTTTGAGACTGTTGAGCAGTCTTCTCCCAAAGGCAGCAGCGTTCCGGTAAACATAATCATTGACAATGATTCAAGGCTGCCGGTGCCTAACTGTGATATAACAGTAAAATACAAAGCAGAGCTTGGCCAGCAGACAGAATCCTTTAAGATACACACACCAATCTTCCCAAATAACACACAAGTACTGACTTTAAGGCTCTCCTATAAGCATTACGGCTCACTCAAAGTCGAGATCAGCAAGGTCAGGATATTTGATATGCTGAAAATAATACGGCTCAGAATAAAGCCTAAAACCGGACTCAATGCCACAAGAATTGTCGTTTTCCCTGACCATATCCCCATTGAAAACAAGATCAACAACTACTCGGAGCTTGGGCTTGAAAGCGAAAGCTTCTCCAAAAACAAAAAGGGTGATGACCCAAGCGAGATATTCGATATCCATGCCTACAACGAGGGCGACAAGATCAGCCGAATACACTGGAAGCTTTCCGCCAAGGAGGACGATATGATGGTAAAGGACTACTCCCTGCCGATCACAAACGGTGTTTTGATAGCCTTGGACTTTTCCGGCCTGAGCTTCAGCTTTAAGGACCTGGATATAATAGATACCATGATAGATACCGCAGCGGCGCTGTCACTGCACCTTGCCGAAAATGAAATGACCCATTCCATACTGTGGTGTACCGGAACTAATGAGGGCTACCAGAAGATCACAGTAAATGACTTTGAAAGCTATATCCTTGCGATCAGGCTGCTTGTAAACGACAGCTTAAAAAAAGCCAGCACTGCTCCGGCAGACGTGTTATCTGATCTGTATAACGGCAGCACTGCCTGCGCCCATGTTTTGTATATTACAAACGGCCTCAGTGACAGTACCAAAAACAAACTCATGGAATCAGGCTATTCCTATAAATACACCGTGCTTGACCCGTCAGCCTCAAACGATTCCGGTTATACGGACGGCAGCTTTGTATATGCTCCGCTGGCAGTGAACGCCATAGCTGAGAGCATCGAAAACATAGACATATAAAAACAAAAAGGTGACAACATGAAAGGTAATAAAACCAAGAATACCGAGAGAGGAATAATTAATCCCAACGGTATCATAATAGACGGAGATATAGCGATCTCCACCGGCATTGAGCCGGGCAAGGACAGGCTTCTGCTGATGAGGGTGATCCTTTGCATTTTATCCTCACTGTTCACAATGAATATCCTCTGCTCCTTCATTCATGCAAAATCTATCACCTTCCTGCCAATAGTGCTGGTCACTCTTGCATTCGCAGCTCTATGCACAGGAAACGGAATGTTCAAGGTCTTTGGGATAGGCTATTTTGTTTTTCAGATAAGCTATCTTATAATATTATTCAACGATATTATCAACGGCTGTTATATCGCCCTTGACCGATACCTGAAGCTTGCAGATATAACCGTCGTCGATATTTCAGAATACGTCAAGCAGCTTGACCCAAAGCAGCATGATTATATGCTCTTTCACTTTTTGATGTTCCTGGCTGCTATCGTAACAGCACTTATAGCTTTAGCCTGCATACTCAGATTTGATTTTCCTATATATTTCATTGCTACTTTCCCATTCATGGAGATCGGCCTTTATCACGGCTGGAACCCGCCGACATTCTCAGCCGTCGGGTTAGTCATAGGCTGGATAATCGTGCTTTCAGTCACTATGATAAACCATTCGACCAACAAAGCCGGAATAAACAATACCTTTGCCGTACACCGGCGAAAGAGAGCCTATTATTTCACATCAAAGCGATTAAAGAACAGATTCTTTACAAATTACATTTCCATAATAGCAGTGATATGCGCTTGCGTATTTGCTGTATCAATATTGTTTTCAGCAGTCACCGGGTTTGTCCGTCCTAAATCATTTGACAGGCTCAGGAGCAATATCACAGAGGCAGTAGATAATTTCTCTATTGATAAATTATCCGAACTGTTCGATAAATTCGGTCAGGGAAATGTTAAGGAGGTCGGCCCCACTAACGGCGGCAGACTTGGAGAAAAGGACGGTATCGAATTCGACAACTCAACTGCTCTTGATGTAATAGTGCTCTATCAGCCTGCCTATACTCTTTACCTCAGAGGCTATGTTGCCGGAAAATACAGTAACAACACCTGGGACCCCATCGAGCTGGATGTAACAGATAATGTTTACGATGATTTTAAGCGTTACGGAGACAATGCTCCAATACAGAATTTCAATCACATAATGTATTCCGAAAGCGGGCTTACCCAAAGCACCAATACGATCTCTGTAGGAGTGGGAGAGGCAGATGAAAGATTTGCTTATGCTCCCTATATGACTGATTATCTGAGCCGTGACTGTGTCAAGGACGAAATAATAGAGCTCAAGGAGGAGGGCAGCGTAAAGCTCAACAAGCGGAAATACCAGCTTGATTTCTATGACATGAGCATATATGGAAACAACTGGAATTCCTCCAACGGCATATTAAGCAAGATAAGCTATCTCTCAAATACTGAGAGCCCTTTGAATTTCGGCTATTCAAGCTTTGTAAATCAGGTCTATAAGCAGGTTTACCGTTCACCGGGCCTTGAAAATGCCTTTGATGATATAAGCGAAAAGATGTCAAGTGATATTTTCAACAGGCAGCGTGATATGTTCAGCTGCTATGAGGCCATCAGGGAATATCTGGATTCAAAATGCAAATATGACCTGAACCCCGGCAAGACCGAGACCGGCAGAGATTTTATCGACTATTTCCTGACAGAACAAAAGAAGGGCTACTGCTCATATTTTGCAAGCGCCGGCGCTATGCTGATGAGAAAATTCGGCTACCCCACCCGATATGTGGAGGGCTATGTGATAGCTCCGACAGAATTCATCACCACCAGCGACAGTAAAGGAAATACTGTAATAAAAGTAAACGTTACAGATAAATCAGCTCACGCCTGGTGCGAGGTGTTTGTTGATAACATCGGCTGGGTGCCTCTTGAATTTACACCGGGCTACCAGAACGGCGGAAACCCCAACAAATCCGAAAGTGAGCTCAATCCAAACAAGCCGACTACCACCACCCCTGCCACGACCACAACACAGGCTGCCACTCAGATCAGCAAGCCCACAACAGCTTCAAACAAAAGCAGCTCTTCAACCACCACTACGAAAGCTGTTACCGGCGGCAGCGGAAACGATTCAAGTAATACGGCTAAAGAAAACTCTGATACTCCAAGCAATATATGGCCGATCTTAAAAACGATACTTGCTTATGTGCTTATACTGGCTGTTATAGTGACTGCGTTCATCATCAACCGAATGCACAAGCTCAAAAAACAGCGTGGCCTGATCTCTCAGCAGGACCGCAGCAAGGCTGTTATATATATCTACATTTATTATCTGAAATACCTGTCACTTATCAATATTTCGGACGATTCAAATGTATCTGACGAAGCTCAGGCATTGAACCTTATTTCAAAGTGCAGGCAAAATGGCCTTGAAAGCATTGTCCCGGACATTACAATGATCTCCGGCCTCGCCATTGAAGCACATCTGAGATCTAACAGCAGCATCACTGAGGAGGAAGTTTTTTCAGCTACAACAGCTTTAGAGCACCTCAAAGCAGGCATAGTTCCCGACCGATTAAGCTTCATCGGAAGATTTGCAGCCAAATGGCTGTACGGCCTGTACTAAAACATAAAGCCTAAACTAAAAAGCCCTGCCTCATATAAGAAGCAGGGCTTAAATATTTGCTTTAATCAACAGCCTCGTTGACCTCATCGCAGGAAGGAATGACCATATTATCCAGTTCCTCTGGGCTTAGGGGTGTCTTGCGGACACGAGGCTCCGTAAGCTTTCCGGCGTTGTCAATGTAATATTGAGTGTCAGTGGGCATTTTTTTCTTTTTGAGCTTATTGTTGACGTGCTCACGGGTCAGCTTATAGATAAGAGCAAAGGTAGGAACACCGAGCAGCATTCCGATAAAGCCGAACAATCCGCCGCCGACGAACAATGCGATCATTACCCAGATAGCAGGCAATCCGGTGGAACCGCCGAGAATCTTAGGCCCGAGGATATTTCCGTCGAACTGCTGGAGCAGGAATATGAACAGCAGCAGCCAGATGACCATTTTGGGCTCTTCAAGGAAGATGAGCAGCGCAGAGGGCACAGCACCGATAAACGGCCCGAAGAACGGGATAACGTTTGTAACACCGACAATAACTGCGATCAGCACATTATACGGCATTCCGATGATCGTCAGGCCCACAAAGCAGATAATACCGATAATAAGAGAGTCGATGATCTTACCGATGATGAATCCGGAGAAGACAAGGTTGGCATCGTTTCCGAATTGCAGTATCTTATCAGCGGTGCTCTTGCGGAATTTGGCAAAGAGTATCTTCTTGAACTGTGCGATATGCGTTTCCTTGCCAAGCAGCAGGTAGATCGAAACAAGGAACCCAAGTGCGAAATTATAAAGCAAGCTGAAAAATCCCGCAGCACTGTCCATGATATTGGTGAGAACAGTCTGGATATTGATAAGGTCCGTACCCACATTTGACATTTGTGAATTAAAGAATTCCTGTATCTTCGGGTAGTTCTTAAAGATCTTATAGAGCCATTTTTCAGCGTTCTGGACCATGTTTGAGAAGTTATCTATAATATTGTTGAAGTTGTTTACAAATTCAGGAACAACAACTGCGATGACCCCGACGATAACTCCAAGGAAAATAATACCGGCAACAGATACTGAGATTGCCCGCATGAGCTTCAAACGTTTAGGCTTTTTGACGGCCCTTTGATATATCCTCTCAACGGATACCATAAGCGGGTTCATCAGGAAAGCAAGGCCCAGGCCCCAGATAATGGGCATCACAACGTTCAGGAGCTTGCTCAGGATATTGATGATCGCATTAAATTTGAAGATAGCTGTTACAATGACTACATTGACAGCAATTACCAATATAGCATACAAAGCAATGGTATTATACTTTTTATTTGTATATAGCTTCATTACACCATCCCACAATTTTTATATATAGTTATTATACACTATTTATAAAGATAATGCAATAGCTTTTTAGAATTTATATTAAAAATTTTTATCATTTGTCCTATACGGTATCCGGGCGGAAAAAAATATATATATGAAAATATGAAACTGAATATTTTGCTGTATAAAAGTATATTAATCAGAGGAAATTAAGATATACCGCTATTTTAACATTCGTTCCCAGTTATTTGTATAATACTTATAAAAAATTTGAAAGTAATTGTTTAAACTACGAATTGACTGAAAGTGCAATATCTGATATAATATAAGTACATAAATTTATATACGGAGGTAATGTATCATGAATTACAAGCGCATCTTAGCTTCTGCCATGGCAGTTTGTCTTGCAATGGGCGTTTCTGCCTGCGGCTCCTCTGACAGCAGCAGTTCAGGCGGCACCAGCACAGAATCCAGCGCCGAAACCACCACTGCCGCTGACGAGAGCTTCGAGGAAAAGAACAATGTTGAAGTTCAGGAGACCAGCGAGATAGACACTCTCCCTGCCGGTGCAGATTCAGAGATCATTTATCTCGGTGAGAATGACATCAACCCCACAAGATCCAACCCTGAGAAAAGCACTGCTCTTACACTGTTTGAGCAGAAGGGCGGCAGCATAAAGTTTGACCGCACCTCCAATGCTGACAGATTCAGCAAGCTTGCTTCTGCGATCGCTGCCAACGAAAGCCCTGATATATTCAAGTATGAGTGGCTCGCATTCCCTTCGGGCGTTGTAAAGGGTATGTATCAGCCGATCGACAGCCTTGTTGATTTTGATTCCGATCTTTGGAAATCCTCAAAAGAAACTGCTGACCAGTTCATGCTTGGCGGTGAGCACTATGTTGCTCCGCTTGGGTACGTTGCTTCCGCTATGATGCTATATAACAAGGCAGCTATCGAAGCAGACAGCCTTGACGATCCTTATGAGCTTTACATGAACGGCGAATGGAACTGGGATAACTGGCACAAGGTCATGACTGACTATGTCACCAACGCTACAGGCGATTCCGAGCGCTACGGCATCAACGGATTTTTCAGAACACATATCGTTCAGCAGACCGGCAAGACCCTTGTAAAGTACAATCAGGCTGACAACACCTTTGAGAGCAACCTGCTTGACCCTGATATTGAAAAGGCTCAGACACTTCTCTATGATATGATGAAGGAAAACCTTATACTCGGCGGCTGGATAGGCAGTGCTGAGGAATGCTTCAATCAGGGAGCACTGTTCTACGGTATGGGTGAATGGGCATACACCGGCACAGCCGGCCCGAAGGAGGAGGACGACTGGGGCCTTGTTCCTATGCCGCAGTATACCGATAACCCGCAGAAGATAACCACCTCTGACATGAGCGCATATATGTGGGTTCAGGGTTCAAAGAAGGCCGATGCTGTAGGGGCATGGCTGAACTGCTGCAAGATCGCCAACACCGACCCGCAGTATGAGGAGACCAACAAGGCAAAGTTTATGGAGAACAACCCGCTCTGGACCGAAGAAATGTATCAGGTCAAGAACGATGTTATACAAGATGACTATTTAATGGCCTTTGACTATGCTTACGGCGTATCTTACGCTTTGGGCGACAGGAACCAGTTCGACGGAAATCAGTGCCTTGTCGATTACCTCTACAACGGCCCCTCAACTCAGGACGAAGAAGGCAACCAGCCCACCTGGAGCCAGGTTCGTGAGCAGTATTCAACAACTGTTGAATCCGAGCTTAAAGCTCTGAATCAGGAGATCAAGGAATTTGAGGCTAACAAGAATAAGTAACAGCATATTAAAAGAGCTCCTGTGCCTGACCGGCGCAGGAGTTCTTCTTTTGCAGTGATAAAAAAAAGCAGGCCGCCCTTTAGCGCAGGCGCAATAAAGAAGTTTTTATTCCGACACTTCTGCTGTATCACGGCAGAAGTGTCTTTGCGTTACTTAGTG